>NZ_JBALOQ010000018.1:0-157414 GCF_036962705.1 Bacillus sp. JJ1562
GACTTTTTCAGTGCCCTCGTTCAATACAGAGATCATCTTCTTAAAACTGCCTAGGCTTTTTTAAAATGTCCTTTACAAAGGGTACACTTTAGTTGGGTGAGAGCCTTCTTATTGTTTTATATCTAGCTCCAGCGCCTAGCCAGTTTTCACCTTGAATAGGCTTCTGTGAGTATCTTGCGAAAAGCCTTGCTTTGAGCAGCTCTCTGGTCTAGCTAATCCGTCAAGAAGGATAAAAGGTATCCTTCTCGCCGGCTTTTCTTATACTTGTCGGACTTGCACAGGATAAGGAAAGCCTCGACAGCATAAACATCGCACGAAGAAAATGCACTGCATTTTCGAGGAAGTGCTAACATCGACGTTTGACACAGGACGTGGCAGTAGTTAGTCGATGTTCCACTCTTAAGGCGCTTGCGCTTTTCTTTATTACTTTAATTTATTTAGTTGGTCGCCAATTACTTCACCAAGCTGGAAACCTGATGATTCCTCTTGTTGTTGGTATTTGCTGTAATCTTCTTCCACATTTTCTTCAAGTTCTTTCATGCTTAAGGAAATACGTTTTTCAGTTTCATTTAGCTCAAGAACCTTCACTTTTACTGCTTGACCTTCTTTTAATACTTCATGAGGAGTACCGATATGTTTTGAAGAAATTTGTGAAATATGAACAAGTCCTTCAACACCAGGTAATACCTCAACAAATGCACCGAAAGAAACAAGTCTTCTCACTGTTCCTTCAACTACATTCCCAACTGATAACTTATCTGAGATGTTTTCCCATGGTCCTGGCAATGTATCTTTCACTGACAATGAAATTCTTTCATTGTCACGATCAACAGATAAAACTTTAACTTTAATTACTTGCCCTTCTGCAACAACATCAGATGGTTTTGACACATGCTCATGTGAAAGCTGAGAAATATGGACTAATCCATCAATGCCACCGATATCGACGAAAGCACCGAAATCTGTTAATCGTTGAACAGTACCTTCAAGTACAGCTCCTACACTTAGTGAATCTAGGACCTGTTGCTTTTTATTTTTTTGATCTTCTTCCACAACAGCACGGTGAGATAAGATGACTCTGTTTTTCTCACGATCAAGTTCAACTACTTTAACTGTTAACGATTTGTCTTTATAATCGGAGAAGTCTTCTACATAATAATTTTCAACTAAAGATGCTGGAATAAATCCTCGAACACCAAGATCAACAACTAGTCCACCTTTAACTACATCTTTTACAACAGCTTCAAACACTTCGCCAGAGTTAAATTTTTGCTCTAACTCATCCCAGGCTTTAGAAGCTAGTACAGCTTTTTTAGATAAAATTAAAGCGTCTTCTTCTACTTTTGTAACAGATAGCTCTAATTCTTCTCCTTCTGATACAACATCGCTTGCTTTTTCAACATGCAGGCTGGACAGCTCACTAATTGGGATAATGCCATCTAGCTTACTGTTCTCAACTGAAACAAATACTTGTTTTTCCTCTACCTTCGTTACCTTGCCAGTGATAACATCACCAACCTGCAACTCTTTGTACTCGACTTGATTCATATCCTCTGCCATTCCAATTACCTCCTTCAATGTCCAACAAAAAAACTCTTTATGTATAATATAAAGTTATAAAAATATTCTTTTAATTAAACTTCTAATAAATAGGGTTATTTGTCAAGTATAAACTCTTAATCTATTTATATTTTTCCAGTATTTCTCTTATGGAATCCATAATTTTGTCGGTTACGACATCTGCAGAAGCCCTCTCTTCACGAAATGTTTCCATTTGGACAGGCTTACCGTAAACCACTCTTAATTTACCAAATATTTTATAAGGTCCTAAAATCGCGCAGGGAACGACAGTACATTCAGAACGTAATGCAAAGAATCCAACCCCGGATAGCCCTTTTCCAAGCTGTCCATCCTTGCTTCTAGTGCCTTCAGGGAAAATTCCCAACACGTTCCCTTCCTTTAATACCTTTAATGCTGTCCGAAGTGCTTCACGATCACTCATTCCGCGTTTAACTGGAAAAGCATTTATATTCGGTAAAATTGAACCTAATATAGGAACCTTAAATAATTCCGCTTTCGCCATAAAATAAATGGGTCTTGGTGATGTAACCCCAACAACAGGTGGGTCAAGATTGTCAATATGATTAGAACAAATTAGGACTCCACCTTCCTTTGGAATATTCTCCTTGCCCAAAACCTCAATGCGGTAAAGTGGTTTGATGATTGCTCCAACTAATCCTCTTGCAAAGGGATAAAGGTTCATGGCATTCAAATCCTTTCCTTTACTACATCCATAATTTTCGCAACAACCTCTTCGATGCTTAATGATGTTGTGTCAATCTCGATTGCATCCTCTGCTTTTCGTAATGGGGCAACCTCACGTTCAGAATCTAATTTATCCCGAGCGGCAATTTCAGATTTTAATTTTTCTAAATCGGACTGAAAGCCTTTTGAAAGGTTTTCTTCGTGGCGTCTTACAGCTCTTTCTTCAACGGAAGCAAGTAAAAATATTTTCACTTCAGCATTAGGAAGCACATGAGTACCAATGTCCCTCCCATCCATCACTACTCCACCAAGCTTAGCAAATCCTTGTTGACGATTGACCATATCTTCTCGAACCTTGCGATGCTTAGAAACAATCGAAACAGAATTTGTCACATCATGCTCACGAATTTTTTCCGTCACATCTTCGCCATCGATAAAAACAAGTTGACCATTATCACTAGGTCTTAATTCTAGATTTGAACTTTGTAGTGCATGAAGAAGCTGTTCTTCATTTTCTAAATCTAAATCTATTTGCAGGGCTTTGTATGTTAACGCACGATACATTGCACCTGTATCAACATAAATGTAGGATAGATCTTTCGCGATAATTTTTGCAACTGTACTCTTGCCTGCAGCTGCTGGTCCGTCAATTGCTATTGAAATCTTATTGTCCATAAACTATGTATGCCTCCTGTATGTTACACTCGGTAGGAATTGGAAATATTAGTCGTTATAAACAAACAAGCTTGTTTATCTAAACTTTATTATATTGATTCATTTGAACAGTATTCCTACCTACGAAAAAATGCAGGGAATCCCTGCAATTCATTTTAATTGTTATTTAGTAATGTTTCAATGGTTTTGGTCTTGTCCGCTTTGTCGACCCCCTCATATTCAATCATTCTCGTGATATATGGGGTCAATGGACTATACAATATGATAGCCTGTGCCACAAGCAAAAAAATAAATTGAATTAAAGCTAGCTTAATTAAAATACGTTCGAAATTTTTCATTTTGCATACCTACCCTAAAGAGAGTTTTAATACTAGTATGCTAAATTTTTGAGATTTTTATTCTGTTGGGATTACCTTCTTCTAATTTTCACCAGCGTGGATCCCTTTCTTCTTCAATAATAATTGTCTTTCAAAGCAGAATTTAATTAATAGCTGGCGGTCTGATTCGTTAACATCCACAAATTTAATAGAGGCTCTATTTCTTTCCCCATTTTTGCCATCCACAATACGGATTACATCACTTCTGAAGGTTACATATTTATAATCATCAGAAAGGGTTGGAAGGACGAAATGTGTAAGGATATCTATCCCCGGTATAAGTGTTTTGGAAGTCGGTAGAATAATAGAAGCACCACCTGCACTTATATCACGAGTGATTGAGATAAATGGTTGGAATTCCCCATCTAAACTATGTAACGCAACATCTACTGGTGTTTCAACACGTACATATTCACGTCGCTGAATCTTATACATACTATCCTCACCAGGTAAGGAAAGAACAATCATTGGGATATTTTGTTTTACTCTTCCTAACACCATAGTGTCAAAAAAATAAGCTGAAGTGCTATCAGCTACAACATAAGCCTTTAGCTGTGTCCCATTTAACAAAAAAACTGTTTTCCCTGTCTTGTTATCAACAGGATAATCAATGTAGAGCTTGTTTTCCATTTTTTCAACAACTCTGCATCGATATTTTTCACCATTTGGATTAATGGTTGGCTCAAGGTTAATCATATCCCCAATTTTCAACACTTCTGTTCACTCTTTCTTAAACATTCTGTATCCTTATTAAACCACGAATAACTAGAAAAGTACAAGCACCTTGTTCAGCCCCGACAAGCATAAGAAAAGCCGGCGAGAAGGATGCATTTTATCCTTCTTGACGGATTGGCTAGACCAGAGAGGGGCTAGGTGTTTGGGCTAGACATCACAAAAAAAGGAAAGCAAAATTAGCTTTCCTTTTTGATTCTCTACAATTCATTGCATGCCCTTATAGACGGGTTCTGCATTTTTAAGCTTTTCTACTTTTTCTTCAAAGCCATTTTCAGCATTAATAAAGATCCGGTACGTATCATTATTAATTGTCCCTAAAAATTCATAACAGAGGACATCTTGATCAAGATCATTTGTAATAATGGCTAGACGATCCTCCATGATTTCAAGGTTCGGGTTAATTTCTTTTCTCGCTTCCTCTTTTGAAATTTTTGGTTTACCGGCTGTGTTAATTTTACCAGCCATTAGATAATCTCTTGCGGTAAATCCAATAATATTTCCGTCGTCGAGTGCCACTTTCATCTTAATCGAATCTGAATATACTCTCACTCCATCAACTGAAGAAACGAAATTAAATACTCCAACATTATCGTATTGCGCACTTTCAAAAAGCTCAAGATTTTCAAATTTATTATCCTTTAGGAATTTTTGAGCACGATTAAATGCATCATTAAGGCTTAATTCGATTTTTGCAACTTCACGATTTCGAATGACCCAGATTGGAATGCCACCTTTTTTCGTAATATCCATGAAAGTATTTACGTTAGACTTAGGGTCATTTATTTCTAAACTATAAAAACCATTTGGTGAACCTTCTCCATTTTCGGTAACCTTCATTTCGATGTTACCTTCTAACCCGAGGAACTTTCTCGCAATTTCTTTTGCTTGTTCCTCATTAATTTGTGGTCCCTCTAAATTTGGAAATTTCCCACCATCTTTTTTCGTGGTTGTAAGGGTAACCCCAAAGTCACTCTCGGAATAGGCAGCTACATTTTTCTCAACCGTTTTTAAGCCATCTATAATTGTGTTATCAGCCTGTTTTTCCCCTGAAGCTAGTGCTAATTCAACATCCATCCAACGAAGGTTATTCTTCATAGCAAGATGTTGGACAGTTCGGAGTTCCGTTTGGATATCCTCCGAATTTTTATATAGCTGCTCAAGGGTTTTGTACTCCTCATCAGACAAAGGCTCTTTTGATAAATCACGGACCGCTGTCCGATAACTAAATTCACCGATATCACTTAGAAACTCTTCAGTTTTGTTAAAGGGCATGAGAGTGAGTGGTAATTGCCCTACATCTGAATGAGCCTCAGACGTAAGTCTCCACACATCTGCCAAGGTTGGGGAAAGGGAATTTCTTGAATTCATGGCAAGCGTTGTCCCTATTTTGTCGTGTAATAAATCCATATGATATGATAAATTATGAAACGCTCGTTGATAGTTGTTTTCTGCCTGTATTAGAATGGCATTTTTCTCTTGATGTTCTTTATAGCCCCAATAGCCGGTTCCAATAATACCAATTGTAAGTGCTGTAATTAATATTCCTCTTAGCAATTTGCCTCACCTTCCAATCTAATTACAGAATATGTGCTTTCCGATTCTCTTAATTTGTGGTCTGCCCCAAATCCATTTACTTGTTGCAGTTTCAGGATTAAAGTAATAAGTTGCTCCGCCTGTAGGATCCCAGCCATTTATAGCATCAATTACAGCTTTTTTTGATTGCTCATTTGGAGTTAACCATATTTGCCCGTCTGCAACTGCCGTAAATGCAAGTGGTTCAAAAATTATCCCAGACACTGTATCAGGGAATGTCGGGCTATCGAGGCGATTTAAAATAACCGCTGCAACTGCTACTTGTCCAATATATGGCTCACCACGTGCTTCACCATACACAGCATTTGCAAGGAGCTGAATATCATTTTGAGAAAATCCACCTGGCATATTCACAGCTGTTGGACCTTGTGATTGAACCTCTTCTTGTTGTTGAACTTTTGGTTGCTGCTGTTTTGCTGGTTGCTTTGGCGGTGGTGCTGGTGCCTTAGCTTGTGGTTGCTTCGGCGGTGGTGCTGGTGCCTTAGCTTGCGGCTGCTTTGGCTGCGGTGCAGGTGCCTGCGCCTTTGGCTGTTGCGGCTGCTTTTGCTCTGCCGTAAATTGTTTCTCTATTTCTGTTCGTCTTGCCTCAGCCATTGTTTTTGCTTTTTGAATATTCTTTTCAGAAGGAGCGGATTGAATGCTCCAAGGAACACCTCCATAGTGGGTGAAACGATTCCCTTTACGCAAATTGTCGTATACAAATTGCTTATTATACTTAGTAAAGCGGTTAATCATTGCTTTTGTTTTGTCACCGACTAATCCGTCTACCTCTTCAAGCCCAAATGCCTTCTGGAAATTTCGGACAGCCCAATATGTACCCCATCCGTAAACTCCATCAATTGTGCCATGGTAGTAACCGTTATATTGGAGCCTTGATTGCAACTCAATTACATCGTCACCTGTGGCACCCCTTTGAATAATCTGCTCAGAAAAAGCATGTACATTATTGGCAGTTCCACCAATGAACACACTAACAAACAAGATAAGGACGATGGGGAACATCAAATACTTTTTAAAGCTCATAATCAATTACCTCCCTAACCATTTTCTATATATACTTACAAGTATTTTCTGTAGAGATTGGTATTTTATTCAGAAGTATTTCAAGTTAAATTTGATTTTTTATTAAAATAGACAAAAAAATAACCCGTCAAAAATGACAGGTTATGGTTTAGCAATTTTTACTTTATGTAATCCAAACCACCATAAAAACAACATGAAGGGTACCATGATATAAATCCATTTCTTCATCGAAAGCAGTATGTAATCATAAATTCCATGTAAAAGAAATGGGAATAAGAAGGAAATGAAAATCCACTTTTTCTTTTCCTTAAGAGAAAATTTTGCTTTTCCAAGATAAAAGCCCATTATCACACCGAACAAAGCGTGACTTGATACCGGTAAAAGGGCTCGACCTACTGCAAAATGGACCCCATTTGCAAGTAAATAGAGAATGTTTTCCAATGTAGCAAATCCTAACGACAAAGCAGCACCATATACGATTCCATCATATTGTTCATCAAATTCAATATGCTGATAAACAGTATAAAAAAGGATAAACCACTTAAAAAACTCCTCTAATAAGGCTACAGATAAAAAGGCCTGTAAAAAGGTATGCGAAAATACCCCTTCAACCCCCAACACATATTGAATAAACATTATTGGAAACACCAAAAGGGCCCCAAAAATGAATATTCTAAAAACCATTGCAATTGGTTCTGCTTCATATTTATCTTTTAAATAAAAATAACTTAATAATGCAAGTCCAGGTGCTAGTCCTGCGGTTATGACCGCCACCATAAAGAATCCTCTTCTCCAATAATGTAAATTATATTTGAGTAGCAAACACTTTTATCGTAACATGTAATGTGGTAAATGAAAATAACAAGTAATGGATAAATTTTCAATATTGAAATGAGGCGAGTCCGATGAAAAAAATACTCATTATTCATACAGGCGGAACGATTGCCATGATGGAAGATAAAGAAACCGGAGCTGTTGAGCAAGATCAACAAAATCCACTTCTACTTCACACTGATTCTTTAGCTGCAATTGCGAATGTAATGGTTGAGGAATTATTCCAACTGCCTTCCCCACATATCACGGAAAAAGAAATGTTAATGCTGAAGAAAAAAATCGAAACAAGTATAAAGGAAGATAAAATCGAAGGCGTTGTCATTACCCATGGAACTGACACCCTTGAAGAAACGGCTTATTTTTTAGACATTACCGTTCAATTCGATATTCCAATAGTCGTGACAGGAGCGATGAGGTCGAGCAATGAGCTTGGGGCTGACGGTCCATATAATTTAATCTCCGCTGTTCGTGTTGCAGCTTCCGACAGCGCTTTTGGAAAGGGTGTTTTAGTTGTTTTAAATGACGAAATTCATACAGCTAAAAATGTAACTAAAACCCACACTAGTAATATTGCGACATTCCAGAGTCCACAATATGGTCCATTAGGTATTGTGAGCAAACGAGATATTACCTTTCACCATATGCCTACTATTAGGGAAACATATGATATTGAAGTAGTAACGAAAAATGTTGTCCTCCTGAAGGCCTACGCTGGCATGGACGGCAGTATCCTTCGAGCAATTCAGATGATACATCCAGATGGAATAGTAATCGAAGCGCTTGGACAAGGCAACCTGCCACCAACCATGGTAGCTGAATTAAAGGAACTCATTGAAAATGGTATACCAATCGTATTGGTGTCCCGATGTTTTAACGGGTATGTGCAGGATGTATACAATTATGAAGGCGGTGGACGCCAATTAAAAAAGCTTGGGGTTATTTTTTCTAATGGTCTAAATGGACAAAAAGCAAGACTCAAGCTTTTGGTCACATTAGAAATGACAAATGATCATGATGAACTACAGGAAATGTTTTTTAAATAAAAAGGGTGACTCATAGAGCCGCCCTATTTTCTATCTATAATTGCTTTTGCTATTAAGTCTCCATGAAAGCGTCCGTTTTCAATAAAAATTTCATTCGCATTATTACCCGCTGCAATAACTCCCGAAATAAAAATTCCCTCCACATTCGTCTCCATCGTGTCAGGGTTAAACATAGGTCTACCTGTATCCTTCTCAATCTGAACATTCATTTTTTGCAAAAAGCTATGATCTGGATGATAGCCCGTCATCGCAAATACGTAATCATTTTTTATTTTCTTTTGCTCTTCACCAACTTGATAGACCAAGGCATCTTCTGTAATTTCAACTACATTTGCATTAAATTCCATATTTATAATACCATTACGAACCAGTGATTCAAACTCAGGTAAGATCCATGGCTTTATGCTTGAGGAGTATTCGGATCCACGATATAAGACAGTAACTCTTGCATCAGCATTTACAAGCTCTAAAGCTGCATCTATACTTGAGTTCTTTCCTCCTATTACAACAACATCTTTATCGAAATACGGATGTGGTTCTTTAAAATAATGAAAAACTTTAGATAGATTTTCACCAGGAACATTCATATAATTCGGATTGTCATAATAGCCAGTCGCAACAATCACATATTTTGCCTGATATTCATCTTTAGTGGTTGTGATTTTAAATTGATCATTTTCAAGTTTCATGACACCTGTTACTTTTTCAAAAGCATGTACACTAATTTTTTCGCGTTTTGCTACTTCTCGATAATAAGCCAAAGCTTGATTTCTTTTTGGCTTACGACCCTCAATAATAAATGGAACATTCCCGATTTCTAGTTTCTCGCTTGTACTAAAGAATGTTTGATGTGTAGGATAATGGTAAATGGCATTTACAATATTCCCTTTTTCAATTACCAGTGGTTTGATTCCGATATTCTGCAGTGCAATGGCAGCTGCTAAACCACAGGGGCCTCCCCCAATAATGATGACTTCTTCTGATTGCATGTTTGTCACTCCTAATCAAATGCACCTTGGCGTATTTGCGCCCAGATTTTTTAGGCCCACACGAGGAGGGTCACAAAGACGTTGCCACAGGACGTGGCGTTCTTAGTCTTTGATCCCACGCTCGAAAAATTACCTTGGTAAATCGCATGTCTCCGCCGGAAGCTCTAACTTTATTCAGCCAGGGTTAAAACCCGCACTGAATTGGTTTCTCTTGTAGAATTCATCCCCACTTAAAAAGTTAAGGGACTTCTTTCTGAATAAACTTAAAATCTCCTACCATAAAATGATAGGAGATTTCTGTTAATCCTGCAAGGAATTAAATCCAACCTCTAAAGCGAGACGCTTCTGCCATTTTTCTTACCCCCACCATGTAGGCAGCAAGTCTCATGTCAACACGTCTATTTTGCGCAGTTGAATAAATATTTTCAAATGATTTGACCATTACTTTTTCGAGCTTTTCTTCTACTTCTTCCTCTGACCAGTAATAGCCTTGGTTATTTTGAACCCATTCGAAATAGGACACAGTCACCCCGCCGGCACTTGCTAAAACGTCAGGTACGAGGAGGATTCCTCTTTCAGTTAAGATTTGTGTCGCTTCAAGTGTTGTAGGACCGTTTGCTGCTTCCACTACTATACTTGCTCGAATATTATTTGCATTTTCTTCTGTAATTTGGTTCTCGATAGCTGCAGGAACAAGAATATCACAATCAAGTTCCAATAGCTCCTTGTTTGTAATGGTATCGTTAAATAGCTTAGTAACTGTCCCAAAGCTATCACGACGATCTAATAAGTAATCAATATCTAAACCATTTGGATCATATAAACCGCCATATGCATCAGAGATACCAATTACCTTAGCACCTGCATCATGCATGAATTTTGATAAAAAGCTACCCGCATTTCCAAAGCCTTGAACAACTACACGAGCACCTTCTAAATTAATGCCACGTTTCTTTGCTGCTTCACGAATACAAAGTGTTACACCCTTCGCTGTTGCAGACTCACGGCCATGTGAACCACCTAATACTAGTGGTTTTCCAGTGATGAATCCAGGTGAGTTAAATTCGTCAATTCGACTATACTCATCCATCATCCATGCCATAATTTGAGAATTCGTAAATACATCTGGAGCCGGGATATCCTTTGTAGGACCAACGATTTGACTTATTGCACGAACATATCCACGACTAAGTCGCTCAAGTTCACGGAATGACATATCTCTAGGGTCGCAAATGATTCCACCTTTTCCTCCACCATATGGTAAATCGACGATGCCGCATTTCAAACTCATCCAAATCGAAAGCGCTTTAACTTCCTTTTCAGTAACATTTGGGTGAAAGCGAATTCCACCTTTAGTTGGACCTACAGCATCATTATGCTGTGCGCGATAGCCTGTAAAGATTTTTACAGAACCATCATCCATTCTTACTGGAATTTTAACGGTCATCATTCGGATTGGTTCTTTTAAAAGCTCGTATACTTCCTCAGGGTACCCTAATTTTTCTAATGCCTTATGTATGACTGTTTGTGTAGATTTGAGGACATCCATTTTCTCTTCGTTATTTTTTTTTGCAATGTCCTTATTATTTTCGGCTACCATTTGTAAACCTCCCAAGATTTTTCGCGAGAATCAGTTCCTATTACTCAAAGGTGTAAACAAGAAGCTGGAAATGCCGAGATTTCGGTTATTAAAATATGATTTCACATTCTTGATGGAATAAAATAAAGACAGAAATAACATCTATTTTCCAGATAGTATTATTGTCCACCTTTCCAGTCACTAGTATACACCTTCCATATGTTTATGCAAGATGAAAAATAAAGAATCTTCATTTTTATTTATAAATAAAATCGCTGTTAACATCGATACTTATAAAATTTATTAACATAGAGAAAAACCCCTATACATTGTTAGAGGCTTTTCTTATTTATTAATAAAATAGTTGTAAATTTCCTTCATTGCATTTTCTTTAAAAAGTATTTTTCCATATTCATGAACCCGGTATTTCGTAATTGTCGCAGGATTTCCAAATTCGGCTAAAATGGCAATGACGTTTTCTGTTTGAATGGCTGAATTGTCTTCAAGTAATAAATAAAAATAATCTTTATATGAATATAATCTGCCGCCAACTATTGATAAACTGTTTAATCTGGTTGAAAGTTGAATCACATCTTCAAATGTATGAAACTCATAAAATATATCTTTACTTTCATCAAGAGTAACCTGCATTTCAATATAATCTTCATCCATAAATTCTTCGTCTTCAAGGTCCCCTACTGAATTTGTTACAATAATGACCATACCTTGTGCTTGTAAAGAATATACTTCAACAGCAATTGGTCCGTCCGCTTCAAAGCCTAATTCGACACTTGCTTCTTCGATCATATCACGAAATAATTGGTGGACCTTAAGTGAATCTGACAAAAGATCATCTTTAGTGAGGCCACGATCAACAAGATCATCGAATGTTAGAAAAATCTTGATTTTATTATAAGTTAAGCGCTCAAGACGCATAAAAAACCCTCCCTCACCATCACACCTACAGCAACCGTTACTTTATTTTATGAAGAAATATAAATTATGTTCTTGATTTAGCGTTGATAGGGCATTTTTTGCAAATCGTATTAGATATTCGATGATTGAAGAGTAATCAAATGTGTTTCGGGTGGTGCACCAAGCCGTAACGGTATACCAGATGTACCATATCCATTACTAATGAAAATGGTCATCCCGTCTTTATACTCTACACCGCCTTTGGGGTATAGCCCAAATTTCCAAAATCGAATTTGTCCACCATGGGTATGCCCAGACAGTATGAGATTAATTTTGTTCTTAGGTTGGAGATCATTTTTAATTTCTGGATTATGGCTAACCAAAATTTTAAAATTTGCTTCATCCCCTGCATCGAATAGAGCAAGGTCCAACCTGCTTCTCCCTACCTTCAAATCATCTATCCCAAGGAGAGCAAGCTTCTCACCTTCTGCTGTTTCAAAAAACATCGCCGTATTATCAAGAATCTTTATTCCCATACTTAATAGCAAAGAATCAAGTTCATGGTAATCCACTTCATAATCATTATTTCCCCAAACGAAATAGGTTGGTCCAACTGTTTTAATCAATTGAAGGTTTTTTTTTACACGTTCAAAAGGGACACCCTTTTCTGTTAAATCCCCTCCAATTATGACAATATCTGCTTTCCCTTTTACTTCATTAATAATATTCTTAGATACCTCTCTTTTGTGAATATCCGAAATAAAGAATATGGTAATCTTTCCGAAGCTTTTAGGAAAATCCGTAAATGTAAATGTATTCGTTACAACACGATCTACTCTTGCTTCCTTCCACATATAAAAAAGGAGTAGCACTCCAATAAATAAAATCCCGAAAATATATAGCATGATTCACGCCCTAACTATTAAGAGATTAATCATTTATTCTTTTTAAATATAAGGATATGATACCATAAATTATGGAAAAGGCTATCAATAAAAGCGTTTGTCAAATTCCATATAATAATAAAAATTTTCCAACCGCCTATCTTGTCATTTTTTAACATCATAAACCATACAGTAAAATGACATCGTTTTGTATTTTGACATCAAGGAGGTTATTTCATGTTTACTACTAGGAAATCCTATTTTCCCTTCGTAAGCCCATTCGACCCTTGTGTACCGATCACACGTAAAACATACGTTACCCCACCAAATCTTTATATCCCATTTCAACCAGCAAATCTACCTCAATTCTCACCTAAGGAAGCCTTATACACAGGGACACTTTGGAAAATCTTTTACGATCCATATTTTGGTCCAAATGAACCGAAAAGGGAGGCTAAAAGTGAATGAACCCTAAACAGATGCCCCCAGAGTATTATGCGTTATTAGAGGATTTACAGGCTTTGGATTTTGTGTTAGTTGAACTCACATTGTATCTTGATACCCATCCTAATGATTATGAAGCCATCCAACAATTTAACACTGTTTCACAGCAACGAAGAAAGGTCGCAAATCAATATGAAGAGAGATTTGGGCCTTTGACTCAATTTGGTCGTTATAGCTATTCTAGTTACCCTTGGAACTGGGATGACGAACCTTGGCCGTGGCAGGTTTAATAATCTAAATCGTTATTTTACAGGGGGAGGAATATACATCCATGTGGATTTATGAAAAAAAGCTGCAATATCCTGTCAAAGTGAGTACGTGTAATCCAATGTTAGCAAAGTTTCTGATTGAACAATATGGTGGCGCAGACGGTGAGTTAGCTGCCGCATTACGTTATTTAAATCAACGGTACACAATACCCGGAAAAGTTATTGGGTTGTTAAATGATATTGGAACAGAAGAGTTCGCTCATTTGGAAATGATTGCGACAATGGTATATAAACTTACAAAAGACGCTACCCCCGATCAATTAAAAGCTGCGGGTCTCGGTGCACACTATGTGAACCATGACTCCGCATTATTTTACGAAAATGCTGGTGGGGTACCATTTACTGCAACATATATCCAGGCAAAGGGCGACCCTATTGCTGATTTATATGAAGATATCGCAGCAGAAGAGAAAGCAAGAGCGACCTATCAATGGATCATCAACATGAGTGATGACCCGGACTTAAATGATAGCTTGCGTTTCTTACGAGAGCGTGAAATTATCCATTCCCAACGATTTAGAGAAGCAGTAGAAATACTTAAAGATGAACGGGATAAAAAGAAATTCTTCTAAAATGAGTAAATAGCAAATGGTAAAATATGAGCTTGTACATGCGTAGATGTCTGATCAAAAAAAATAACGCGAGGAACACTCGCGTTATTTAGCATTTTGTTACTAATTTATTTTTATAGGAATTCGTAATACCTTACCTTCAATTACGGTATCGCCATTTAGGTTATTCCATCTTCTAATTAATTCTTCCCCATCACGGCTGTTATAATATTTCATGGAAATCCGATATAGATTTTCGTCTGCTTGCACCTTATGATACTTTACATCATAACGATCCTTCGGTTGTTCTTGCTGTTGTACAGGTTGCTTTGTTGCTTCAGCTGTAGCTTGAGGATTGTTTTCGACTACACTTTGAACGGATTCTTCAACAGTTGGCGCTTCCACTTCCTCTTGTTTTACCACTTCAGGCTGATTTTGCTCTTCTTGTTCTTTATTAGGTTCATGTTCGATATTATCAGGTTCTTCTTCTTGCTCATTGACATTAGGAGTTTGCACAGTCTTATCCTCGTCTTCGTAGCTGAAGCTATCAAAATTTGCACTCTTTTTTATAGGTGTTGATTCTAGCTTGTCTGGATTCGAATTAAATTTAAAGCTAAGGATTGCAACTGGAAGTAATATAAATAAAAGAGCTAGCAATCGAACAATCGGGTATTTAATTTTAACTTTTGTTTTCTTTTTCTTCGTTTTATGAAATTCACCTCGAGGTGGTAATGTCGAAGTGCTTTTTTCTATTTCAACTGACTTTTCTTCCTCTTCAGGCTGCTTCAAGACTATACCTCCTCTAATTTAATGACTACGCAAATAATCTATTCTAAGCTTTACAGCAAAAATAAAATCAATCCAAAAATGAGCATATACCGTAATCCACAGATTTTGATAGAGCTCATAAATATATCCTAATAAAAAGCTCAAAAAAACGACAGATATCAATAAAACCCATTTATATAAATAGCGTACATGTAGTAATGCGAAAATAGAGCTAGCTATGATTAATCCAAAATGAGTTTGAATGACACCTCTAAACAATATTTCTTCCGAAAAGGAAATCAATAAACATAAAATAAAAATATGTGGGATGCTTCGTTTTTGGAAAATACGTTCATTAATCCCGCCATCATCATACATTGCTTCAGGAAGCCACTTCATCAGCAAAAAGTCAACAAAGACAACTACTAATGCAAAGGCAGAACCAATAAGGAGAATATTCCAGTCCTTCCAATCCCATAGCTTAATAAATGAAGACCAATTGTCAAACAAGAAAAAACCAAGGACCAAAGACACAACTAAAAGAATTCCTTGAGTTAAATAAAGGTGAAAAACAATTTCTTTATCCGGTAAATGTTTGATAATATCAGCTTGGCGCCTACCCATATTCTTCACCCATTTCTATGAAAGATGCGATGTAATTCTTGTCTCCAAGAAGGCAGCTTCCACTCATTTCCCCCATTTAATTTGCGTTTGTACATATCCCAGTCTATTTCACATAAATCACAGCAGGATGAAGGTTTCTGTTCAAGGTTTTCATCAAAATAAGTTAAAATTGCTTCACGTCGACACCCTTGTGTTTTTATCCACTTCTCCATCAGCTTTAGTTTTTTCAGCTTATAAGCATATCGCTTACTTGCAGCTTCATCGACGAGATGGATGCCATTTTGTACGTCAACTTGCGTTTGAATGACCTCGTCCAAAGACAGATATAATTGAATAAATCTCCATTGAACTTCTGATACACTATAGACTGTAAAGAAGTACTCCTCAACTGTTTTTGTAAATATGAATTTACCCTTTTCATTAATCTCCTGATTGATATATTCAATCACTAATTGAGTTTGTTCTTTCGTCGGAAGTTCATATTTTATTAAACTTTGAGGAATTTCATGGTCCATTTCATGATGAAGCAAAATGGCAACACTCGGATTTCCGTCCCTACCAGCACGTCCTATTTCCTGTAAATACGCCTCCATTTGTGAAGGATAATGAAAATGAATGACAAATCGAATATCGGGCTTATTTACACCCATTCCAAATGCATTCGTACAGCAAATAATGGATAATTGGTTATTGATAAATTGCTCCTGGATCAGCATTCTTTTTTCCTGCTCCATCCCGCCGTGATAAAAAGCAACTCGTTCAAAGCCTTTATCCTTTAAATATTGCGCAATATTTTCAGCCAAGATTCGACTTGAGAAATAGATAATTCCTGGTCCCTGTAACTCTCTTGCAAGGTTTACGAGCATTTCTTTTTTGTTTTCAGGAGAATCAACCTTTTTCACTATGGTTGCAATATTTGGTCGATCTATAGAGTGAATATGCATTCTTGGATTTGTTAATTGTAAGGTTCCCTTGATATCCTCAAAAACCTCTTTTGTCGCCGTTGCTGTTAAGGCAAGACAAGGTGGAGATCCTAATCTTTTGCGAATATCACCTAACCTTGAATAGTCGGGACGAAAATCATGTCCCCATTGTGAAATACAATGGGCCTCATCCACAACAAATAGAGAAAAGTGAATTCCTTTTAATCGGTTCATGAAATATTTCGATTGTAGTATTTCAGGTGATGCAAAGATATATTTATATTTGTGTATGCTTGGCATGATTTTCTTTTTTCTTTCGTTCGATAAGAAGCTATTTAGAGCAATTACCCTTTTTTCACCCATTTTCTTTAATTGAAGCACCTGGTCCTCCATTAATGCAACAAGTGGTGAAATGATAAGAACACTACCTTCAAGAATTTGAGCGGGTAACTGATAGCAAAGTGATTTTCCTCCTCCTGTTGGTAAAAGGGCAATGACGTCATGCCCTCTAAGAATATCTTCGATGATATCCTTTTGCCCTACCCGAAAGGTAGAATGATTAAATTTTCCTCTTAATATCGCCTCAAGATTCATGTTGTATCACCCATTCTTGCGAGGACTAGTCTAATTTCAAAATATGAAATGTCTGTTGACAATTTTTCCTTTAATGGTCTTAATTGTTTTGTTTGCATTGTCTGATAGGTTGATAAAATCAATTGTTGATGCTCGGGAGACACGAATGGATCAATTGAAAAATCAGGTTTTTGGTGTGTAACTTCTACAACATGATCTTCAATTGTATTCTGTTTCAAATTACGAATGACTGCAATTTCATCAATTGTTTTTCCCTGCATTAACATTTGGTAGGTTGTCTTCGTAGAAGCCGTTAATAACACATTTTTGTCTTGATTTGTCTTAGTCATCGATATAAGGATAGGAAACTTCTCACCATTTATTTCAAGTTGCTTAACAATTTTGTGCAAAGTATGTAGAAAGAGTATCTGGCACCATGTCTCATCTTCATTTAATAAGGAACTAATTTGCTCAATTGTATAGCCGATTCTTGTTGAACTTGTTAGTCTCATGACAAAAATCGTTGCTTCAAGTTCTGAAACCATTTCAAGGGATTTCAAAACCTCTTTATATAGGGAGTCTGCTAAAAAATATTTGTTTTTTCCGTTTTTCATTAGGAATTCCTTAACCCAATCAAAAACCGCTTCATCCTGTTGGATTGGAGTATATTGTTTTTTTTCTTCAATTAAATTCGACAAAACCTGTGTCAGGAGTGAAAGTCTACGCCAAAGCAATATCGATTGGTCATTGTATTTCCAGCCATTTAAATTGGCAGGAATCGATTTCTTTTTCTGTTCGTCAATTAAGACGGAATATCCACTTGCATTAACGATAAATTTATTACTTGATGGTGTTATTTCTTCTATCAGAAAAAGTTGAAGAAGCAACTTTATCTCTTTATTAAATTGTTCTCTATCTAACGGTTTAAGAATTCCGAAAAGTGGTGTGAGATTAAACAGATTTGCATCCCCGATTGTTTGAGAGGATTTTTTACCATTCAACAAGTGATAAATTCCATAAACTGTTCGTTCCCCATTCAGTTTATCGATGCATTTTAGAATCAATATTGAACGATAGGTAATATTCACCTTCATCTCCCCTCTCAATCGACAAATACATGGAAATTTGTCGATTGAATGTTACCTTTATTTTATCAAATAATAACGAAAAGTGGGATGTTTTCGTGTGGAAATATGAATATGCTTGTCAGAAAGGAAAAACCCTTTCCCAATAAGCAATCTCACATTATATTTTTATTGAAAAGTTTTGTGAACAGCTTTACAATGAGATATGAGGAAGCAGTTTCCATCCTTCGAGGAAGTGGGATGGGGAAATAATATAAATATATGTTTATACATGTAATGATTTCGGGAGGTTAAGTAGACATGGCAAAGTATACCATTGTTGACAAAGAAACTTGTATCGCTTGTGGTGCATGTGGTGCAGCTGCACCAGACATCTACGATTACGATGATGACGGTATTGCATTTGTAACACTTGATGATAACCAAGGAATTGTTGAAATTCCAGACATATTAGAAGAAGATATGATCGATGCATTCGAGGGCTGTCCAACTGATTCCATTAAAGTGGCAGACGAGCCATTTGATGGTGATGCATTAAAATTTGAATAGACTATTCAATATAAAGAGCCCTTTGCAAAAAGGGTTCTTTTTAAATGCAAAAAACAGGCTTAGGTAGCCTGTTTTTTGCATTTATCCTAGCGGAACTTCTTTTCGTTCCCCTTTTTCAAATGTCATCAGTGTTTTGTAACCTACACTTTTTGCTAAATCGATTGCTTGGTCAAAATCGGCACCTACATCTTGTGGACGATGTGCGTCTGAAGACAAGACAATTGGAATATTTTTATCAAAGCACATTTGGAGTAGTCGTGGATCTGGATAAAGCTTTCCGATAGGCTTTCGTAATCCAGCAGTACTTATTTCAACACAAGTTTTGGAATTCGCTAACGCTGTTGTTGCACGATCAAATTGATGCAAAAGGAATTCTTCGTCCTCAGGGATATACTTAAAAATTTTGACTAGATCAATATGTCCGATAATATCAAACAAGTTTGATTGCGCTAATGTAATTACCTGATCATAATATTTCGTATATGTATCATGTAAATCGCGTTTATCCCATTCTTCACGGAACTCCGCTAAGTCAATTCCAAAATCTCCTACCCAGTGAATCGAACCAATTACATAATCAAAATCATAGGATGAAATAAATTTTTCCATTTCAGCATGCTTTCCAGGTGTATAATCCATTTCAATCGACATTTTTACATCGATATTATTTTTCCATGCAAGCTTAAATAAATCCACATAATCCTTCATGTCATAATATCTCCTTGCATCAACCCAAGGATTACTAAGAATATCTTTAGTCTGATAAAAATGATAAGCATGCTCGGATATCCCAAAATGATTGATATTCTTGGCTTTCGCTTCATCAATAAACTTCATTAAATAGTCTAATTCAAGTGTACCAAGCTCTAAATGATTGTGATAATCAGTGCGCATATGAATCCCCCATAAAAGTTTTTATCATTATACATGAACAAACTTCTGATGGGAATGAAATAGCTTAAAATTATTTAGGTTTTTTCGACAATTAAGACCTGATTTGGAAAAATTAAATCACCTGATAACTGATTTAACTTTTTAATTTCTTCAACAGATAAGCCTACCTTATTTGCAATGACAGAAAGAGATTCTCCCTCTTTCACAGTGTAGGTTTCAAGCTTTTTTGAAACCTCAATCCCCTCTCTTTGCATAATGGCAGGAACAAGAATTTGTACGTCTGTCAGTAAGTAAAGAGGGTCAACAGCATTGTTTCGAGAAGAATTCCATTCCCCATTATGCACTTCAAAATGTAAATGTGGTCCTGTCGAATTTCCTGTACTCCCAATATGCCCAATTAACTGACCTTTTTCTACTTTTTCTCCTTCTTGAACACTACGTTTACTAAGATGTGCATAGACCGTTTCAAAACCATTTGGATGCTCAATAAAAATGACATGGCCATATGAGCCCTTAAAATCTGAACCTTTAACGATTCCTTCTTCAACCGCATATATGTGATCTCCAAGTGGGGCTGCGATATCTAAACCTTTATGATTTCCTTGTCTAGTTCCAAATGTATCAGTAATTCTACCTAAGACTGGCCATGCCCACTCCTCAGTTGCATTTGCTGGTAACTCCTGTGCATGGCCACTGTGAACATTGAAAAAAAATAAATCTACACAAATTGCCATTATGGTAAAAATAGAAATCCTTCTAACAATAAAAAGCATTTATATCCTCCTCAAAAATTGAACAATCCGTGCTATGAAGAATAACACCCTTTCATTATTTGAAAATTTTTCATAAATTATGTAAAAAAATGCATGCATATTTTTTAGACAAACAAAAAAAGAGACAACGGAGTGTCTCTTTAGTGTAATGGTAATGGATTTGGTGCAAGTGGGACTTGTGTTTGTTCTCCAAATTGTACATTTCCAATTTGATCGATTTTTCCGTAAAATGTAACTGAATCAAAATTAAATTCCTTAGCAGTTAGCATAATTGCATCTAACATTAAGATATAATTATCCGTATTCTCTAAAACAGCATCATTGCTGAAATGAACCTCTAAATTAGTACCATCTTCATTAATTTCTTTTATTTCAGATATTATAGTTGGATGTAGTAAATAATCGCCTTGATTTGTATCTATTTTCATAGCATCCAGCGCTTGTTCAACTGTCTCAAAATCTTCATATGATAGGGCTAAAAGTTTTTGACCCGATTCTTCATTAATAAAATATAAATAAGCTTTTTTTGTATCTTTTTCAACATCAATAAAATTCTCAGTTACACCTGTCTGCCCGATCATAATGCCTTGTTGATTATTTTGAAAAAGTTCAACATGCTGATAATCCTCGGACAGATATCGAAAAGAATTGATAGTATGTCTAAACCCATCAGATTGGGCAGTTGCGAAGGACCCTGTTTGAATCGTGTTATTTACGTCCACCCTTACAACTTTGGCTTGATCTTTCGTTTCAGTTTCTGAAAAATCCGCAAAATAGGACATCGGTATCTCATCAATTCCCCATCCCGAATTTTGCCGAATAAATTCATTTACCTGTGGAAGATTTTTTTGCCATTGTTCAACTACATCCTCACCATCAGATTCAACTATGATCGATACAATGGAAGGAAACATAACCCCTCCTAAATAAACACCATATGTTAAGAGAACTTCATTTTCCCCCACACTACTTACAGCATAGCTTTGGCTTGTTTTCTCCTCTTCAGAAAAAATACCTGCCTCATCATTTTGTTTTGGCTCTTCTTCTTCTTTTAATATGCTGACTGATTCATCATTTGAAGCCTCATTATCCATCGCACTACTGTTTTTTTCTCGCGACATTTCGGCAGAGTCAAGGCTTGAACTGTTCATATTATTTATAAAAGAAGGAGCTAAAATAAATAAAAGAAGCGCTGCTGCCATAGATGCAATGGTTGGAACAATCCAAACCTTTTTCTTTCGCTTATTCATTTTAAGGGTTATATTTTGATAAATCTCTTGTGGCTTGCGGTTGTCTTTTATTCCTGGCATTTGCGATAGCATCTGCTCTAGTTGTTCATCGCTCCACTCTGATTTTTTCATCATCTACACCCTCCTTTACACCAAATTCTTCCATATAGGTCTTTAAAACCTTAAGGGCTCTATGCTGAGTTGTTTTTACCTTACTTTCTGTCCATCCTAAAGCCACTGCAGTCTCAGCAATCGAAAGAGATTGGATATAACGTAATATTAGTACCATGCGTTGATCGGTTGTACAACGGTCCAAGCAGCGATACATCATCTGGACTTGCTCATTTTGTAATGCTATTTCTTCTGGGAGTGGAGCAAAATCTTTTATTTCTTTGCTACTCCAATCAAAGGAATCCATGATTCTTTGTTTCCAACCTTTTTGTTTTCGAAATGAATCAATTGCAACATGTCGTGCAATTGAAAAAAGCCATGTTTTTTCACTACTTTTTCCTTCGAATCTATCATATGATTTTAAAACTCTTATATAAACTTCCTGAACGAGATCTTCAGCCAGTTCACGATTTTTCACCATATAAAATAAGAAGGAAAAGACATCGTGATGATACTTTTCATATAGTTCCTCAAATAAGGAATCCATTTTGTAAATCCTCCCGTTCATTTCATTAGTCGAGTGTTTCCTAAAAAAAGTTACACTCCAAATATAGTATGTTTTCATAAAAAAAGGAAGAATATTTTGGTAATATTCTTCCTTACTTTGCGATTATTACATTTTTTAAGAAAAGTAGTCTTAAAATTGGATAAAGTATGAGAAAAAACACTCCATTTCCGATTGCATGACTCATGTCAAATGGTAGTCCAGCTATATAATAAGCGAGGAACTTACCAGAAAATAAATAAAGTGGAATTGAGATCACGAAGCCATATAGAAAACCACAAAACACAGCATAGATGGCTAGTACAACGACTGGAATTTGGTCGCGATACTTTCTTAATGAACCACTGATTAAACCAATAATCCCCCATGCAATGATTTGTCCAATTGTCCATAAGCCCATACCCATAACAAGATTTGATAATATCGCACTAAATACGGCAACGACCACACCGTAAATTGGTCCTAAAAACAAGCTTGTTATAATGATAATCGCAGTCGTGGGTTGTACATTCGGAAGGAATGTAAATATAATTCGACCTACAACCGACAAAGCGATTAGCATCGATAAAAGCGTTAGGTTTTTTACTGATAAATTCATTATTCCCACTTATGGAGGTCAAATTCGATCTTATCTTCTGGCTCTAATTTAAATTCATTCGCTCCTACCATTGCTTCTTCACCATTTACAGAATAAAACCAAGATGTTTTTTCTTCTTCACTGCCCGCAACTCCGTTAATGCTGGCAACAAATGCACCATCAAATTGTGTTTCGATTTCAAAGTTTTCCTGCATAACGTCCATAACGGTAACTTCTTTTCCTGCTTCAATCTCGATTTCTTTTTCTTCAATGATTTCTTCTCCGTTGTTTTTAGAAATCACAACAGTGACAATTTCAGCTTTTTCTTCTTTATTGATCTTTTCTGACGAGTTATTGTTTGATGTATCATTTGTAGGTTGGTCATTGCTGCATCCAAATAATAATCCCAATGATAGTAATGCAAATAATAATTTTTTCATGATCTAGTTCCCCTTTGTGTTAGATAGTTTGTGTATGTAAAAGTGCTTTAATCACTTGATACCAAAATAAAAAGCCCACCGTATCGGGTGAGCTTTGTTGATAATTTGGAAAAACAACAAAAAAGCATATAGCTTTATTGTTAATTCCTACACCCCGAAGAATTATTAAAAAACGAACGAATTAGGCAGGTCTACTGACTAAAGCTTCATTCTACTTTGAGTCCTTCCCATATGATGAACAACGTTTGCCATCCATTCATACAGTGGTTCTACTCATTTCGTCCACTTTTACAGTTGCGGGGGCAGTTCTGGATTTACACCAGATTCCCTATTAAGTCTTTAAGGATGTTCAAAAAGTGCGGTGAATATGACGCATCGAATTTCTTCGAACACTGCTCCAAGTACATGGTGAATAACTAGTTATGCGCTTGCGTCTACTAGTTTATTCTGGAAGTCAATTCCTCAGCGCAAGGCTGCAAGGGTGTTAACTCAAGCAGTTGCCTCGCTCCGGTACTCAAAGCTGCGCCGCCTTGAAATTCTCGGTCCTCTTCATCCTCCTTTTTGATCTTTCATTTAAAGTATGAGAACATCATCCTCTGACACCTATTATTCTGATTTTTGTTATTAAATTTTTATTAACATTCTTTATATTACAAGAAGAATTTTTCATTTACAAGAGAAATGTTTCTTATGGAACAAGAATCTTCGCCACGTTCTTTCAAATTACTCACTTTTTCGAGGGATTATGAATGTAAATGTCGTTCCTTCACCAAGCTTACTGTGGACGGAAATATTTCCATTGTGAGCACCAATAATGTTTTTTACAATAGCAAGTCCTAATCCAGTACCAGATTTCCCTCTCGTTCTAGCTTTGTCTGCCTTATAGAAGCGTTCAAATACAAACGGTAGATCTTCTTCAGGAATTCCAGATCCTGTATCCCTAATATCGACCTTAATAGATGTTTCTTGCCCTGTTACTTGAACCTCAACTCTACCATTTTCATCGGTATGTCTCATGGCGTTGTCAATCAAGTTTGTAAATACCTGCTCAATACGGTCAGTATCCATGTAAATTTGACCGATATCTTCTTCTTTTGTCGCAGTTAAGGTAATTAAATTTTCCTTAGCTAACCCTTGGAATTTTCGAATCACACGATTGATAAATGAATCAAAATCAACATTTTCTTTATTCAATGTAATATGACCTGATTGCATTCTAGCTATGTCTAACAATTCGTTGACAAGTCGTCCCATTCGAAGTGACTCATCGTAGATTACCTTTGTGATTTCTTTTCTCTCTTCTTCAGAGCTTGCAATATCATCCATAATCGCTTCACTATAGCCCTGTAGCATAGCAATCGGTGTTCTTAATTCGTGTGAAACATTTGCAATGAAGTCCTCACGTAGCTTGTCCAACCGTCTCTCTTCCGTCATATCACGAAGTACGGCAACTGCACCTCTTATATATGTCTGATTATAGAGTGGACTCATTAAAATAACCCATGTTCTTCCTTGAAGGCTAATTTCAATAAATTGCTCTTTTTCAAAGGAAACGGCACGTTGAAATAAATCCTTTACTTCTGGTGGAAGCTCTTCACCAACTTCCTGATACATGCCCTGCTGATAGTACCAAGCTTGAAGAAAGCGTTCAGCAGGTGGGTTTGTAACCAAAATCGTTCCATCACGATTTAACGTTATAACACCATCTGCCATACTATTTAAAATACTCGCAAGCTGCTCCTTCTCTTGATTAAGAGCATTCATATTATATTTTAACTGCCTTCCCATTTGGTTAAGTGCCAATCCTAAAGCACCAATTTCATCGTGAGTAAGAATAGGAACCTTCGTATCAAATTTTCCTCTGGCAACTTCTGTAGCCGCTTCCCTCATTTTACGTAAAGGAGCCGTAATTCGCGTCAATAAGAAAAAGGCAAAAACAGTTGTAAGTACAATCCCAATTCCAGCTGCTAATATGATGAATTGGGTTGTATGCTGGGTTGTCTGCTGTACAACGTCTAGTGATTGATATAGAAACACAGCACCTTTTTGGTCATTTTCAATATGAAGTGGTGCCCCTACTACAAATAGCTCTTGGCTCTGTTTATTCACATCATAGTTTTCAGGAAGTAGAATCCTTTTACTTTTGTTTTGGTCATTTGAGATAACAAGCTTAAGGTCTGGATCCTCTGTTAATAGGGTAACAGGGATATTTGCAAGTGATTTCCGATCAGGTGATACCCAATATGTGCTTTCATCTGCCACAATAATAACCTTTGTTTCGTCATTTACAAGCTCCCAAGCAATGTTCCTTGCAACATCTTTATTCTCGTGCTGCTCCATTATGACCGCAATATTTGCAGCTAGTTGGGTTAAATTTCTTTCTGCTTCTTGAATATGATAATTCTCAAAATACTCCATGAATAAAATGGTTAAAACAAATAATACAAAGGAAAACAGTAAAAGAATGGTTGCCCATAGTTTTCCTACAACACTTCGCCAAAATTTCATTCTTGGCCGACCTCAAATTTATAACCAACACCCCAAACAGTGACAATCATTTTGGCTGCATCCTGGGACACTTTATTTAACTTTTCACGCAAGCGTTTAACATGTGTGTCAACTGTACGTAAGTCACCAAAGAATTCGTAGTGCCATACCTCTTTTAATAACTGCTCACGGTCAAATACCTTGTCAGGGGATTTTGCTAGGAAGCATAACAGTTCATACTCCTTAGGTGTTAAGCCCACTTCTTTTCCGTCTGCAGTGACACGGTGCGCATCATTATCAATTGTTAGATGTGGGAATACGATAACATCTTTAGCTGTTGTTTCGGTTTGAAGGTAGGTAGTAAGTGAAGCTCTTCTTAATAAGGCCTTTACACGTAGAACAACTTCCCTTGGACTAAATGGCTTTACAATATAGTCATCCGTTCCAACTTCAAAGCCTTGAACACGGTTAACTTCTTCACCTTTGGCAGTTAACATAATGATCGGAGTTGATTTCTTTTCTCGCAACTCTCGACATACCTCAATGCCGTCTTTACCTGGCATCATAAGATCTAATAGAATAAGATCATATTCGTTTTTTAATGCCTTTTCTAAGGCATCATCTCCATTTTCTGCTTCTTCTACCACATAATTTTCTCTCTCTAAATACATTTTAAGTAAACGACGAATTCTTTCTTCATCATCGACAATTAAAACTTTTGCTTCGTTTTCCATACTTATTCCTCCATTTTCTTTCAGAAAGAATATTTCTATACATCTCTATCGTACATAAAATTTTCATAATTTGCTATAACATATATCACACTTGTTTTTTTAAGTAATGGAAAAGTCGAAAATCCGACACAATCGTGGGACTTTATACAGTTAAAAGCCTTCATCAAATGATGAAGGCTAATTCCTTATGCGTATGAGTGTAGACCAGCAATAACTAGATTTACGAAAATCGTATTGAACATAATAATGAAGAATCCGATGACCGCAAGCCACGCAGATTTTTGACCATGCCAGCCTTTTGAAAGTCTTAAGTGTAAGAAGGCTGCATAGAAGAGCCATGTGATAAGGGCCCACACTTCTTTTGGATCCCAACCCCAGAAACGTGTCCAGGCAATTTGTGCCCAAATCATCGCAAAAATTAACGCTCCTAGAGTGAAAATTGGAAATCCAATTGCAACCGAACGATATCCAATTTCATCAACTAAATCTAAATTTAATCTTCTAGTTAATGGCTGTAATGCAGCACCAATACGTTTACGTAAAATCAAACGAATTAATCCATATAGAATAGAACCTGAAATAATGGACCAAAGAACGGTATTTACTTTTCTAGCACTTAATAATGCTGGTAATTCAATACCACTTGAGAACTTACCGTCTGTTAATAATTCACCTTCATTAGGTACGACTAATGCCGGTAATTTGTACATCATTTCGACATTCGCGCCTTCTTTATCAACCCAAGAAAAGACTGATTCATATTTCATTGCCCCGAATGCAGTCGTTATTGATACGAAGCCAACAACAACAACAAGTACATACATAATGAATTCCAGCCAAAATGTTTGTTTACTTTTTACAGTCTGATCGACAGTTTTCAATAGATACAAGATTCCTGCAACAAAACTTATAGAAAGAATGGCTTGACCTAACGCAGCTGTCGTAACATGAATTTGAAGCCAGTGACTTTGCAATGCTGGGATTAATGGAGAGATTTCTCTTGAAAACATACTACCATATGCAATTACTAATAATGCTATAGGTAAGGTGAAAAGGCCTAATATGCTTGTTTTATATATAAAGTAAATGATGATGAATGCAAGGACTAACATCATTCCAAAAAACGTGATAAATTCAAATAAATTACTTACAGGCGCATGACCTGATGCAGCCCACCGGGTAAAAAAATAGCCTACCTGTGCAGCAAAGCCAATGATCGTGATGACAATCCCAAAATGTGACCAGCGGTTATACCCATTTGTGCTTTTCTTATCTCTTATTGCGCCACCAAAGACAAAGGTTGCTACAAGATAGAGAATAAAAGAAGCAAATAGAAGATTTGAGCTTAATTCAGCCATTTTTATCCCTCCTTATTTTCCTTATTTTTTGCATCAACTTGATCTATAGGTTCTGTGATTCCTGTGTCCGCCAGAACATATCGCATCTCATTTTTTAAGCCAAACCAGTTTTTATTGGTATGTCCTGCAACAATAACCTCGTTATTTTTCCGTTGAATCCAGATACGGCGATGATACCAGTAGGAACCTTGAATAACCCCAATCATAAAGATTGCTCCTCCTACAGCTAGTATCCATAATGTGAAATCCCTTCTAACTGTTAATCCAGAGACGTTCTTCATTTCTATTCCAGCAAAAGCCATCTTGTATTTATTATCACCCAAAGGTTCTATATTTTGCTGTATCGCAACAAAGCTAATTTCTCCTTCAGGTTTATCAGGAGCAAACATTTTAAAAACAAATGCTGGGTTATTAGGAATCTTTGTTTTAGTAGCTGGTTCACCTTCATCATTAAAAAAGAAATCTGGAAAATAGCTTGCCAGCTCAAGTGAGTATCCATTTCCTAAATCATACTTTTCCTGTGGGTCCCTCAAATTAATCGTGATTGTTCCAAAATCTTCATTTGTTTCTTTGTTAATCATGTTAAAGGACATTGTACTAAATTCGTTTAGTTTATAATCCACTTGGTAGAATGCATAATGGTCATGCTTTAATGGTTCATTCACCCGAATTTCATGAGATTTAATTTCTTTTAATTCCGGTTCAACTCCGGGAATGATTTCATCTGTACGTTCGTATAACGTAACATCTGTTTGATAGTTTTTTACGATCATTCCATTTCCAGAAATCTCAATCGCTTCTTCAAAGACTTCTTTTTCCTTGTCTTTCTCGTAAACTTCTACTAGGAATCGATCGCTCTCTAAATAATATTTTCCATGTGTACCAGGAACACTTGCAGTTTCTCCTTCGCGAATCCAGAGTACCTCATCTACATACATTCCAGGTACAAACCGGAGCATTGCACCTATTAAAAATATAATGAGACCACAGTGGTTAACATATGGACCCCATCTTGAGAAACGGCCCTTCTCTGCTAAAATATTCCCATTTTCTTCACGGACAGAATAATGTTTCTTTATTAATTTTTCTTTAACTTTTTCAAAGTCCTTGTCAACATTTTCAACTGTGTTTTTACCGTATACACGCTGTCTTTTTAAGAAACTTTCATGACGTGTTACACCTTGTTTTTTTAACGCTTTATATAAAGGTACTACACGGTCGATACTACAAATAATTAAGGAAATACCGAGCATTGCAATAAGAATCATATACCACCAAGAACCATAAAGATTGTGGAATCCTAATTGATAGTATAGTCTTCCAGTTATTCCATATTCTTGTTCATAAAAATCAGCAGGGCTCATTGCAGGAGGTATATATAATTCCTGCGGATAAATCGTCCCAAGTGCTGAAGCAACCAAAAGGACAACAATGATCCAAATCCCCACTTTTACAGAGGAAAAGAAGTTCCAAATTTTATCAACTATTGTTTTATTATAGGTTTGAGAGCGTCTTGCACTACCCTCATACCTCATATCAAGCAATTTCTTTTTCTCTTTATCTCCCTGAATTGTTTCTTCGCTTTGGACAGGTTTTCCACAAGCCTCACAAAAAATTGTACCGTGTGGATTCACATGCCCGCATTCGCATTTAACATTTTCCATGAAAAATAACTCCCTATGGCATTATTTGCTCCATATATTCTCGTACCATCTTGCTTGTCATCTCACCAGTAATGATCTCAACAACTTTTCCGTCTTTATTAATTAACATAGTAGTTGGCAATGGGTCAATTCCATAGGCATTTAGCAACTGGTTTCCCTTATCGATTGCAACAGGAAATGATAATTCGTATTTTTTGATAAAGTTATTTACACTGAATTTAGGTTCACCAACATTAATGGCGATTACCTCAACTCCTTGATCCTTAAATTCCTGATAATATGTATCAATATATGGGAATTCACGTTGACATGGCTCACACCATGTTCCCCAGAAGTTTAAGAATACACCTTTTTCCCCTCTATACTCTGACAAATGGTGTTCCTTCCCGTTCAAGTCTGTAACGACAAAATCTGGTGCCATATCCCCAACTGCTACCTTTTCCTTACTCGTAAAGAAATTGATATACAATGTATAAACGAGTGCAGCGGCGAGAAGTAACAATATGATGGTTCGAATAACTAATCGTCGCTTTTTCTTGTCCATTAGAAATCTCCCTTTATATAAGATTTATATATGTACTTTCTTTGCCATTATAGCACTTAATAATATCATGACATCGCAAACATTTTGAAGGTTATGTGACAATTGAGAATCATTATCGAAAGGGTTATTTCCACTAAATTTCATGAAACCTAAGTGAAGGCTTGCTTTCTATAAAAGTTTCATGAAATTTAGGCACCTTTTAGCTTTGCTTAAAGGCGAGTGAAACTTTTTTCAACTCGAATAAGACTACCATCTACAAACGATTATCCTTCGTACTTGCTAAAGCCCTTAACTGTTTAACCTCATGTGGGAGCAGTTCCCTGAACTCACCAGCATGTATTCCTTGTAGTGTTAAAAAGCCAAATCTTTCTCTTTTAAGCTTCATTACTTGGTGTCCAATCGCCTCAAACATTCTTTTTACCTGACGGTTTCTTCCCTCGTGTATGCTAATCTCGATAATAGATGTTTGTTTACGCTTGTCCATCGAAATAAGCTTAACTCTAGCAGGAGCTGTCTTTCCATCCTCTAGATTAATGCCTCTTTCTAATTGACGAAGCTTTTCTTTAGGTGGAATTCCCTTAATTTTCGCCACATAAACCTTTTCAATTTCGTACTTTGGATGCATAAGAAGATTTGCAAACTCACCGTCATTCGTCAATAACAACAATCCAGATGTATCATAATCCAGTCTTCCAACTGGATAAATCCGTTTTTTAATTTCAGGAAAAAAGTCAGTTACAACCTTCCTTCCTTTATCATCGCTCACACTTGAAATTACCGAACGTGGTTTATAAAACAAATAATAAACAGGCTCCTCCCTTTCTAGTGGAATGCCGCTTACTTCAATTTTATCATTTGAGCCTACCTTTATTCCAAGCTCCTTCACAACTTTTCCATTAACTTTTACTTGGCCTGCAACAATGAGCTCCTCGGCTTTTCTTCTTGAAGCTACACCTGCATGCGCAATAACTTTCTGTAGTCGTTCCATCTATGCTCACCCCTTAAACATCTTACTTGTTTCTAAGTATTTGTACAAGATAAAAACATTATTTAGTATGCCCATCCCAGTAGTTTCCTATATAATTCCAAAAAGAAAAACACGCTATTTTTGCGTGTTTTATGAACCAAATATTAACGTAACTACAACAATACTTACGACTATTCCTAGTAAATCAGCTAATAGTCCGACCTTTAAGGCATCACCCATTTTTTTAATCCCGACTGCTCCAAAATAGACCGTTAGTACATAAAGAGTAGTGTCAGTGCTTCCTTGCATGATTGATGCAAGTCTACCAATAAAAGAATCAGGACCATATGTAGCAATTAGATCAGTTGTCATTCCTAAGGCCGCTGTACCGGACAAAGTCCTGATAAAAGCTAATGGAGCAATTTCTGCTGGAAATCCAACGAATTCCATTGCGGGGCGGACTAAATTAATGAAAAAATCCATTGCACCGGATGCCCTAAAAATCGAAATCGCAACTAACATTCCAATTAAAAAGGGCATGATAGAAAAGGCAATTTTAATTCCTTCCTTTCCACCTTCTACAAATGTTTCATATGTTGGAATTCGTTTTGCTGTCCCATATAAGAGTATAAATCCAATAATTACAGGTATCAGCCAGAGTGATATGGTGTTAATGAAGTTCATTTTTCAACGCCACCCTTCTTCACTCTTCGATAATAAAAATACCGATCAATTAATACGGCACCAATTGCTGAAATAATGGTTACGATTAGAGTTGGTCCTACTATTTCCGTTGGATTTGTAGAATCATAGGTCATCCTGATTGCAATTACTGTAGTAGGAACAAGAGTCACACTTGCTGTATTAATTGCTAGAAAAGTAACCATTGAACGGCTTGCAGATGTTTTTCCGCCATTTAGCTCTTTTAGCTGCTCCATTGCCTTAATTCCCATTGGTGTCGCAGCATTGCCAAGTCCAAACATATTGGCAATCATGTTTGAAAGCATATACCCCATTGCAGGGTGGTCGACTGGTACCTCCGGAAATAATCGACTCACTAGCGGTCTAAATAATTTTGACAGTTTTTCCAATAAGCCAGCCTCTTGCGCAATTCTCATCAGACCTAACCAGAAAACAAGCACACTAATTAAACCTATACAAATGGTGACTGCCTCTGAAGCTCCTTTAAAGATTGCTTCATTTACCTCATTTATCGTTCCATTTACGATTGCAAAGATAATCCCGATAATTGTCATTGCTACCCATATGATATTTACCATCGTCATTTAACCCCTAAAATTACTAGAAAGATACTTTTCAGTGTTTCCCAGAATGTTACTTTTGGTCTTTTGACATTGCCATTATCAAAATAAATAGGCATTTCTTCTATTGTCTCATCACCAAGATTAATGGTAAGAGTACCAACAATATCAGGGACATTTTCTGGCTTCCGCCACTCCCTATTATCAGGTTCAACCAATTCGGCATTGAGTTTTATCTCTTTTTCTTCTTCTGAAGTTAAGGGGTACATAAAGTCATGATCGACAAACACTTTACCTTTATAAAAACTGTTATCTGTTTGTATGTCGCCTTCTTTGACAACCTTTACTAAATCATATGATTCGAAGGCCCCATTAAACATATTCATGTGATCATTCCAGTCATCAGAAGCATTAATCGTAACCGCAATTAAGCCAATTCCATCCTTTGATGCCGTTGAAACTAAGGTACGTTTGGCCCGCTTTGTATATCCTGTTTTCCCTCCAGTACTATACGGATATAGCTTCGTAAGTAATTTATTTTTATTTCTCCAAACACGATCCCATTTTTCTGTCGGATTTGGTGCACGGTGTACTTTTGTGCCTGCAATCTCCCTATATTTTTCATTCGTCATCGCATATCGCGTTAAAATCGCCATGTCATAAGCAGATGAAAAGTGGTTTTCATGGTCATCCAATCCATGTGGATTTGCAAATTTTGTATTTTGCATACCAATTTCTGCGGCTTTTTGATTCATCAGAAAAACAAAGCCTTCTAGACTACCGCCTACATGCTCTGCAATAGCAACTGCACCATCATTGCCTGAGCGTAACATCAATCCATAAACCAAATCCTCGAGCTTTATTTGCTCGTTCGGCTTAAGGTATAAAGAAGACCCTTCAGCACGGACAGCTTTATTACTTACCCTTACCATATCGTTCAGTTTTCCTGATTCAATGGCGATGATGGCTGTCATGATTTTTGTAATACTAGCGATTCTCATTCGTTGATGGGCATTTTTTTCATACAAAATTCTACCAGACTCTTGCTCTATTAAGATCGCACCTTTTGCACTAACAGAAAGTGCACTCGCTTTTTGAGGAAGGAAGCCTATGAGAATCATAACAATGATGAAAAGTGTAACAAATCTCCTGCGAAATAATGTCATTCGATCCCCGTCCCTTTTGCCGTTTGTAAAAGTGTATGCAAAACATGTCCAACTATATGAATAAAATATGTACAAACATCGAAAAGTGCAAGCGCCTCGAAAGCGGAACGTCGACTGACTACTGCCACGTCCTGTGGCAACGTCGATGTCAGCACTTCCTCGAAAATGCAGTGCATTTTCTTCGTGCGATGTTTATGCTTTCAAAGCTTTTCTTATCCTGTGCAAGTCCGACAAGTATAAGAAAAGCCGGCGAGAAGGATGCATTTTATCCTTTCTTGACGGATTGACTAGACCAGAGTGCTGCTTAAAGCACTAAGTAAAGCTTCTTAGAGTAATCTTCGCAGAAATAAGCTATGCTTGTTACCGAAGGCTTTTCGAAAGATACTCACAGAAGCCTATTCAAGGTGAAGACTGGCTAATCGCTGGAACTAGACACAAAAAAAGAGCACAAAAAAACTGACCAACGCTTGGTCAGAATAAATAATGATTTAATATTGCTTCCATAGAAGTTTTGATGCTTCATTAAATCGATGTTCCACTTCATTCCAATTTACGATATTCCACCAATTTTTCACATAGTCAGCACGTACATTTTTATATTGTAGATAATAGGCATGTTCCCAAACATCTAGGACTAATAACGGAATCGTATCCCATTGTGTCATGAATTGATGACTTTCCGCCTGTAGGATTTCTAAGCGACCAGCTCTCGGTGACCATACCAATATTGCCCAACCTCCACCTTCTACTTTGTTTGCCGCTTCACTGAAATGTCTTTTAAAAGCTTCAAAGCTACCAAAATCTCTATTAATCTGGCGTAGCAATTCACGTCCTGGCATACCTCCACCCTTTGGCTTCATAACATTCCAAAAAATCGTATGCAAATAATGACCCGAACCATTGAAGGCTGCTTCTCTTTCCCAATGCTTTAATAAATCATAATCACCTGTATTACGGGCCTTTTCCATCATTTTCTCGGCCTTGTTTAAGCCGTCAACATAGCTCTTATGGTGCTTATCATGATGGAGTCTCATGATTTCTCTTGATATATATGGCTCTAATGCATCGTAGTTATATGGGAGAGGTGGCAATGTATGCTGTCCAATTCCCACTCTTCGTATATCTTGAGATTCCTCATTTACCTCGGATTGTTCTGCAAATCTTAATCCGGAATTATAAAGATTCTCTACCTCAGCCTGTAATTCAAGCATACTAGTTGGAGTTGAATTTTCCCCAAAGGCATCAAGGTAATTTGAAAAATTCATAAGTTCTAATTGAAGGTCTTCATTCCGCACATTCTCAAATTGTTTTTTCATTTCCAAAAACCATTTATTCACATCTTCCACATACTTTTCAGGGCTTCCCATCATAATCCTCCCTCAGATTTAATCGTCATTATCGTATGCGTTTTACCTATTTTTGTGACTCCCTAGGTAGGTTATTGAAATCTATGATTCACAAATCTTTCCTTTATCACATAGAAATAGCGTAGAAAACTTGGCGAATGCCTATTTTTATTAAATTTGTAAAGCTTATTGTTTAATTTTGTATAGGTATATTTTAGGAGGTATGAAAAAATGAATCGCTCATTTCAAGAGGAAGCCTTATTTGAAACTCAGTTTTGGATGCAGGTTCTAGGTGACCATAGTCGATTTATACATGATTCCTTAGCACTGAGTGAAAAAGAAAGAATTGCGAAAACTGAAAAGTTTATTACAACTTTTGATCGTTTATTAGACTTGGCAAGACAACCTTTACAGCCAAATCAAATTATCGCAGTTATCCATGAGGGAAGAACTGCTGCAGAACAACTTCGCGTGTTAAAATTAGATATTCTTAAAAATCAATTAATTGGAAATGTAAAAATCAGTCTTTCTCCTCCTTTTGTTAATCATATGGTCAATGAATTAGAGGAATGGCTACGTGTATCTAGCTTTTTAGTAGAAGGTAAAAGTGTCCCACCTACGCATGCATTGCATCATCACCTTATTTGGTTATTAGATGCGGCAGGACATGCGGGTGTGATTGTATCGAACCTAGATAGGGTAGAAAAAAATTTACTTCAAAAGAGCGAGAAATTCGTCAAGGAATGGGAGGATTTTTATTTAAAAGCAGTTGAATTGGTTGGATTCTTACGCACAAGCCAATATGAATTCCCAGCACTTTCTCGATTTAACAATGATGTAGAAATAGAAATGAAGATTTTTAAGGGGTTCTTAGAAGAGTTAGAGGAAATGGAATTAAGTAAAGAGATCTTAGGAGTTTTGACTCCACTAATGGCTGACCATATGGCAAGAGAAGAATGCTATTATTTAATCAAATTAGCAGAATCGACAAAAGAAATTAATCGTCCAAATTGTGACCCGACTAAGCCACGCGTGCAAGAATAACAGAAAACCCCAACTGCTGATATTCTCTGCAATTGGGGTTTAATTTCATTATGATTGTTCGACAAATTCTAATGGTGATTTTACTTCATAGCTATTTTTATGATGGAGATGTGTAAAAATTTCTTTTAGTCTATCAAATTGAATTCCTTTAAAATGTTCTTCAAATTGTTTTTGTTCATTTAGATAAACTCGCTTACGATGACGATACCTAGGGTCCTTAAGCAAGCATACGAGTGCTACAAGATCCTTAAAATAAACCTCATTTGAATCAATTTTAAAAACTGGGTCTTCGGTAAAAGGAGTAAATGATGTAAATTGTTCATCAAAATAACGCAAATAAAGTACTTGTAATGTCCTTTCCTCCCCATCCTCAACAAATGTTACTTCGGATTGGTTAAAAAAGTCCTCAAAAGTATTTTTTAACGTTTTTTCAAGTTCAAATCCACTACATTGTTTAATTAACACAGTTCCACCCCACTAGCCACCATTTTCCATATAGATTATCTATATATTACCATAGATAGCATACTTAAGGTGAGTTAATTTGAATCTTCTATCGTTTCTTGGAATCTCTCAAAGAAGAGGTCTGCTTCCTCCTGGACATATTCTTCGTCCACTTTTTCAGGAAGTGGAGGCAATTCCTTTAAAGTCTTTAATCCAAAATACTCTAAGAACTCCTTTGTTGTACCATATAAAATCGCTCTTCCAGTACCTTCAACGCGCCCTACCTCTTTGATTAATGCTTTTGCCGTTAAGGTATGAATCGGTCTCTCCGTCTTCACCCCGCGAATTTCTTCGACTTCTGCTCGTGTAATCGGCTGACGATAGGCAATAATCGCAAGTGTTTCTAAAGCAGCCTGTGATAAAGATGTTGAAGTAGGTGATTCTACTAGTTTCTTCAGGTAAACGGCATGTTCTTTTTTTGTCGTTAATTGATAGGTTCCAGCTACCTCTATTAGATTTATGCCTCTACCTGCTTTTGTGTAGTCATTCTTTAACTCATTGATAATGTCTAAAGCAGTGCTCTCACTTATTTCTAAAACAATGGCCATTTGTTTCAATGTCAAACCTTCGTCTCCTGCTGCAAAAAGAAGCCCCTCGACAATGGCTTTCCAATCTATTAATTTCATTACTAAAAATCCCTTTCCATACTCGATATATAAATTTCTGAAAAATTGTTCCGCTGTTCAATTAATACAACATTATTTTTCATTAATTCAAGAAGCGCAAGGAATGTGACAACAATATGGTTTTTATCATGGTATGGAAAAAGCTCTGTAAATTTCTTTTTTCCACGGTACCCCTTTAATTCGTTAATAATTTCTTCCATCCTTTTTTCAATAGGAATCTCTTGTCTTGTAATTCTTGTTGATAATGGCCTCTGCAATTTTTTACGGCGCATTAGCTTTTGTAAGGCTCCAAGCATGTCGTATATGTTGACATCCAATGAAGAATCTATTTTGACATCCTTCGTAAATTCACTTAAATCACTAGGAGGCTTTGTAAACAATTGGGAACGTTCTTCTTCTAGATGTTTTAGATCTTCAGCAGCACCCTTATATTTGCGGTATTCAATCAAGCGGTTCATCAGTTCTTCACGCGGGTCCTCTTCATAATCAAACTCGGAGTCACCATCGATAAGTACTTCTTCTTGTTTCGGAAGCAACATTTTACTTTTAATCGCTAAAAGTGTCGCGGCCATAACAAGGTATTCACTTGCAATATCTAATTGTAAAACTTTCATTGCATGAATATATATTAAGTATTGTTCTGTAATTTCTGCAACTGGTATGTCGTAAATATCAATTTCTAATCGGTTGATTAAATGTAAAAGAAGGTCTAATGGACCTTCAAAAGAGTCAATTTTTACGCTGTAATGTAAGTCCACGCTCATCTCACCAAAAATACCCTTCATGACAGTTTCATTTCTTTCTATTTTAACACAATAATTAGTATAGAACATAATTTGCATTCAAGCTATAACTGGATTTTGGATATTTGTCCCACAAATAATTATAAAAAATGATGTTCGTATAGACACCCGCCCACACAAGAAGTAGTAATAGTCATACTATAACTGTGTAACCAAGAATTTTAAGGAGGTATTTTAAATGGGTGACGGATTTGGCTTCGGTGGTGGATTTGCGTTAATCGTTGTGTTGTTTATTCTTTTAATTATCGTGGGAGCTGCTTGGTGTTTTTAATTAAAACTAATAATGACGATAAAGTGTTCGGCATTTTGCTGAACACTTTATTTTCCCATGTTTTGGGTACATTATTATGTTAAACTACACATACATAGTGTTAAAAGGATGTGTGATCCCATTTGTACCCACAAGCACTTATAAAATATTTAATTCATTTTCACTGTGACCGTGACTATTTTGAATGCCATGAAGTATTAGAAGAACATTGGAAAGAAGATCCTATTCCTGAAAGAAAGCCATATTGGGTAGGTTTAATTCAGATTGCCGTATCACTTTATCACCACCGCCGCGGAAATAAAGCAGGTGCACTTAAAATGATGAAAAGTGCACTTACAATTTGTAAGAACCAGAAATCCGAATTAGTGCAATTAGGCTTGCAGGTTGACGATCTGGTTGAAGTTTTACAAAAAACATTTCACGATATTGAAAATGGTGCACCATACGAAAGTATAAGTTTACCTTTAGCAGATAAAAATCTACTTGCCACCTGCATTTCTCAGGCTTCTCTATCCGGGAAATCATGGGGAAAAGCAAGCGATTTAACAAATAAGGAATTAATTCATAAACATTCATTGCGGGACAGAAGCGATGTCATTGTCGAACGGCATAAACAATTGTTACTAAAACAGAAGATGCGAAACAAGAACTAAAAAGGACAGTCTTATGACTGTCCTTCTTCACATTTCTCATCCTCTGAGAAATCACATTTCTCAAAAAAACCTGCGGTATATTCATTTGGTCGTAATTGACCATCTGGAAAATGCTCTTTTAGTGCCTTCACCATCGTTTTACCAATGCCTTGGTACCGATGGGATGGATTCACACAGATATGTTGAATTTCTACAAGATCCCCGTCATGGATTGTTGTTCCGATAATTCCTACAATATCTTCTTCTTTCCATAAGAATAGCTGCTTTGTATCATCTTCTTCATATTGTTTCATAGTTGCTTGCAGGTTCTTTAGATCCTTTTCGGTCGGCATAAATGAAAGAAGCCCCATTGCGATTTTCTCATAATTCTTTTTATAACGAATTAACATATAAATCCCTCATTATCGAAAAACTTTCCAAATAGTATAACCATTATTACTTTTGGACTAACCTTAATACATTTATTAAGATTACCATTATCCAAGCTATTTTTCCATAGTCTTTTTGGAATACCCTTAAATTTAAATTATATCCAAAACCTTCTATATCTATACAAACTCTCGTTAATTATTCAAAGGAACGGGCTAGATTCGCCATTTCAATAGCAGATACAGCCGAATCCCATCCTTTATTTCCTGCTTTTGTTCCCGCTCTTTCGATTGCTTGTTCAATTGAATCAGTTGTTAAAACACCAAACATGACAGGTTTTCCAGTAGCTAATGAAGTTGAAGCCAATCCTTTCGCTACTTCGTTACATACAAAATCATAGTGGGAAGTAGAGCCTCTAATGACGGTCCCTAACGCAATTACAGCGTCATATTTGCTTGATTCAGCCATTTTTTTAGCTATTAAAGGAATTTCAAAGGCACCTGGAACCCAAGCAATTTCTACATCCTCATCTGCAACCCCATGTCTCTTAAGTCCATCAAGTGCCCCTGTTAATAACTTTGCTGTTATAAATTCATTAAAACGTGCAACTACAATCCCTACTTTTAAACCTGTGCCAACTAAGTGTCCTTCATAAATTTTATTCATCATTAACCTCCGGTGTTATTAGTTATTGTGCTATTTTTTTAAAATTGTATAAATTACCTATTCATTTCCAGTTCGTAGCTGTTCATTTTGGTTACGATAACGAATTAATTCTTTTATCGTAATCATTTTTAGCTTAAATTCATCTGCAATCTTTCGCAAATCATGAACTCTCGCCATGGTTCCGTCTTCTTTCACAATTTCACAGATTACCCCAGCTGGATCTGAGCCACAAAGGGCCGCTAAATCGACAGCTGCCTCTGTATGACCAGCCCTATGGAGTACTCCACCTTCCTTTGCAATTAAAGGAAAAACGTGACCAGGTCTTTTGAAGTCTGATGCTTTTGAATCTGGGTTGAGTAGTTCCAATATTGTTGTTGAACGTTCAATTGCACTTATACCTGTTGTAGTAGTTTTATGATCAATACTTACTGTAAAAGCAGTTCCATGCGGGTCCGTATTATGCGTAACCATCGGGTCTAGATTTAATTTACTGGCCAACTCTTTTGTAATAGGAGTACATACGAGTCCACGTCCATGTGTGATCATAAAATTAATGACCTCTGGAGTTGCTTTATCGGCAAGTGCAATAAAATCTCCTTCATTTTCACGATCTTCATCATCACAAACAATGATTACTTTTCCTTGTTTTAGATCGGAAAGTGCATCTTCAATTGGATCAAACATTGTTGTCCCCCCTTTTATTTAAAGCCGTGTTCTTCTAAAAAGCTTGTGGTAATCTTGGATTTAGTTGATTTTTCGTTTACTAAAGATCGTTGCAGAAATGAGCTTACATACTTCCCAAACATGTCACATTCGATGTTTACAATGTCACCTACACCCTTTCTATGTAAAATCGTTTCTGATAACGTATGAGGGATCAAAGAGAGAGTAAACGTATTTTCCGTAAGTCCGAAAATAGTTAAGCTTGTCCCGTCCACCGCAACCGATCCTTTGTAAATCATAAACTGAACAAGTTCTTCTGGAACTTCAATTTCATAATACACGGCATTTCCTTTTGGTTCTTTTCGAACAATTTTTCCGATACCATCTACATGACCTGAAACAATATGCCCTCCAAAGCGGCCTCCAGCAGCCATGGCTCTTTCTAGATTGACAGCGTGATTACGTTTTAATTCGCGTAATGACGTTGATTTAACCGTTTCTGGCATCACATCAACATTGAAACCATCAGATGTGAATTCCGTCACAGTTAAACAAACTCCATTGACCGAAATACTATCACCTAAGTTCACATCCTCGAGAATTCTTTTAGCCTGAATCACCATTTCAATCGAATCCTGTGATCCGTTTATTGCTTTTACTTTCCCGATTTCTTCAACAATCCCTGTAAACATTTTTTTCACCTACACTCTCGGTTCGGCTACGATTTTTACATCTTCTCCGAGCTGTTCCACAGATTTAATTGTTAATTGTAATGCATCATCGATAGCTTCGATTCCAGTACCACCAATTGACGTAGGTGCTAGCTTTCCACCTACTAACTTTGGTGCAAGGTAGACGATGACTTGGTTAATTGCCTTTTCCTTTAAAAAGCTGCCATTCACTTCTGCTCCACCTTCAACATAAATGGAGGAAATGCCTTCTTCACCTAGACGTGTAAGCAAGGTGTTAATTGATAATTCAGACTCTTGCATTTTGATAATTCTAACACCATTTTTACCTGAAAATTCGTTCATTTTCTCCTCATTTACCCGATTGGATACAATAATCCAAGTCTCTGCCTCGCCGTCATTGACTACTTGTGCATCAAGGGGGGTTCTTAGGGTTGAATCCAAGATGATTCGAATCGGATTTTTGCCTGTCCCATTTGGAAGCCTTGTTGTTAAACTTGGATTATCTACAAGCACTGTATTTACCCCTACAAGAATCGCATCATGGATACTTCTATATAAATGAACATCATTTCGAGCAGCCTCACCGGTTATCCATTTACTTTCACCAGTTACTGTTGCTGTTTTCCCGTCAAGAGTAGTGGCAGATTTCAAAGTTACATAAGGAATTTTTTTATCTAAGAAATGATAAAAAACTGCGTTTAAAGCATCTGCTTGTTCCTTGCATACCCCGACCTCAACTTCGATTCCGGCTGCTTTTAATTTGGCGATGCCTTTTCCAGCAACGAGTGGATTTGGATCAGTCGTTGCAATAACAACCCTTTTCACATTACTATTCACTAAAAGGTCAGCACATGGAGGAGTTTTTCCATGGTGACTACACGGTTCTAAAGTTACATACGCGGTTGCATTTTGTGCCTTTTCACCAGCCATTCTTATTGCATGCACCTCTGCATGAGGTTCTCCGGCTTTAAGATGTGCTCCGATTCCTACAACACGTCCTTCATTGACAATGACTGCACCTACGACAGGATTGGGAGTGGTTTGACCTTTACCTGCCTTTGCAACATTTATCGCTAAATTCATATAATCTTGATCTCTCATCTTATCTACACACCTTTCTATTTATCATGTACTATTTACGGGGGTTCTATCTTTATTTGCCAAAACAAAAAGACCTCGGAAAACAATCCGGGGTCTTGGTCGATGTCATTTAAGCAGCAGAATATGTATTTTGCCCAACACAAATAAAGGTATTATGGACAAATTTTTTTCACATACCGTACTAACATCCTTCTCCCATCCAGACTCTAACTGTCGGCCTTGGATTCTCACCAAAGTCCACCATTTCAAATGAATTCTCATGGCATAATGCCTATTAACATAATAAAAATGTTAACATTAAAATGGGTCACGGGCTTAGAACAACTTGTTCATCACCGTCGGTAAGGAATTTCACCTACCCCCGAAGGAAAATATTTAATTCTTTTAGCGATGTAAAACAGTATAACATAAAGTATTCTTATTTTGTCGAATTTAATACTTTACGATACAGATTATGTATTTTAGTATTCATATGGATGATTAATTAAGCTATAAACAGCCAAAAAATAACTCCCCATGCAATCGAAATTAAAAGCAGAACAAATAATACCGTCCATCTACCTTTACCCATTTAGTTTCACCTCAATAATCATTATAAGACAAAGAAAAAGACACAACAAGAATGACCTGTTGTGCCTCGCATCTTACTCTTCCCAAACTTTAACTTCTTTCATGACATCGCCCTGTTTAATTCGGTACACAGACTCCAATCCCTCAATTACTTGTCCGAATACTGTGTGTACACCATCTAAATGAGGCTGTGACTCATGTACGATGAAAAATTGGCTTCCACCGGTGTCTTTTCCAGCGTGTGCCATAGATAATGCTCCTGGTACATGTTTATGTGGATTTCCTTCTGTTTCACATTTTATTGTATACCCAGGTCCACCAGTTCCATTTCCACGTGGGCAACCACCTTGTGCGACAAAGCCAGGAATTACACGGTGGAATGTTAGACCATTATAAAAACCTTCATTCGCAAGCTTTTCAAAATTCTCTACAGTTCCAGGTGCTTCATTTGGATATAATTCAATTACAATTTTTTCTCCATTTTCAAATTCAATGCTAGCTTTTTTCATTTGAAACCTCCGCTCCTAATCTTTCGTCCATATGTATTGAACGAGTTCATTTTACTATAAATGGTTGGAATAATCCAATGTGAAAGGGGGCGTTTTTCCTAAATACACGTCAAAAAGATATTTTTGGTGAAGAATAATATATAATATGTACGATGGGATAACCTTGCATAAAAAAATAAAAGGAGGAAACTAGTTTGAGATATAAACATATACTCTCATTTTTACTTGTGTTTTCACTCATTTTTCCATCACTTAGCTTCGCAGACGCTGCACCCGGAGATGTGATTATTACACTTGGTGAAGACTTAACCGAAACACAAAAGGAAGCAATCTTAAAAGAAATGAACGCACCGGAGAACCCACAGCTTGTCGTTGTCACTAACGCTGAAGAACATCAGTACCTTGGAAATTATATTCCAAAGGCAAGAATCGGGAACAAAGCCCTATCTTCAGCTTCTATCACCATTGAGGAAGAAGGATCGGGGTTAGATGTAACAATTTCAAAACATATCACTTTAATTACAGAGGAAATGTATGCTAATGCATTAATTACAGCTGGTGTGAAAGACGCAAAAATCTATGTAACTGGACCTTTTGATGTTTCTGGAACAGCAGCATTAACTGGAATTATTAAAGCTTACGAGGTTTCTTCAGACAAGGTAATTCCTGAGGAAGTTAAGCAGATTGCTAATGAAGAAATGGTGGAAACCACAAAATTAAGTGAAAAATTTGGTGCAGAAGATGCTGCTGCCTTAATGGCAAAAATTAAGGATGAAATAGCTAAAAACGCACCGAAAAACGATGAAGAACTTCGTACCATTATTGTAAATGCTGCGAATGATTTGGGTATTACGTTAACAGAAGCTGACATAAATCGACTAATGGAACTTTTTAATAAATTAATGGAACTTAATATCGACTGGAATCAGGTTGGAGAACAATTAAATTTAGCAAAGGATAAACTAACAAACTTTCTTGAATCTGAAGAAGGGCAAAGCTTCTTAGATAAGGTAAAAGAATTTTTTATTAACCTAATTGACGCAATTAAGAATTTTTTCAAATAATGACAATAATGAAAACCCACGAATTTTTCGTGGGTTTCTTTTTTCGATGTCTAGCTCCATGCGCTTTTCTTATTATTCTACTACTTCCAATTTTAATGGAATATCTAATCTAACTAGATCTTCATAGCTTTCACGTTGGACGACAAGCTGCGCCTCACCATTCTCTACAAATACAACTGCAGGTCTTGGAATGCGGTTATAATTATTAGCCATAGCGTATCCGTACGCACCTGTACAGAAAACAGCTAAAACATCATCTGAATTTGCTTTTGGTAATGGTATATCCCAAATAAGCATATCGCCGGATTCGCAGCATTTACCGGCAATTGAAACTGTCTCTTCAACAGGATCCTTAACTCGATTTGCTAAAACCGCCTCATATTTTGCTTGGTAAAGGGCAGGTCTAATATTGTCTGTCATGCCCCCATCAACTGCCAGATATTGACGAATATTAGGTACTTCTTTTCGAGAACCGACTGAATAGATCGTTGTTCCTGCATCCCCTACAATTGATCGACCTGGCTCAATCCAAATTTCTGGAATTTCAATCGAAAGATCATCAGCATGCTTTTTTACTTCCCCGATTATTGCTTCAACATACTTTGACGCTGGAAGTGGTTTATCTTCTTCTGTGTAGCGAATTCCAAATCCACCACCAAGATTTAAAACCGTAGGTGTAAACTCCAAGCGGTCCTTCCAGTCTTTAAGTTTTGCAAACATTTTACCAGTAGCTACTAAAAATCCTGTTGTTTCAAAAATTTGCGAACCAATATGAGAATGAATCCCTAATAACTCTAAGTATTCTGAATGAAGTGCCTGCTCGACTGCTTGGTCTGCCTGTCCGTTATCGAGTCCAAATCCAAACTTAGAGTCTTCTTGACCAGTTGTAATATAATCATGAGTATGCGCTTCAACTCCTGGTGTTACCCGTAATAAAATTTTCACCGTTGACTTATTCTCTATACAAACCTGCTCTAACAATGAAAGCTCATAAAAATTATCAACAACAAGACAGCCAATCTTATTTTTAACTGCCATGTCTAGTTCTTCATAGCTTTTATTATTACCATGGAAGTGAATTCGTTCCACTGGAAAACCTGCTTGTAGTGCAGTATATAATTCCCCACCAGAAACTACATCTAGTGATAACCCTTCCTCATGTGCAAGTTGAAGCATTGCGATCGTTGAAAAGGCTTTACTTGCGTATGCAACCTGTGCAGGAATATTTAATCGTTGAAAGGTTTCACGAAAGCTTCTAGCACGCTCTCTGATAAGTGCAACATCATACACATATAAAGGTGTGCCGTATTGTTTTGCTAATTCTACTGCATCTACCCCACCAATTTCTAAGTGGTTTTTTTCATTTACTTTGCTTGTTCCATGCAAAAACATCGAATTCCCCTCATTCCTTGAAAGAGTACTCATCAGAGCCTACTATGAAAAAGCACGATTTCATGCTTATCTCATCTTATTTAATAAAAAAAGACAGCTAATCACTTATAGTCATCAGCTGTCATAATATCTTTAACGCTGTGCTATGAAAAATAGATTAACACAACGTATTATATGGTGCAACTATTGTTTGAAAGGTTTTTGAGGGTGTACGATACTTGGTCTTAACTTTGCCCCGGGAACCGAAGTTCGAATGATAATTTGCATTAAAGCTTTTGCATTAAAAGGCAAAAATGGCCATAAATATGGTGTATTCAAAGAACGGATATTTGCTAAAAATAAGAAATATAAGGTACAGCCAATAATAAATCCTGGTACCTTAAAAATGGCAACAAGTATCAATAAGAACAATCTTGCAAACCGGTTTGCAGCACTTAATTCGTAGCTTGGTGTTGCAAATGTCCCAATTGCAGCAATCGCTACATATAGAATGACCTCCGGAACAAACAATCCAACATCAATTGCAATTTGACCAATTAATGCTGCTGCAATTAAACCCATTGCAGTTGATAATGGTGTTGGCGTATGTATCGCAGCCATCCTTAAAAACTCAATTCCCATGTCAGCAAGGAATATTTGAACAACTACCGGGATATTTGATTTTTCGTTAGGACCAATATAATCAATTGCTTTTGGAATCATATCCGGCTCTAATACTAATAAAAACCATAGTGGCAAAAGATAAATGGATGCGATTATTCCGATAAATCTTGTCCACCTCAGTAAGGTTCCGACTGCTGGAGCTTGACGATATTCTTCAGCATGTTGTACATGATGGAACATCGTTGTAGGAGTGATAATTACACTTGGTGAAGTATCAACCATTATGACTACATGCCCTTCAAGTAAATGGGTTGCTGCCACATCTGGACGCTCTGTATATCTTACCAATGGATATGGATTAAAACCTTGATGAACGATAAATTCCTCAATTGTTTTATCCGCCATTGTTAGGCCATCAACATCAATCTTGCTAAGTTCTTTTTTAATTATCTCAACTAAATCTGGGTCTGCCACATCCTGAATATACGAGACACAAATATCTGTCTTTGATCTCTCACCAACCTGCAAAATCTCATTTCGGAGCCTTTCATCACGAATCCTTCTCCTCGTTAATGCACAATTCACAATAATGTTTTCAACATATCCGTCTCGAGCACCCCTGATTACTTTTTCGGTATCAGGCTCTTGAGGTGTTCTACCTGGATAACTTCGTACATCAATGGCTAATCCGGAATCCTCCCCATCAACTAAAAAGAGGATAAGCCCTGAAAGGATAGTATCAACAGCTTCGTCTAAATTCTTGATGGTACTCACTTGTTGATGGACAAGGCGATTCTCAATGATTTCGAAGGCCTGGGAGGAGTTCTTTTCTTTATCATTGATATTTACTAATTCCTCTAAAATTTGAACAATAATTGCCGTATCACACAATCCATTTAAAAAATATAGATGAACTTCTTTATTTAAAATCTTAATCTTTCTAACACCGATATCAAAATTTGTAGTTCCTAAACCTATACGTGATTCAAAATATTTATCATTATCGACTATTTCAGGAGAGATTGGAGTCATCTTCTTTTCTTGTCCGATCGTAACCACTCCTTTCAAGTATTAATTCTACTGCTTTTCTTGTTACAGGTGCACCAAGTTTAAGATCATCTTTACGTGCCATTTTTCCAATATCTCCAATACCTATGATAATTGGAACATCCAGTTTATCTAAACAATACACCGTATCCCCGTTAATTCGGCCAATGTCATACTCAGTAATCCCGCTTTTGTCAACGCCGTATTTCGTAAGATTTAAGTCTCTGTCAATACTGATGTCAACCTTTGTCCATTCTGATTGATGGGTTTTCGATGCAACCGCAATAACACCCAACACTTCAATTTTAGGATGATTTGCGACATACATTAATGCATGTTCACCCATTCCTTCACCCAATAAGCCACTATCATCAAACATTACAAAAACAGGGTCATGAGGGGTATCTAGAATGTATTTCACTATTTCTTTGCCCGATAAAGTTGTAGGGTTTCCTTGTGATTTGGAAATACATCGTCCCCCCACTTCTTTTGCAATATATTCTAATGTCTTTTGTGCATATTCATCGCCATCTGTTACTAGAATCACTTTTCTTCTAGTTTCATCCATAGATTCTATCCTTTCGCTCTGAAAATCAGTGCAACTAAGAAAGAAAACAATACTGCCGAGGATATGCCAGCAGAAGTCAATTCAAATATCCCCATTGCGATTCCAATAAATCCATGTTCCTCTGCACTTTGCATTGCGCCATGTAAAAGTGAATGACCAAAGCTTGTGATGGGAACAGTCGCACCAGCACCTGCAAATCTGATTAAATTGTCGTAAAGATTAAATCCATCTAAAATTGTTCCTGCTACGACAAAAACACTCATCACATGTGCAGGAGTGAATTTCGCAAAATCAAGTAAAAGCTGTCCTATTACACAAATTGCTCCACCGACTAAAAAAGCATATAAATATTCCATTCCCTACTCACCACCATCAAATACGCCTTGCCGTATTTGCGCCCGATTTTTTTCGAACTTGCTCGAAAATTTTCCTTTTAAAAATCGAGGCATCCGCCGGAGGCTTAATTTATTCAGCAGGGTTTTAGCCCTAACTGAAATGTATACTGTTGATGCATTCATACTACTGCTTATATAAAGTAGAATTTCTGCTGAATAAAATTAAACGCGTTCCAACACCACTCCATGTGCGATTGTAGGAATGGTTTCCTTTTGCTGAATCATTGTTGGGCTAAGAAGTGCACCTGTTGCAACAATAAAAACCTTGTTTAAATTGCCACTAATGAGTTCTTTTACAATATGACCATACGTAACAATTGCTGAACAAGCACAGCCACTTCCACCTGCAAACACCTCTTGGTCTGAATGATATAGCATTAATCCACAGTCATTATGTTTGTTGCCCAAATCATAGCCCTCTTCTTTTACCATTTCCTTTAGAATCGGACTTCCTACACCGGAGAGGTCGCCAGTCGCAATCAAGTCATATTCATCTTGATTGATATTTAAATCCTGAAAATGTCGGGTAATGGTATCCGCTGCTGCTGGTGCCATCGCTGAACCAAGATCAAAAGGATTTGTCATTCCTAAATCGACTACTTTTCCTATCGTTGCTGAAGTAATCCGAATCGGTCCCTTCTCTTTACTCACCAATGCTGTACCACCACCTGTAGCAGTAAACGTTGCCGTATCAGGCTTTTGTCCGCCATATTCAGTTGGATAACGGAATTGTCTTTCTGCCGTTGCATTATGACTACTCGTCGATGCAAGGATTCTGTTTGCAAATCCACCATCAACAAGCGCTGAACCAACAGCAAGTGACTCCATTGAAGTCGAACAAGCACCGAACATACAAATTAGTGGAATTTGATGATGTCTAGCCGCATAATTTGTCGTTACATTTTGATTTAATAAATCGCCAGCTAAAAAAAAATCGACGTCATCATTTGACAAGTTTACCTTTTGGAGACAAGAATCAATGGAATCTACCATTAGCCTTCTTTCAGCAGATTCCCAGGAATCTTCACCACAATGCAATTCATCATATTTTATATCAAAACTAGAACCTAAAGGACCAAGACTTTCTTTTGGTCCCACAGCTGTCCCTGTTGAATTTAAAAAGATTTGATTTTCAAATACCCATGTTTGTTTTCCAACTAACCTCATATTGGTCCACCCTTCCCATCAATCAAGAAATTGTGAGATTAAAGAAATAACGAATAATCCCGACAATATACGCAGAAACTGCTCCGAAAACGATAACACTGCCTGCAAGCTTAAACATATTCGTAGCGATTCCTAGTACAATACCTTCGCTCTTATACTCCATTGCGGCACTTGTCATCGAATTTGCGAATCCTGTTACAGGTACCGCAGATCCCGCACCCGCAAATTGCCCAAGCTTATCATATAGGCCAAACCCGGTTAACAAGGCAGATATTAAAATAAGAGTTGCAACAGTTGGATTTCCCGCATCTTTTTCCGAGAAATTAAATACTGTCATATAGAAATTTTGTATTCCTTGACCGATTAAGCAGATAGCTCCTCCAACCAGAAATGCCTTAACACAATTTAAGAAGTACTTTGGTTTAGGCTGATACTTTTTAACGCTGTTTTTATAATCATCTTTCATCTTTTTTTTAGTAGCCACTTCATGTTCACTCCTCGAATGCGAAAATGTAAAGCAATTTAATCAAATGCACCTTGCCGTATTTGTGCCCGAATTTTGGCCCACAGGAAGTGGGTCATAAAGACGTTGCCACATAAAGTGGCGTACTTAGTCTTTGATCATACTGATTGAAAAATTCACTTGAAAAATCGTGGCATCCCCCGGAGGCTTTTACTTGTTAAATCATTTCACATAGTACATCCATTGAAATAAAGACCCTGCGATTTTTCCGAACACAATCGCCATAACTAAAATAACGATTTTACTATCGATTCCAATTCGTTTTGCTAAGATTGGAAAAACATTCAGTACCTCTGTCAGCGCTGCTGCCAGCATTCCAACGAATATTCCACTTGCTAACCCAACGGGTAGGACCAAAATATCCCAAAGGTAAAAAATGTGATCATTTAGAGTAAACCAGCCACCAAATACAGCACCGAGTACAACACCCCACTCATAATGTCGAATGAATTTCATCGTTTTTGTTAACTGTGTAAGCCGAGGGATAATGCCTAAGACGGCTAAGAATGCGACAAAACCGCCTCCAACTGCAAGTCCACTTCCTAATCCAATAAAAATAACTAGAAGGATTTTAATTGTCATCGATGTGTTTCATGCTTTCTTTATTTTCTGCAATAATTAAGTAATTATCTAAATCCTGTTGGTAGTTAAACATTTCAACCTCAAGTGGACTTGGTTCTTCGTTAAGTCGTTTGCGAAAAAAATGATTAAAAAATAAAATCATCCCTAACCCTAAACCTATTGAATATGGAATTTGAAAAAGCAATGGTTTTGGAACCACTTCACCTGTAATCATGGTATAAATGCGAAGATGAACCTCTCTCATTGATACGTCTTCATGGAAATTCATCATGGTAAGAGCTGCTCCTATAAATAATAAACACCAAACGGCTACAAATAATGCAGGTGCAAACCGTTTTTTCTTAATAGCCACTTCAATGATGGTTTGTGCTGGACCTACCGTTTGAATATCAACATGAGGAAATCGTCTCCTGATTTGGTCAATGACCTTCATTACATCAATGACAATAATATTATTATCTTTTTTGCTTACTTGATGAATTACGATCTTTTTAATCTCCTGGGCGATATTTTTTTCTGCACTTATTTGTACGATTTCTCCAATTTTCACAGTTGCATTGGGTTGTACCAGTACGCGATGGCGCATTCGAACATAAATTGATTTTTCCATCACTTTCACACCCTACACATTGTTTTCCTTATATATGTAGTATGTTAAATCTGATCTATCTAATGCGATTTGACCGCAAACTCCAATAATTACCACGGCCAGATAAACGAAAAAACCGAATGGATCAAACATCCATTCGGTCTTTCATTTGTTGTAATATTTTTTTCTCTAGCCTCGACACTTGTACTTGGGATATACCTAGCCTTGTCGCGACTTCGGATTGGGTTTGATCCTTGTAATAACGTAGGAAAACGATTAATCTCTCACGTTCATCCAGCTCACGAATTGCTTCCTTTAATGCAATTTTATCAAACCATTTTGTCTCATTATTATCTGCTATTTGGTCAAGCAATGTAATCGGGTCTCCATCATTTTCATAGACGGTTTCATGAATTGATGAAGGTGCTCGACTTGCCTCTTGAGCTAAAACAACATCCTCAGGAGTGATTTCCAAGTACTCTGCAATCTCAACAATTGTTGGAACTCTACCAAATTGTTTTGACAGTTCATCCTTAGCCTTCCTGATTTTGTTCCCGGTCTCCTTTAATGAACGACTCACCTTTACTGTACCATCATCTCGAATAAACCGCTGAATTTCACCGATAATCATTGGTACAGCGTAAGTTGAAAATTTAACATCATATGATAAATCAAATTTATCTACAGACTTCAAAAGTCCTATGCAGCCTATTTGAAACAAATCATCTGGTTCATAGCCTCGGTTTAAAAATCTTTGTACAACAGACCAAACTAACCTCATGTTCTTCTGGACGATTAGATCACGTGCTTCCTGTCGCCCTTCTTGGCTGAGTTTAATTAAATTCTTAACTTCATTGTCCTTTAAATACGTTTCACTTTTGTTATTCTTGACCTCCACATCCATTGGCAAGTCTCCTTAATTGCATAACGCTTTACTCTTTGATAAATGCTTTGTTAGCCGTAATGTTGTACCGCTTGCTGTACCTGTTTCCACTTCAAACTCATCCATGAAATTTTCCATGATTGTAAAGCCCATACCAGATCGCTCTAGCTCCGGCTTTGTTGTAAATAATGGCTGCCTTGCTTCTTCGAGATTATTAATTCCAATTCCTTCATCTCTTATGGTGATATACACAGTACTGTCTTCAATTTTGCATGAAATATAAACAAGCCCATTTGGATCACTTTCATATCCATGAATAATTGAGTTTGTTACGGCCTCAGAAACAACTGTCTTAATTTCAGTTAGTTCGTCTAAGGTTGGATCAAGTTGTGTAATAAATGCTGCAACAGCAACACGAGCAAAAGACTCATTTTGGCTTAGTGCTGAAAATTGAAGGTGCATTTCGTTTTTCATTACGCCACCCCCAATGACTGAAGCGCAAAAGACTCATCACGCTCTAATCGAATGATTTTGAAAAGGCCAGACATCTCAAATAAACGTTCGACCTGCGTGGAAATGGAACAAACAACCATTTCTCCACCTAGATTTTTAATTTGCTTATATCTTCCTAAAATTACACCTAATCCCGAGCTATCCATAAATGTAAGCTTTTCAAGATTCAATAAGATGTGATTAATTTGATTGTTCTCAATCGTATCGGTTACCTTTAATCGCAATTCATCAGCTGTATGATGGTCTAACTCACCTATAAGCCGAATACATAATACATTGTGTTTTACCTCAAGTTCAATACCAAGACTCACTTTACAATGCCTCCTTTAAATCGTATAGTGAGTCTTTTCGAGATTAACACGGAAGAATCCTTCTAGATGACAAAACTAGTGTTCATTCGGCAAAAAAAACAGAAAAGTGCAAGGCGCCCGTCCATCGGCGACAAGCATAAGATAAGCGCTGACAGAAGGTGCATTTTACCTTCCAAAGCGATTAGCTATACCAGAAAGCCGATGGCGCCTGGAGCTAGACATCGAGAACTAGGTATAAATTTATGGAGTTTTATTAAAAGTGCCCATTGTACGCTTAAATAAATTCCACCAGCTGGAAGCATCAATATCTTTTTCTGCTACTAGTGGGCTTTCACTTAAAACCTTTCCATCTTTCTTAATCACGAGTTTTCCGATCTCATCACCTTTTTTAATCGGTGCCTTTAACTTTTCAGCTACAACCACTTCTTCTTGTACATCATCAATTTTTTCACCTTTTTTTGTTAAAAGGGAAATAGGCTCAGATGTGACAAGCTTGATTTTCTTTTCACTTCCCTTACTTATCTTCGATTCAGCGACTTCCTGATTTCGATCATATAAAGGGTGTGTCTTATATTGACTAAATCCATAGTCAAGCATCTTGGTTACTTGCGCATTGCGATCCTTGGGAGTTGGTGCTCCAAAAATAACAGATATTAAACGCATTTCCTCTTTTTCGGCAGTGGCTGTTAAACAATATTTTGCCTCTGTTGTAAAGCCAGTTTTTAACCCGTCCACACCTGGATAAAATTTAACAAGGCGATTTGTATTTACAAGCCAAAATTTATTATCGGAATTTTGACGTAAATAATCTTCATATTGTCCGGTGAATTTAGTAATATCTTCATATTTCAGCAATTCCTTGGATATGATGGCCATGTCATGGGCAGAGCTATAATGATTTTCCGCAGGAAGACCCGTTGGGTTTTGAAATTGTGTATTCTTTAGGCCTAATTTTTTAACCTTCTCATTCATCATTTCAACGAATGCTTCTTCAGAACCTGCTATTTTTTCTGCCATGGCAACAGATGCATCATTTCCTGAACCAATGGCAATACCTTTTAACATCTCTTCGACTGTCATTTCTTCGCCTGGCTCAAGGAATATTTGTGATCCCCCCATTGATGCGGCATGTTCACTTGTTCTAACTTTCTCGGAATAGATGATACTACCTTTATCAAGCGCTTCCATGATTAATAGCAATGTCATGATCTTCGTCATGCTTGCCGGTGGAAGCTTTTCATCACTATTTTTTTCGTAAAGAATCTTCCCTGTATCACGTTCAATTAAAATTGCTGATTTTGCATTATTCGCTAAATCAACAGTTGACTCCTGTGCAGAAGCGAAAGGGCTAAACGTAAAAATCATGATTGTTGAAATTAACAGACTAATATATACGCGATTCATCTCCAAACCCTCCATTCTTTATACTTTCCCATTTTTTCCATCAAAACAAAAATTATACATAAAAAAGTTTTAGGTGCTCTGCGCTGGGCATCAAGCATTAGGCAAGCGCTGACAGAAGGCGCACCTTATTCCGAAGTGATTAGCTTAGACCAGAGAGCCGATTGAGTCTAAAACTAGACACCTAAAAAAAATCCGGGGATTTTTATCCCCGGATTGTAAATTATGATATCTTATCGATGATTAAAGTTGTAGGTTTTACAGGATTTGGAGAAACCGAAATACTTTCAGCTAGCTTGTTTTTGATTTCAACAATATCTTCAAAATTACTATGAATCGTTACAAGACTTTCTCCCTTTGAAACCTTATCACCGATTTTTTTCCGTAGCACAAGGCCAACGGCCAAATCAATTGTCGATTCCTTTGTTGCTCTTCCCGCACCTAGAAGCATTGCTGCTGTGCCGAATGAATCAGCAATGATCTCTGAAACATATCCATCCGATTCGGCTTCAAATTCAAATTGATATTTTGCCTTTGGAAGCTTTTCAGGGGAATCCACGACAGAAGCATCTCCACCCTGCGATGATAAAAAGGTTTTAAAGGAGTCTAATGCTTTCCCGCTTCTAATCGATTCCTCAAGCAGACCTCTAGCTTCTTCAAGAGAATTAGCTTTTTTCGCTAGTAATACCATCTGACTTCCTAAAACAAGACAGAGCTCCTCGAGATCAGCAGGACCCTCACCTTTTAACGTATCAATCGCCTCTTTTACTTCTAGTGCATTACCAATAGCAAATCCGAGTGGCTGACTCATATCGGAAATGATGGCCATCGTATTTCTGCCGACATTATTTCCGATATCAACCATAGTCTTTGCTAGCTCTTTTGCATCATCTATTTCCTTCATAAAAGCACCAGCGCCAGTTTTTACATCTAAAACAATCGCATCTGCTCCTGCCGCAATTTTCTTACTCATAATAGAACTCGCAATTAATGGGATGCTGTTAACAGTCGCTGTGACATCCCGTAACGCATAAAGTTTCTTATCTGCAGGGGTTAGATTCCCACTTTGTCCAATGACAGCAACCTTATTTTGATTGACGAGATGAATAAACTCTTCGTTAGTAATTTCAACATGGAAGCCCGAAACGGATTCGAGCTTATCAATCGTTCCACCAGTGTGACCAAGCCCACGCCCTGACATCTTTGCAACTGGTACCCCGACTGATGCAACTAAAGGAGCAAGCACCAATGTGGTTGTATCACCAACTCCACCTGTACTATGTTTATCCACCTTTATTCCTTCAATTCCTGATAGGTCAATCGTGTCTCCAGAATGAACCATTGCCATTGTAAAATCAGCTTGTTCCTGTTTCGTCATTCCCTTAAAGAAAACTGCCATTGTAAAAGCACTCATTTGATAGTCAGGTATTTCACCTTTTGTATACCCTTCTACAGCAAATGAAATTTCCTCTGATGTTAATTCCATTCCATCCCGCTTTTTTTCGATTAAATCAACCATTCTCATATTTTTCACCTTTTTCCAACTGTTGGTATGTGTGACCTACATTTTCTTTACAATTTGTTTAACAAGTGATAAAAATTCTGTTTTTACTTTTTCAGTAGTTTCAATTACTTCATCATGGGTAAGCGGCTGGTCTAAAATTCCTGCTGCCATATTTGAGATACAAGATATACCAAGGACCTTTAATTTAGCATGTCGGGCAACAATCACCTCTGGAACAGTTGACATTCCAACGGCGTCACCTCCTAATGTTCGTAGCATTTTTATTTCTGCTGGTGTTTCATAAGATGGTCCTGTCATCCCGACATAAACCCCTTCTTGTATCGCAATATTCAATTCATTCGCTACCTCCATTGCAAGGTTACGGAGTTCTTTTGTATATGCTTCTGACATATCCGGAAACCTTGCTCCAAGATTCGAATCATTTGGCCCAATTAGTGGGTTTTGCCCGAAATTAAGATGATCTGTGATAATCATTAGATCGCCTGGTTGGAATGATTCATTCACACCACCCGCTGCATTTGTAACTACTAAAGACGTGACACCAAGTTCTTTCATTACACGAACAGGGAATGTAACCTTATCAAGGCTGTATCCCTCATAAAAGTGAAAACGTCCCTGCATAGCAACAACTGATTTCCCTTGCAATTTACCGAAAACTAATTGCCCAGCGTGACCTTCCACGGTTGACACTGGAAACTCTGGAATTTGGTCATATGGTACTTTGATTGGATTTTCAATTTCATCTGCCAAAACACCCAATCCTGAACCCAAAATCAAACCGATTTCCGGTACTTCCCTGCTTTTATCCTTTAAAAATTGTGCTGCTTTTTCAATGATTGTTTGATCCATTCCTATATTCCCCCGTTAATCTCTGAAAGAAAGCTCTTTCCATGTTTAGGTAATGTTACATTAAAATTATCAGCTACAGTTGCACCAATATCAGCAAAAGTTGTTCGTAATGGTAATTCCTTACCACCATCAATTTTTTTGTTATAAATCAACAAAGGAACAAATTCACGTGTATGATCTGTTCCAGGATGAATCGGATCATTTCCGTGGTCTGCTGTAATGATTACTAAATCGTCATCTGTTAATTTTTCAAACACTTCCGGTAAACGCGCATCATACTCCTCTAATGCATTTCCGTAGCCTATTGGATCACGACGGTGTCCAAATAAAGCATCAAAATCAACTAAATTTAAAAAGCTTAAGCCTGTAAAATCCATATTAAGGGTCTGAACTAACTTATCCATTCCATCCATATTTGACTTAGTACGTAGTGCTTGTGTAACTCCCTCACCATCATAAATATCTGAAATTTTTCCGATTGCGATAACATCATAACCTTTATCACTTAATTCATTCATCACTGTTCGCTCAAATGGTTTTAATGCATAGTCATGTCTGTTTGATGTTCTTGCGAAATTGTCTGGTTCCCCAATAAATGGACGGGCAATGACACGTCCAACCATATACTTTTCATCAAGAGTTAATTCACGGGCAATTTCACAAATTTTATAAAGCTCATCTAATGGAACAATTTCCTCGTGTGCTGCGATTTGTAAAACTGAATCTGCAGAAGTGTAGATAATCAATTTTCCTGTTTTCATGTGCTCTTCGCCGAGCTCTTCAATAATGGCGGTTCCGGATGCTGGCTTATTCCCTAAAACTCCACGTCCAGTCCGTTTTTCAAGCTCATTTAATAATTCCTTTGGAAATCCATCTGGAAATACCTGAAATGGTGTTTCAATATGTAAGCCCATAATTTCCCAATGTCCTGTCATCGTATCTTTACCATTTGAAGCCTCTTGCATTTTCGTATAGTAAGCAAGTGGTTGATTTTGAACAGGAATTCCCTTAATTTCACGAATGTTGCTTAAGCCGAGCTTTGCCATGTTCGGCATATGTAGGCCATTCATTTCCTCCGCGATATGCCCTAAAGTATCAGAGCCTTCATCACCAAATTTTTTCGCGTCTGGTGCTTCTCCAATTCCAACAGAGTCCAGGACAATTAGGAAAATTCGTTTATATGTATACGCAGACATGTAATTCCCTCCCAAATATTCTATGCTTTCTACGATGTATTTTCCCCTTCTAGTTGCAACTTACTCAATTTTTCATATTTCTATAATCGTCAGAAGTCTGACATCTTTGAGTATAAATGTGAGTGTTCGTCATTTCAAGTAGATTAAGAGAGTTTTAGAAAAAAGTGTTAACATTGTTTGACGAAAAAAAGCCAGACGTATTTGTCTAGCATACTATTAATGAATATTAGGCCCGAGGATGATAGGTTTTGTAGACATCCTTTAGACGTGTTTTTGTAACATGCGTATAAATTTGTGTCGTTGAAATGTCAGCGTGACCAAGCATTTCCTGCACTGCTCGAAGGTCAGCTCCATTCTCTAAAAGATGTGTCGCAAATGAATGACGAAGCGTATGTGGGGTTAACTCCTTTTCAATACGAGCGTCTTTGGTAATTTTCTTTAGATTTTTCCAGAATCCTTGTCTTGTCATGCGATTCCCATGATGATTCACAAAAAAAGCGTCTGTTTTCTTTTGCTTGACTAGTTGACCACGACCATGGTCTAAATATGCCTGTAGTGCCTTCGTTGCTACACTTCCAAGTGGAACAATGCGCTCCTTATTTCCTTTTCCAAGACATCTGATAAATCCCATCGATAAATGGATATCCGCCATATTTAAATTTATGAGTTCACTCACCCGAAGGCCTGTTGCATATAAAAGCTCAAGCATTGCTTTGTCACGTATACCAAGCGGATTGTCCAATTTTGGTGCATCTAACAATGCTTCTACTTCTGAAAGATTTAATACCTTCGGAAGTGTACGCTCTGATTGTGGCGTTTCAATCTGTTCAGTTGGATCATGATCGGTTACTTTTTCACGAAACAAAAACTTATGAAAAGATCGTATTGATGCTATATGTCTAGCCAATGTTCTTGATGAATTTCCTTGTTCCTTTAAATATTTCAAAAAATGAATCACTTGCAATCGGTTCACATCATTAAAGGATGAAATATTTTCAACCTTTGTGACATATTGAAAATATTTTTTAAGATCCCGTTCATAGGACTTCACAGTATTGTTAGCAAGTCTTCTTTCAACAACTAAGTAATGCAAATAATCCTTCACCTGATCTTCCACTGGTCTCTACTCCCCATTTCGGTAAAAAAACAATAATCTATCTAACAGGCCTTCCTCCTTTTCTTCAATCATCGAGGTAGCCTTCACTGAGGATCCTTCCGGCTCGTCATATTTGTGGTAATTTTGATATTCCTCATTAACCCATATAATACCATAATAAAATAATATCGTGCATCCAGTAAACAGTACGAAAACCTTTAATGTGTCATATACAATTCGAAACCATTGTCTCATCTAGTAATCCTCCAAAAAATCCATTGATATTAGAAGATATGCCAAATTTACATGGTTTTATACACGCTTATCCCAATTTCCGCGAATTCTTTTCCATCCTATTAGATTATGAAAATGAAAAAACCCTTTTCTCGAAAGAAAAAGGGCAGTTTATTTAAGATGTTCTGTTTCCTCTTTTACCTCTTTATCACGACAACGATGACAAATTCCATGGAAAGTTAAACGATGGTCTTTTATAATAAAATTCCAATTTTTTTCAACGATTTCTTCGACATCCTCAAGTAAATCCTCTTGAATTTCATCGACTGCACCACATTCGATACATACGAGATGATGATGAAAATGTGCTGCACCTTCTTGGCGAAGGTCATATCTGGATACACCATCTCCGAAATTTATTTTATCAACGATCTTTAATTCGGTAAGTAATTCAAGTGTCCGATAGACAGTTGCTAAGCCGATTTCTGGCGACTTTTCTTTTACAAGGAGGTAGACATCTTCGGCACTTAAATGATCCTCTTCATGTTCAAGCAGTACCCGAACGGTCGCCTCACGCTGTGGTGTAAGCTTATAACTTGACGAATGCAACTGTTTTTTTATACGATCGATTCGATTTTCCATGTAAAACTTTCCCTCCCTCGCCGTTACTTCATTATTATACCAGAAGAAGGGACACTGTCCAAATAAAATAATTATAAATAACAGAAAATAATTCTTATTATCTAATAACTATTCTTATTTATTAACCACATCAATTATTTCTTTCATCAGGACAGGAGAAGCGAATGCCTCCACAGCTGAAGCCATTAAGATCACGAAACTTACAGCAACCATCAACAGCGAATATCGTGTCAATAACTGTAAAATTGGTTCGTTCATTCGTTTCATAAATTGCTGTCGAATCATTTTCATTGAGAATGCAACAGCAACTGTACCGACTATGATGAATGTTGGAATGATTAATAGATTTTGCGGAAGTACAGAAACAAATGATAAAAGAAACCCACTCCAGCCCATTTGATTGACGAGAAAACCAACCGTAAATCCGACAACAACCCCTTTTAGGAATAAAAGAATTAAGATTATCGGCAGCCCGATGATGGAGATTCCTAAAATCCACATGAGTCCGACATATTTAAGATTATGAAGTATGCTCTGTTTGAAAATATCGGTTGAGTTCGCGTAGGTTCCTTCAGCTACCTCTCCAAAAAATCGACTTAAATAGAAAAAGAGGTCTTCTTTTTGACTGGGATTTAGGCTGTTTACGACGATTGCTCCAAAAATGACACCCATTAGGAATAATACGGAAATAAATAAATATATGGATGAATGTTCACAAAAATGGTTAGCTACGATTGTTTTATATGGCTGTTGCTTTCTCATCTATCGTTCCTCCTATCAATCTTCTAGTAGATTCTATGAGGACAAATAGATTTCTATGACAATTTGCCAAAACTAATTCTATTAATTCGGACATTCATTACGTAGAGAAGAGACTCCTTTTATTTGGAGTCTACTTTTCCGTATTTACCACCACCTCCGGATTTTAGGCGGAGTTTTCCGTGGCGGGCTTGAATGATGATGTCGACGATTTGATCTTTCACCACACGTCTAAGTTCCTCTTCAGGTATTTTATGAAGAATAGCCATTTCTGTTTTAAAATAATCCCATAATTTTTGTAAAGTTTTCGGCCCTAGCCCAGGAATAAATTCAAGCGGAATTTGGTGCACATATGGCGGACGATTTGGATTTGGCTCATCCGTGTTTTTTAACTCCTGCAGCCTATCAAAAACACCTTTTACATATCCTGAATGCCCACAGCTAGGACAAGCCTCTGCCATAACATCCTCGATGATTGTTAAACATTTCTCACAGGTTGTTTTATGATATTTTCCTAAAAGAGGATCTAACCCGTAATTTGCGACAACTTCCCTGCCATCTTTTTGATGGAGTGCAAGTCTAAGTTCTTCAAAGGTAGGCTCTTGCAATTTCATAATTTGATATTCCCTAGCAATTTTTGGAAGAGAATGTGCATCTGAATTTGAAACAAAAGTAAATGAATGCAATTCTTTTATTTGGTCAGCCATATTTGTATTCGAACTCAACCCAAGTTCAATTGCATCAATTAAATCTTCATCAAATACTTCAGTTAAAGATTTTTTCACACCGCGACCGTACATACTTTTGTAGGGAGTGAAGACGTGTGCAGGAATAAAAATACCGGATAACTCTTTAACTTTTCTTTGTAGCTCTCTTCCACTCACATAGATTCTTTGCGAACTCAATGTAATATTTTTCATTCGTTCGGATAACCATGTGGAGAATAGTTTCATTTTTTCGATCGTAGGTAAAAAAGCAAGGACATGGATAGGTCCTTTGCAGTTTTCATCATAGATTTCAAGTTCACTTCCGATTAGGAGAGTGACATTTTTAAAACGCAATCCCCCCTCTTCATAGGGATACACCTCTCCGATTTCGATTAATGCCTCAAGCTCCCTGATGACTTCCGGAACATGACAATCAATTACACCAATCATGTCCATTCCTTTAATTTCAGTGGACTCCTGCAGGATATTTCCAATTGTAAGTGATTTGGCACCTGTGATTTTTACCGGTCTTCCCGAGTTTGTTCTTCCAATATGGATATGTAGGTCAACATAGTAATTGTTCATTGTGGCTTATTCTCCTAATGCTTGTTGTAGTTGTAAATACTGTACCGCATAAGCCGTTTTTGCATCAAATATTTTCTTTTCCTTAATCAATTTAAGTGCTTCGTCCAATGTAACCTCAAGCACATCGACAAATTCATCCTCATCCAAACCGGCTGGATTTTCAATCTTTTTTAAACCCTTTGCGATAAAAAGATGAACTAATTCATCTGCAAAACCCGGTGATGTGTAAAAAGAAATAAGCGGTGTTAATGTTTCACAATCATAACCTGTTTCTTCTTCTAGTTCTCGTTTTGCAGTGCCTTCTGGTGCCTCTCCTTTTTCAAGTTTACCAGCAGGAATCTCAACAATTACTTTCTCCAAAGCTTTTCGGTACTGTTTCACCATCACAATCTTCTTATCATCAGTTAATGCAAGAACGGCAACAGCACCGGGATGTTTGATAAGCTCTCGTCTACTAGTATGTCCATTTGGCAATTCAACCTCTTCTATATGTAAATCTATAACCTTTCCCTCAAAAAGGACTTCCCTACTAATTGTCTTTTCTAGTAAATGATCCATTATAGCCAGCTCCTTGTTCTACTAAATCTAAGTACTTCATACATTTTAGCATAGTTCTTTTCATTTTTTATAACCCCCAAGGAGGTTTACAATGAAAATTGTGATTGGTGAAAATCGGGTAACGTTAGTCGGAAAGGCATGGGAAATCCGTGTAAAGCTGAAGGAATATAGCCGTTCCTATCAAACCGTCCAGGAGTGGATCAATCAAGGAAAGCTGAAACAGGAGAAAAGATAAAGTGAAACTTCAATCAGTGGGGGTTTTCCTCATCCCTCACTGATTGTTAGTTGAGGCCCACATGATGTGGGTCACAAGGACGTTGCACAGGACGTGGTGTACTTAGTCTTTGTTCTTCTTATCGGGCTTTTACAGGCTGTTATCCCCACTTAAACCTCTTCGTTTTCACTAAAGTTTTAAAGTGGGGATGTTACTGCCCGATAATGCGGGATAAACTCACTTGACTACCCCTTCAAATCATTTGTGGTTCTATCATGAAAAGGCTAAAATGTGACTAGATACAATTACAAATTCTGGAGGGGATAGTATGGATAAAAGAAAAATCGGTTCTTCTGATTTAATTGTGAGCAAAATTGGACTAGGCTGCATGTCCATCGGTACGGATGAAAAAAAAGCATTACAAGTCATTGATACCGCTCTGGATATGGGAATCAATTATTTCGATACTGCCGATTTATACGATCAAGGTCTAAATGAAGAGTTCGTTGGAAAAGCCTTGAAATCTAAAAGACAAGATATTATTTTAGCCACTAAAGTTGGAAACCGATTTGAACAAGGAAAAGAAGGCTGGTCCTGGGATCCATCAAAAAAATACATAAAATCCGCTGTTAAGGAAAGTCTACGGCGCTTACAAACCGATTATATTGATCTCTACCAGCTGCACGGGGGGACAATTGAAGATCATATCGACGAAACGATTGAAGCGTTCGAGGAGTTAAAACAAGAAGGTGTCATTCGTTATTATGGAATCTCGTCTATCCGTCCAAATGTGATACGAGAATTTGTAAAGAAATCTTCTATCATAAGCGTAATGATGCAATACAGCATTTTAGATCGTCGCCCAGAGGAGCAAATGCTATCCTTTTTAAATGAACATGAGGTAAGTGTCGTTGCACGTGGACCAGTTGCTAAAGGCATACTCACAAATCGATCAATTGAAGACGCTAGTCAAAGTATGAAACAAAATGGATATCTTGATTATTCCTTTGAGGAGATTGATGCTCTGATTGCTAACATAAAGACAGATGTGTTAGGTAGTAGACCATTAACAGAAGTTGCACTGCAATATTGTTTATTTGAGGATGCTGTTGCTTCCGTCGTAACCGGTGCAAGTTCCACCCAACAAATTATAAAAAATGTTGAAGCTGCAAATGCAAAGCCATTAACAGTAGAAGAAATTCAGAAAATCAGAAAACTTTCAAAGGCTTCGGCTTACACTTCGCATCGATAAAGTGAAACTTCCATCAATAGGGTGGTTCTTCATCCCCTACTGATGGTTAGTTGAGGCCCACATGATGTGGGTCACAAAGACGTTGCCACAGGAAGTGGCGTACTTAGTCTTTGTTCCTTTTATTGGGCTTTTACGGGCAGTTGATTCCCCACTTACTATTCTTCTTGCTACTTCGAAGTTTTGAAGTGGGGATCTTACTGCCCGTTAATGCGGGATAATTCTATAAATTAACCCCACAGAAGAATACTGTGGGGTTTTGGTATTATTTGAAATCTGACCATTTGAGGCTACTATCGTTCAACAGCTCCTCAAATGACTTATTTTTTTCTCGTAGTCTTCGTTCCTCTTTTTGTCTTTCTTGCTCTTCTTCTTGCTTTTTTTGTGCCTCTTCTTTTAGCTGCTGTTGTGTATTTTTTAGCTTAGAAACAATATCCTCATTCAGTAAATCTCCAAGGCTTAGCTTTTCATCTTTCTGCTTTTTAGCAGATGGCTTTTGTTTCTTTTTAGCCATAGTATTCCCTCCATACGTCGACCATTTCACTCTTATTATATCAAAAAAAGCGAATAACCGCTTGGTGGTTATTCGCCAAAGTTGCTCCTAGTATGCTTCAAGTATAACGTCATTATCAATAAGAAGCTTTGGCTCAGTTGAAGTTATTATATCCCCAACTGTAAATCCTTTCGCCACCTCTACTAATTTTAAACCGTTGTCTGTAACATCAATTACAGCACGATCGGTAATAATTCGATTTACGACTCCCTTTCCGGTTAAAGGTAGAGTACATTTTGTTAAGATTTTCGCTTCCCCTTTTTTATTGACATGATCCATAATCACAATGATTTTCCTTGCACCATGAACGAGGTCCATCGCTCCGCCCATTCCCTTAATCATTTTTCCTGGAATCATCCAGTTTGCAAGATCACCTGATTCTGAAACTTCCATTCCACCAAGAATCGCAATATTGATATGTCCACCACGGATCATCGCAAATGATTCAGCACTGTCAAAATATGCTGCTCCCGGAATCGCTGTGACTGTCTCTTTTCCGGCATTAATTAAGTCCGGATCAACATTTGCTTCTGTTGGGTATGGACCAATCCCAAGCAACCCATTCTCTGATTGGAGAACAACTTGTTTATTAGAAGAAATATAATTTGCAACAAGGGTTGGCATTCCAATGCCAAGATTTACATAAAAGCCATTTTCAATTTCTTTTTCAGCCCTTTTTGCAATCTTTTCGCGCGTATTTGTCATAGCCTTCTCCCCTCTTATTTAGATAATGTCAAACGTTCAATCCGCTTCTTTTGTTCTCCTACTATTAATCCTTGGACATAGATACTTGGTGTATGAATCATATTTGGGGCAAGATCGCCAATTTCATAGAGTTCTTCTACCTCAGCAATCGTGACCTTTCCTGCAGCCGCAATCATTGGGTTAAAATTACGGGCCGTCTTGTTATAGATCAAATTTCCCATCTTATCAGCCTTTTCAGCGCGGACCAAGCTAAAGTCAGCCACAAATGCTTCTTCTAGCACATATTCCTTTCCGTTAAATACGCGGGTTTCTTTTCCTTCAGCTATTGGGGTTCCGACTCCTGCAGGTGTGTAAAACGCTGGAATCCCAGCTCCCCCTGCTCTAATTTTTTCCGCCAATGTCCCTTGGGGAACAAGTTCAACCTCAAGTTCACCGGACAAAGCTTGTCGTTCGAATTCCTTGTTTTCCCCAACATACGAACCAATCATTTTAGAAATTTGTTTGTTTTGTAAAAGTAAACCGAGTCCCCAATCATCAACGCCACAGTTATTCGAAATAACGGTTAGATCTTTCGCCCCAGACTCAGCTAATGCTAAAATTAAATTTTCTGGGATACCACATAAGCCAAATCCACCAACCATAATCGTGGAACCGTCATTGATTTCATTTACCGCTTCCTGAAATGAGGAATATATTTGTTTCATTTATACACCCCGCTACTCGATATTTTCAACAATTGTCGCTACACCTTGACCTCCGCCAATACATAAGGTCGCTAATCCGTAGCGTTCATTACGACGCTTTAGCTCATGAATAAGAGTAACCAAAATTCTTGCCCCACTTGCACCAATTGGATGACCCAATGCAATTGCGCCACCATTCACATTTAAAATATCATGGTTAAAATGAAGCTCACGGTCAACAGCAATTGACTGTGCGGCAAATGCTTCATTTGCTTCAATTAAATTCATATCATTGATACTTAATCCGCACCGTTTCATTGCTTTTTGTACAGCTGCAACTGGTCCAATTCCCATAATGCTTGGGTCTACACCTGCATTTCCATTAGCCTTAATTGTAACTAATCCTTTAATGCCAAGCTCATCCGCCTTCTTTTTACTCATCACAACAAATGCAGCGGCTCCATCATTTATTCCAGAGGAATTACCTGCAGTAACTGACCCATCCTTCTTGAATGCTGGACGCAAGCCACCAAGTTTTTCAACACTTGTGCCTGCTTTAGGGTATTCATCTGTATCAAAGACAATGCTTTCTTTTTTTCGTTGTGGAATGACGACAGGCACAATTTCCTCTTTGAATTTACCTGCTTCAATTGCCGCAATCGCCCTTTCCTGACTACGTGCTGAAAAACGGTCCTGTTCTTCTCTCGTAATCTCATATTTATCGCATAAATTTTCAGCTGTAATTCCCATATGATAGTCATTAAATGCACACCATAAACCATCTGAAATCATGCTATCAATCATCTTTTGGTCGCCCATTTTAAATCCATTTCGCGCACCCTTTAAAAGATATGGAGCCTGGCTCATATTTTCCATTCCACCAGCTACAATTACGTCAGCATCTCCAGCGATGATCGCCTGTGTTGCTAAGTGTACTGCTTTTAATCCTGAACCACATACCTTATTTATTGTTATCGCTGGAGTTTCCTGTAATAATCCAGCTTTTATAGCTGCCTGTCTTGCAGGATTTTGTCCCAAACCTGCCTGCAAAACATTCCCCATGATAACTTCATCCACAAGCTTTGGATCCACTCCTGCCTTTTCTAAAGCCCCTTTAATAACGACTGCGCCAAGTTCCGGAGCTGGAACAGACTGCAAACTCCCTCCAAAACTACCAATCGCCGTCCTAATAGCGCTTACAATTACAACATCATTATTCATTTCAACATCTCCTTTTACGTTTACGCTTTGTCTCCAATACCATATATATTTCTAGACTTTTTACGAAATACCTCTTAATTTGTCTAAATTCCTATTATTCTTGATTTTTAGAAAAGAGCTCCACTAGAATAAGAGATAATACTATGTTTTGCTGGAGGGGTGTCGATGCAATTACCTAAGCAAGTCACGATTATTGAAGTGGGGCCAAGGGATGGGCTGCAAAATGAGAAAAGCCTAATCCCAACTGAGGTGAAGATTGATTTTATAAAAAAATTAAAAATGGCGAGCCTTCAAGAAATGGAGCTTACTTCATTTGTTTCGCCAAAATGGGTTCCTCAGATGAAGGATGCTGAAGAAATCATTACATCCTGTATAGATGGTACCAGGAATATTGTTTTGGCTCCAAATCGGAAAGGAATTGAAAGGCTTTACGGCACAAATTGTAAAGCTGTTGCCGTTTTTGTTGGGGTCAGTGAAAGCTTTAATAAAAAAAATATCAATAAAACGACTGCTGAAAGTATGGCGGAACTAAAACCTCTTATTCATGAATTAAAAGAAAAAGGATATTTTGTTCGTGCATGTGTATCTACATCCTTCCACTGTCCGTATGAAGGAAAAGTAGATGAAGAAGATGTACTTCGTCTATGCTCAACATTTGTTCAGTATGGTGTTGATGAATTAAGTATTGCCGACACAATTGGAAAAGCAAATCCAAAAGAGGTTTTCACCCTTTTTTCAAAACTAAAAAAAGAGCTGCCAAACACCTTGTTGACCGCTCATTTTCATGACACGCGAGGTATGGCGCTAGCAAATGTGTTAGCTGCACTTCAAGCCGGAATTGATCGTTTTGACACATCTGCAGGTGGTCTAGGTGGTTGCCCGTTTGCTCCTGGTGCGACTGGTAATGTTGCTACCGAGGATGTTGTGTATATGATTGAGAAAATGGGGATACCAACAGGGATCGATCTTTCAAAGCTTGTAGAGGCTGTTGATGTCATTAAACCTCACCTTACCCGGCCCATTGAAAGCAAATTTTACCGGTTACAATCAGCAAAATAAGAATATTTTCTTTGAAAACTCCACATCCTATCCATGATTTTAAGGAAATGGAGTTGTTATCATTGGCAAAACGTGACAAAGGTCGTTCTCAAAAAGGCAAACCAAATGCTGATACGACAAACAATACAATGGCTGCTGAAGAAATGGAAAAAGCCATTCACCCTACTAACCGTCAAAATTCAGAGCAATAAGAAGGAAACCGTACCAATATCAGGTACGGTTTTTCATATGCTATCTTGGTGCAAAATGGTAAAATTAAATCAACATCAGTTGTAATAGACATTTTTAGGAGGAACGTTTTTCCATGAAAAGAATGAAAAAAAGCTTTATATTCCTTGGAATTCTCATCGGCTATATAGCCACAATTGGAATGATTTTTACAAACATTGTCATGTTTATGAAAAAGAAAACCGATGATGAAATTCTTGAACGTGAATCAAGGGAGGGTCGCCTTACGTTAGATGAGGTTGAGTCTCTAAATAAGGAGGATGTATCCATTCCATCTAAATTTGGATACACAATTAAAGGCTGGCTTGTAAAAGGATCGGATAAAAAACGATTTATTATTATCTCTCACGGTGTGACCCAAAATAAACTAAATTCTATTAAATACATGAAGCTTTTCTTGGGGCGTGATTGGAATGTCCTTATATATGATCATCGCCGCCATGGAGAAACCGGAGGAAAGACGACAAGCTATGGGCACTATGAAAAATTCGATCTTGAATCAGTTGTTTCCTGGGTGAAAGAAAAATATGGAAGTGACAGTACTATTGGTATTCATGGGGAATCGATGGGTGCTGTGACGACTCTACTATACGCTGGAATGATTGAGGACGGAGCAAATTTTTATATTGTAGACTGTCCGTTTTCCGATTTTGAAGCACAGCTGAAATATCTTTTAAAGGTTGATTATAAAATCCCTTCCCCACTTGTTCTTCCTTTTGCAAATGTCTTTCTTAAGCTTCGGGATGGATATAGTATCAAGGATGTTTCCCCCGTTTCCGTGATTCAAAATATCAAAAATCCAGTTTTATTTATTCATAGTGCTAAGGATGATTATATTTTGCCAGAAATGACAATGGAGCTTTATAAAATGAAGGAAGGACCAAAACAGATGCTGATTGCTGAAAAAGGCAAACATGCTTATTCCTTTGCTGATAACAAGGATGCCTATGAAAAAGTGATTGATGATTTCTTAGACAAATATGTAAGGGACTGATTTGTTTTTCGTCCCTTACCCAAGTACATCTGTAATGTCTGTTAAGTTCTCATCTATCCAAGCTAATGCAAGTTCAATCGTTTCAAATTCCTGAACCTCAAAGGTTACCTCATCCTGAAGCAACCATACATCCTTTTGTTCATGGTTTGCCCCTGCAACGGACCAGTGCAAGAGGCTATATGGATGGTTGTCATGTAAAAAGGAAACCCATGTTTTATCTTCTGCAATATTTCGTATTGTTTTAAGCTTGGAACTCATGTACACCACTCACTTCTACTAGCCGCAAACGTGGATTTAGAATCTCATTTGGGCTCTTTAACATATAGCAATTTGCCTGTTCAACAAAATCCACTGTCATATTTTCATCTAAGAACACCATTTTAGATTTTTCTACTAATAATGGTTGGTAATTTGTTTCGAGGGTTAGATCATCCTCGTCCCCAGAGTCTACTAGCCATAATGCCGTAACCCCACTCATCACACAGCCGCAGCCTTCTGTTTCATATTTTAGTTTTAATTTATTATCTTTATTTTTAATTTGTGTGTTTAGTTTTCCAATCGCACGTTCTGTAAATGTGACGTTCATCTAGTTCTCCTCTTTCTTTCATGGTATGATTATTTTAACATATTTCGTTCCCTTCTTCATATCATTACACTGACTCACTGCTTTGCAAGTATTTGGTTTTTAGTAAAGATTACCTTATTATCAATAATAATATGATTACTCTAAGGGGGATTCAGAGATGTCAAAGATAACCATCAAGGTAAATGATAATGGTTCATTACGTATTACAGGCGATGTTGATTTGGTCGACGCGGAAGGGAATAAGTTCCCAACAAAACAAACCTTTTCATTATGCAGATGCGGTAGGTCCAATAATAAACCTTTTTGTGACGGTTCTCATAAAGGTCATTTCGAATCAGTCGTACGCGCTCCAAGAGAATAGTAGTTCAATACCGGATGCTCAAGTAGCGTTCGGTTTTTTGTTATGAAGATTGCCAATTATGATACAATACGGATAAAAGCCTATCGCGGAGGATGAAACATGCCTGATTGGTCGTATCACGGACTCTTTAAACCTATTTTATCTCGCCTTTCTCCCTATCAATCTCGGGAGTTTATCCACCGGGGAATGAATCTGATCGCCTCCATCCCGGGAGGACATCACTTCATTCATTTTCTAGGTAGAGAGGAATCTTCTGAACTTGTAAAAAAAGAAATTCATGGCGTAACCTATCCTAATCCAATTGGACTTTCCGGAAAAATTGATCCGCTTTTAACTGGTTCAAATGCTTTTTCGAATCTTGGATTTGGTCTTATCGAAATTGGCCCCGTGACAAAAGAGCCAACAAAGGACCCTTCACTTCCAATCGTGGATTGGCAAAAACAGCAAATTGATTTTTTCGCAAACTATGAATCAATCGGAATTGATAAAACGATCCAAAAGCTTAATAAGTGGAATCCTAAACAGCCTGTTTGGGCAAGATTAGGTGGAACAAGTGAGGAGCAACAGCATGTAATCACTAGGTTAGAGCCATATGTGGCAGCGTTTGTTACTTCGGTTCCTAATCTTAGTTGGAATACTGACCATCCTGTATATCTGTCTGTTGCAGTTGATAAGGTAAGAGATTTGTCGCTATTTAGTATCCAGTCTACTTTTTCAGGAATTGTGATGGAGAAACCGATTGGGACGTTGGATGACATTTATCTAAGAGAATTGCTAGATTCGATTCACTATTTAAAGACTCACGGTTTTACCCTCCCTATCATTACGGTCGGTGGCATCTATGAACCAGCTGATGCGTTAGCACTGTTCGATGCGGGTGCTAACCTTGTTTTGATTTCAGAGGGCTATGTTTTTTCTGGTCCCGGCCTTACGAAACGGATTAATGAATCCCTTTTACACCAATTGCAGCCAGAGCCTCCACTCCACCCTGCTTGGATTTGGTATTGGCTCTTTGGATTATCCATCTTTATAGGTGGGGTTATTGCGGTTCTTTTTAGCCTGACGACTATTATTCTTCCTTATGATGAGCAGTTTCTTGGAATGCAAAGAGAAGAAATTCTCTTGTTTAATGAACGGGTTCTTTACTTTATGGCTCATGATCGAATGACACTCGCTGGGACGATGATTTCTGGTGGAATCGTCTATATGGCGTTAGCACGATACGGGGTTCGCAAGCATATTCTTTGGGCTAAACAATCGATTGACATTGGTGCCATTCTTGGGTTTTTAGGGATTTTCTTATTCATTGGATATGGATATTTTGATTGGCTTCACCTGGTTTTTTGGCTCATTTTACTCCCAATCTATATCACTGGTTTTATTAAAACAAGACAGCTTAAAGGGACACCAACATCGCTTAATATCCGTAATCATCTGGTTTGGAAACAAAGTTTAATAGGACAATTAGCCTTTGTCATTCTTGGATTTTCATTTGTGTTGGGCGGTATTGTGATCTCATTTATCGGGATAACCAATGTGTTTGTGCCAACTGATATTCTATATATTTGTATGCCACCTGAAATGCTAGATTTATTTAATGATAATTTGATTTCAGTCATTGCTCATGACCGTGCAGGTTTTGGAAGTGCTCTTCTTAGTGTTGGATTTTTAGTACTAACGATTTCTCTTTGGGGATTTCTGCAAGGGAATAAATGGGTTTGGTGGACTTTGCTAATTGGGGGATTTCCTGCCTTTTTTGCGGGAATATGGATCCATTTCGCAATTGGATATACAACCTTTATCCATCTGCTTCCCGCTTATTTCGCTCTTAGTTTATTTTTCATCGGACTTATTATGACGTACCGATTTTTTCATATGGGGAAGGATATTTAACAAACAATTTAGCAAAATATCAAAATGAAGAAAATATTCAGTTTTTAAAAGCAAGTTATTTAATTTGCTAAACAACTATGAATTTGATCGACTAAGATTAGTCCTTCCGTTTACGGAAAATAAAAAAGGACGAGGAGGATACAATTATGATAAGTGATTTAGATTTGAAGCACCTGCGACGTTGCGTTGAATTAGCAAAAACTGCCCTTGAGAAAGGGGACGAGCCATTTGGTTCAGTCCTTGTTTCAGCCGATGGAAATGTGCTTTTTAAAGATCATAACCATGTGGCAGGCGGCGACCATACCCAACACCCCGAATTTGCTATAGCACGATGGGCAGTCAGTAATATGACACTTGAAGATAGAAGCAAGGCAACAGTATATACCTCTGGCGAACATTGTCCTATGTGTGCTGCAGCCCACGGTTGGGTTGGTTTAGGGCGGATTGTTTATGCAAGTTCATCCGAACAGCTGGTACAATGGTTGAGTGAAATGGGGGTTACTCCATCGCGCGTTCGAAATCTTCCCATTCAAGATGTTATTCGTGATGCCATAATAGATGGGCCTGTTCCTGAACTGGCGGAGCAAGTTCGCAGGCTCCATCATCAGTTTCATGCAAAGAAACGCTAAACATATCACACCAAATTTTTAAAAGTCTGCCTCCCACAACACTAACTTGGCCGAGATAGTGTTGTGGGAGGCAGATCTAAAACCCTATTTTCAATTTATTTAAATCACGGTTTCCCCTATTGATAAAACTTTTAATTGTTCCTTCGATAGTTGGCGTTTTTCCCATTCTCGTAGTAAACGCTCTAAGGCTTCAGGCCCTGTGTCATCTGCCAATCGATAAGCACCATAATGCATGGGAACAAACAGCTTCGCTCCTAGTTCGATAAATGCCTTCACACTATCTTCAGGTGAAATATGCGAGTCTGCCATAAACCATTCCGGTTCATAGGCGCCAATTGGCATAAAAACGACATCAATCATAAAACGTGCAGCTATTTCCTTAAACCCAGAGAAAAAGCCTGTATCCCCGACAAAATAAAACGTTTCACTAGTAGTTTGTAATATCCACCCACCCCAATGGGAAGTATTCATATCGTTAAGCGACCTTCTTGTCCAGTGCTGAGCTGGGACAAAGTGAATTTTGATCCCTTCGTATTCTAGCGATTCCCACCAGCTCATTTCACTTACATTTTGATACCCTTTTTTTCGAAAAAGAGACTTCAACCCTATGGGAACAAAATAGGACGGATTTCCTTTTAAATTTTTCAACGTTGGAAAATCAAGATGGTCATAATGACCATGTGAAACGACCACAACATCGATTTCCGGCAAATCTTCCAACGGAATTCCCGGTTCAGTTAACCGCTTTTGAAAACCCATTCGTTTCGCCCATACGGGATCAGTAAGTATATTTAGTCCGTCAAGTTGAAGCAAAAAGGTGGAATGACCAATCCAGGTATATGAAGTTCGGCTTCTATTCTCCTTAATTTCTTGGATCCTTTTTTGAGGACATTGCGGTATATTTTCCGTTAAATCCTTCACTTTACTTCGTCTTTCCTTCTGCCACTTTCTCATATCCCGAAACGTTTTCTTATTCGACACATCATTCAAATTACCATACCTTGTCTTCATAACCACACCTATGGGACAGAGGGACAGGTCCGTTGTCCCAGTCCTTTCTACATGTTGAGTTCAGGAGATAAACTTTTCCATAAACTATAGACTGTTTTTTCGTTTGAATTATAAGGCAACTAACCTCCACTTAAATAAACCATTCATTCTCCCTTTATGATAGCGGTTTTATATACTTAATACCAAGTGTATTATTACAAATTTTGATTTCAATCATTGAGAAGCCATGCAAAAAGGCTTAGAGAAGAAAATTTCTCTAAGCCTTATCTGAAGATTTTATCTCGCTTACATTGTTAATCAAATAATAAAAACTCAGGCAGTTGTTGCTCACGCTTATCGAGCATAATCTGTTCTGGCTTGATGCCCTGCTCACGCAAGACTTCAATGTTCTGCTTAAGGAATTCGTCGCTGCCAACAACATAGTAGAGTCCATCCTTGTCTGCAGCAAGATTTTTCACTTCTTCATAATAGTCTTTACGGTTATCGACGAACTGTGCCGTGAACTTCTTGTCAGGTGCGGATTTAAAAAGATTAGTGAATAAGAAATTTTTTGATGAATCGATGTTCAGGGAATGCATTTGATTGACGTTGTCAGGACGTTTGAAATAATCAAGTACAAGAGGTCTGAAAGTTGCCAGGCCAACACCTGATGACAGCAGGTAAACATTTTTGTCTTCTCTTTTAAGCGGTACATTCGAATGAGTTTTAAATATTGCAACTTCATCGCCGACTTCAAGATTTCTTAAAATTGATTTAAACTCAGAGCACTGCTCTCTGATGCGTGTTGTTATACCGATTGCATTTTCGTGCGGTAAAGTAGAGATTGACATATGGCGAACCAGGCTCTTGTTTGGTTTATCCCCTGCATTGAATCCTTCCAGTCCGAAGTGGGTGTGGGACCCTTCTTCCCATGTAAAGTCTTCAGGACAGTCGAGCAGGTACGTTTTAACCTCAGGAGTTTCCTCAATAATCTTATTTATTTTAGTCCAGTATATTTGCATTGTATATTCTCCTCACTCCATTATATGGATTGTTACTACTTAGTATATAACAAGTGATAATAATTCTCAATTAACAAGATTAATTATTTCAGATAATATATATGATTTAAATAATGGTTCTTAGTAACAAGTACGCACTTTTTTGAGAGAATTAGAGTCTGATAGAGTTATTTGTAGAATTTTTATAAAGAAGTCCCACCAATAGTGGAATATAATTAAGTGAATATGGTTGCAGCCTAAAAACCATATTGGATACGATGTGTGCTTGTGGAGAAAAACTTATCGACTATACAAATAGAGACTAAATTACGATAGTTCCGCAATTTAATCTCTATAAAGTAAACCGCCTTATCGAACTTTGTTAAGCCAATTCCATACATATTGTATTATTTTGATAATGCGATTTTTATATGGGCTAAGTGGTGCTCTTCGTGCCAAGCTAATTTTGTAACTTTTGTCGCAACTGTTATTTTACCATTTTTCTGGTGAGTAAAAACTCGATCTAATTGCTCTTCAGTAAAACTATATCCTAAAGACACGATGCGCTCATTTATACCTTCTAGCATTTTAATAGAACTTTCTATAGGAAGCTTTGTATCTGGTTGAATAGCCCACTTTTCTTCATCAAAAGCTGGTACTGTTGGATTCTCATCTGTTAAAGCCAGTTTCAAACGTTGATACATGTTCAATTGAGAATCTGCAATGTGATGAACAAGTTGACGAACTGTCCAGCTACCATCACGATATGTTCTGCTTAATTCCTCATCCCTTAATGAATCAACCGTTTCCCTTAATCGACTCGTGTAAGTTTCAATTTCTTTTAGCGATTCTTGAATATTTTCTAATGTTACTTTTTCAGGAACCTGTAATCTCCCAATTGGATATCTTACATCCATTTTCAATCCCCTTTTCCTAATCATTATTTTTTCACTTATTTATTATTTCATAATCCTCTTATATTTTAACAAATTTTCTAATTCTCTTATTACGTGTTATATAAGAAAATGGCTTTTTAGCTGAATTAGAAATAATAGTATTACGTAAAAGTCCGATTTTACGTAGTCGTACTTTGCAAGTATTTTCTTTTTTTTGGCAAGTCCTTTATTATCCAAAATAATATTGGGAGATCAAATGAATGAATTCTTCCTCAAGTTCCCCTTTCTTTTTTACAAGAATATACGTTGAAACAGTAGGAAGTTTGAAGAGGTCGAAATATGGTTGCATTAGTCTTCCCTCTATTAACTCACGTTTAACAATTGAGTGAGGTAAGAACGATACGCCAAGGCCTTCCTGAATGAACCGCTTTACAATGTGTGCTTGTGTAACCTTCATCGTTCGGATATGATTTACGTGTTTGTTCAGCTTATTAAGCAAGTTATCCCAATATACTGGATGATGATGAGTAAATACATAATCTTTCTGTAATACTTCCGATGCGTCAATTGGCGGTCCACTTTCTTCATCATATGTATCAGGTGAAATGACGAAAAGAATTGGGTCTTCGTACATTCGGATCGACTCGATATTCTTAAATTTAGCATCTAGTGCTGAAATTCCCAGATGCACGTCTCCATTATCGACGAGTTGTTCAATACTATCGGATTCTTCCACTCGGATGCTGATTTCAACTTCTGGATGACTCTCCATAAACGTTCGTAAAATATATGGTAATATCGTCTCTGCCATAAGTGGTGATATAGCAATGGTCCAGTTTTTACGAAATCCTTGTGCATATGTATGAATCCTATTTACGCTTATTTCCATTTGTTCGACGAGTTGCTTTGCCTCTTTATAAAATAGTTTGCCAGTATCGGTCAATGTAACACGATTATTAATTCGATCAAAAAGCTTCGCACCAAGATATTCCTCTAATAGTCGGATATGGACGGTCACACTTGGTTGAGAAATGATTAGTTTTTCCGATGCTTGTCGAAAATTAGTTGTTTCCGCTGCTACAATAAATGTTTTCAACCACTGAAACTCCACAAAACCCCTCCATATTTAATTAAAAAAGTTAATTGATTCAATACAAAACATTCAATTTATATAATCATATAACAACACTATACTAAAGAAAAGGAGGAGAAAACAGAATGTTTAAAAAAGGATTAAAAGATGTTGTGGCCGTTCAAACGAATATAGCTTCGGTCGAAGGAGATTTAGGAGAATTACGCTACAGAGGTGTTTTAATAGACGAACTTATCCCATCTTATTCGTTTGAAGAAGTAGCATATTTAATTTGGCACGGAGTTTTACCAGACGAAAATGAGCTAAGGAATTTGGAGAGTAAATTAATAATTAGTAGACTGTTACCTCCCCATGTTCTAGCAATCATCGATGCTTTGCCAGCAGAGGTACCATTGATGGATGCTGTACGTACAGCTATTTCCGCATTTGCACATGCTTCCTTTTCTAATGCTCCTATCGAAGAGCAAGCAATAATACTTTCTGGAGCAATTCCAGTAATCGTAGCAAAACATTACCGAAAACAACAAGGTTTACCTACCGTGAATTCTAATCCAAATTTGTCGCACATAGCTAATTACTTATGGATGCTAAATGGGGAGCTCCCAAACGCCCTACAAGTTGAGGCACTTGAAACGTATTTGAAATTAACAATGGAACACGGATTGAATGCAGCTACGTTTTCTGCCCGCGTAACAATTTCGACAGAATCAGACTTAACTGCGGCAATCACATCTGCAATTGGCACAATGAAAGGCCCTTTGCATGGAGGTGCCCCTTCAGGAGTTATTGAGTTACTTGAGGAAATAGGAAATCAAGAAAACATCTTACCAATTATCCAAGAGAAACTCCAGAATGGAGAAAAAATAATGGGTTTTGGACACAGAATCTATAAGACAGAAGATCCACGGTCCTTTCTTTTGAGAGATAAATGTGCCAGTATGGTAGGAATAGATGAGTGGCTAGACTTAGCAGTCGTAGCTGAAAAGGAAATAATCAATTTACTCGCAAAGCATAAGCCTGGTCGGAAACTTTATACAAACGTCGAGTATTATGCAGCTGCAATTATGCGATCTATCGAAATGCCTCCAGAGCTGTTTACACCGACCTTCAGCGTTGCGAGAATCATTGGTTGGACTGCACATGCAATAGAGCAACTGCAAGATAATTCTATTTTCCGCCCTGAATCAGAATATATAGGAACAAAAAGGGCGTTTGCTTAGCTCCGACAATTGCTAGATGGCTTGAAGTCTATGACTGTGGCCGGTGATAAAAAAATGGAGAACCAATCGTTGGCCTTAAGAAGGCGGAAAAAGGGAAAACTTGGTGTGAAGTAGATTCAAAAACAATTAATCGGTTCATGAAAGAAACTAACTATATTAGATAAACGATTTTCAAAGCCCGAAAAGAATTTATTCCTTTGGGCTTTTCCTTAATGAATAACTTACTAATATTCACTTTCAATCTCTCTTATTCGGTTGAACAATTCCTGATTCACAGGAGTTTGCACATTATGTTTCTTACCAAACTCTAAGACAGTCCCACTAAATAAAGCGACTTCACTATAACGCCGTGCCTCGACATCTTGAGCCATCGATGGTTTTCCGTTTGGACCTAATGTACTTAAAACCTTCAACCAATAGTTCAAATCTTTCTCTGTTAAATTCACACCTTCTTTTTCTGAAAGCTCAATCACTTCTTTCATAGCAGCAATCATCATATCTCTTGCAGGGCCATCTTTTTGAACTTCATTATAATTACTTTTATAAACAGCGACCGTTTGGTTAACACCAACATTCAGCATAAATTTGCCCCACTGCCTTTTTGGCATATTTTGATCAACTTCATACGGAACACCGTATTTCTCGAAAAAAGCAGCAACCGCTTTTGTCTTTTCCGAAACAACTCCTGATACCTTGTCACCAATCACAAGCATTCCCATGTTGTCATAAGTCAGTTTATTCCCTACCTTTACTGCATCCATCCCTTGAGCAACACAATAAAGCACTTTATCCATACCATACGCTTCACCAATAATCACTTCACTCGTGATGCCATTTAACGCTGATATAAAAACAGTGTCTTTACCTACATGATTTTTTACTGATCTTATGGCATCCTGTAATCCATTAATTTTCACTGCAAAAATAATTAAATCTGCTGGTTCGCATAGTTCACCTGGTGTGACATAATGAAAATCACAGCGTTCGCCATTACAATATACGCCATATTTTTTATATCGTTCTACACGATGCTCATCAGCAATGATTCTAACATTTTCTTTCGGCAATCTTTTCGCAAGTTGATTCCCGAACAATATACCTAATGCACCGATTCCAATAATTGAGACTGTTTTAATTTCCATAATAAATCTCCAACCCTTTCACATTAATACTATTATAGTAACATGTTTTTCGATATTTTCTTAAATCTCTCTATTAGTCGTTTAGTAGCCTTTAAGCTGGATTTTAAATTATTCCTTGTAACACATTGATATTTCAGTCTAGGTTGACCATTATAAAAAACGCTATCCTGCTGGCATACAAGTCTTCGTTATTCCAATACTTGTTGACATCAAAGGAAGCATTGATATTTTAATACAAATCCTTAAATAACAACAAAAAAGAGACATCAAATCGTCCCAATTTGATGTCCCTTTTCTAATTCTATAATTTTGGACTCGAATACAGAATCCGCGTTACTCGAGTGCTCGTTTCTTGTTTTTCAGTATTCCAATCCTTTGCAAGCATGCCATATACAACATGGTCTACATAATGATCATAAAGCCATTCGTGTTGTCTTATTTGACCCTCGTTCTTAAACCCAAGTCTTTCCGGAATAGATCTGCTTTTATGATTTTCAACTGCTGCACGAATTTCCACTCGATTTAGTTTTAAATGGTTTAAGGCATAATCTGTTAATGCTTTTGCTACCCTTGTCATAATGCCATTTCCTTGGTATTGTTGACCTAGCCAATAGCCGATATAGGCTATTTTATTACTCCAATCGATTGAGTTAAAGCTTGCGACACCCACGATTTCATTTTTATAGACGATAACGGTATGCAATCCTTTATTTTCCGCATAGCTTTTCCTGCATGAATCGATATATGCTTTTGTGTCCTCTACCTTCGTTGTCATATCAAGCCATGGAAGCCATTCTCTTAGGTATAGTCTTGACTTTTCGGTTAGTTCAAAAATTCGTTCGGCATCACTTAACTCTGTTAATTTTAAGGACAGTTCCTCGTCAATTTGGTATACAAACATCATATTTAACTCCATTCTATTCTTTTACCAATTAACTTCTATACTTTAGTCGAAAAATCCTTCTCAAATTAATCGGAAAAGCGCAGATCAACCAACATGTTTACAGGGATATAGTGTGCTTCCCCGAATTTATCGATGATATGCAATTTACCCTGTAGATTATCATAGTGGTGAATGGAGCCAAGGAGGAGTTTGTGGTGTTTCGCCTCATAATGCGTAACGATAATCTCTCTCCCCTCCTCCATCGCCTGACAGAGAATGCCATTCATCTCTTCGATTTGCTGCTCATCTAGTTCTGGCTTTTGCTCATACGTATCTTCTTCAGCCCAATCTCTAAGTATTTTCACATGCTCCGGCAGCATCATCGCTGTCCATTTGATCGTTCCCCGGTCCCGTATCATTCCTTATTACCTTCTTTCTATTCCGCCTTATGTCCACCGACGAGCTTACTGCGGTGTCTTGATGTTCCGGCATTTGTATAGGAAACTGCACGCAGGATTGCATCCGAACCATATTTTCCTCGGATGCCGTCCATTACGTAACCAAGCTTATGCTGCCTGACTCGGTTGAGATAGAACAAATCCAATTGCATTTGTGTGTCATCCTCAATATTGGACAGAGCAATTGAGATTTTCCGGACTGTTTTTTGGGCATAAAATTTCTCAAATAATTCAAGACAGACACGATACATTTCCATCGTAATATTTGTCGGAGTTTCAATTGTTTTCGACCGATAAAATCCTCCGCCAAACTCATCTTGGCTATAATGAATCCCAAGGCTAATCGTTCTTCCTGCTTTTTTATGTCGACGCGTTCGCCTTGCTACCTCTTCACACATTTCAAGAATGACGTGCTTCACTTCTTCTGGGTCTGGGTAGTCACGCATAAGGATTTGGCTTTTCCCAAAGCTAATCTGTCCTTGCATAATAGGGGCGCCAATTTCTGATAGATCGACACCCCAGGCATGGTAATAAAGCTGATTTCCCATCACACCGAATTTTTTCTCAAGTAATTCAAGTGGATAGTGGGCAAGTTGGCCAACGGTTGTAATTCCCATCCCATTTAAGGTTCGCTCTACCCTGCTTCCAATCCCCCACATTTCTCGCAATGGCGACACTGTCCACAGCTTTTCAGGGATATCTTCATAGGTCCATTCCGCGATTCCTTTTTTCTTTGCATCTAAGTCTAAGCAAAGCTTTGCCATCAACATGTTGGGGCCAATGCCAATGGCACAAGTTAGACCATACTCAGCTTCAATCTCTTGCCTAATTTTACGTGCAATCGTCGTAGCATCTCCCCATAATTTTTCAGTCCCATCAATCTTGATAAAGCTTTCATCTACGCTATACACATGAATCGCACTTTTTGGGACATACCGATTAAAAAGTCTCGTAATTTCTGTTGAAATTCGTAAATAGAGTGCCATTTTTGGATTTACAATTTGAATTCGTGGATCCTTGGGAATTTCAAAAAGTCTTGATCCTGTTTTTATTCCAAATTCCTGTTTTAACTTTGGAGAAGCGGCGAGCACAACACTTCCCTGGCGCTCCTTATCTCCAACAACAGCTAAATAGCACTCAAGTGGATCAAGACCTAATAAAACAGCAGCACAGCTTGCATAGAAGCTTTTTATATCCACGCATAAAATCTTTTGAACAGGCAACTGACTGTAATCCACCATCTAACATCATCTCCAAAAGAATGTATGTTCGTATTATATTCTTAATGATAGGAGAATATACGTTCGATTTCAATGGAAATTTAAAGAAAAACTTCAGGTGGTGTTCCCTTTTGGGTCGTACTATAATGGGGATAATCTAAAAAGGGGTGTAAGTATGGAGGATAAATTCATCCGCAAACTGATTCGAAATTATTTTTATCAATACAAGCATGACAGCGATTCTGTTCCCTTGTCAGAGCAGGATTACAAGGTATTAATCGAAAATATAAAAAAGCAACAGGGAATAGAAATTGAAGCTGAACTTCATGAGATTATTAATGACGTTGTCTATGAATATTTGACCACCTAAAAGAATGCTTACGTAAACAAAAGAAAAAACCAAAACGCTTAAGTTGCGAATTGGTTTTTTCAGTATTATATAGATAAGCGAAACGCCATGACAATAATCCCATCATTTGCGGGTTCAAAATCATATTGTGGCAAACGCTCAAAGCCATGTTTTGTATATAGCTTAATCGCCTGTTTCATAAACTCACCCGTATGTAGTCCGATAAATTGATGATTTTTTGCTTGTGAACGCTGAATGCACTCGGTAATTAAAGCTGAAGCGACACCCTTCCCACGAACCTCAGGACTAACTGCTAGCATTCGTATTTCAGGATAATCTAACTCTTCTAACTGGCCTTCATACGCGTCTGTATTAGCAGGAAACAAGACTACACTCCCTACAATTTTTTCATCAAGTTCACACACAATAAGCTCAGAACCATGGAGGCGATCAGCCTCAGAAGAAATGCCCTGCTTAAGAGCCTGCCAATGAGCAGCTGGAATTTCCATTGAATGCTCAAGATAAGCAGCAACTCGTTGCTCCCGAATAAAATCTAATTCATCCTGTTTTGCATCACGAATTTTCATGTATGATTTCACCTATCCTCGTATCAAGAACTTTTCTTTTTTTCCACTTAGCTGCTCACGGTCATGTTCCGAAAGCCATACAGCTTCATCTGGTCCTTTAGGAAGAATATTCACTTCTCCTTTTGCAGTATCAATAGTGATGGATAGATGATAATGTCGCTTAATCGCATCAAAATCAGTCGTATCACCGAAACCGGGAGTCTGATACAAGTCACGGGCATAGCCCCATAAATTTTTGAACTCGCGAATTAAATTTCGGTTTGTGCGAAATGCAGAATAATAAGCAGCATCAAAACGCACCAACGTCGTATATAATCGGACATCAGAATCCGTAATAAAATCACCAAATAAGAAACGATGCTTGGATAGACGCTCATCTAACTCATCTAATCTAGCAAACAATCGATCATAGGCTTGTTCATAGGCCTCCTGAGAACGAGCAAATCCACATTTATACACGCCATTGTTTACATCATGAAAAATGACCTCATTTAAAGCATCAATTTCTTCGCGCAAACTACTCTGATATAAATCAGGAGCATTTTCCTTATGGAAAGGAGCCCAAACGGTTTCAAAATAGTTGGTGAGCTTAAAATAATCATTGTTAATCGCATTTTTGGATTCAAGATCGACCATGACTGGTACTGTTGGTCTACCTGTATAGTTAGGGTCCGCATTCAAATAAACCTCACTCACATACTGGATATCTAAGACCGGGTCAACTCCATTTTCATCTAAGGAAAATTCCCAATCTACATGCTGAATTCTTGGTCTCAAAGGACTTACTGTTCCTAAGCTAATCGCTTTTTCTAATCCCAGCACTTTGCGAACAATCACAGATCGGTGTGCCCATGGACATGCAGCAGACCATAGCAAGCGGTAGCGCCCAGACTCAACGGGTAATTCACCAGGCTGGTTTCCAAAAGGTATAGTAAAGCGATTCGTTTGACGATTGAAAGAGCCATCGGCTTTTATTTCTACTGGCTTTTTTGATGAATTATTGCTTGATTCAACGGGAATCGCACAACTAATTGTCTGATCATTTTGTGACATGTCATTCTCTCCCTCATGTTCCCTCTATTTATGCATAGTAATTCAATGTGTTTAATGTAATTTACTCATTATCTAAATCGCGCGTCAAGATATATAACTCCTAAAATTAATAATTTTCTATGTTTAAAGAAAAAAAAATACCCCTTATAAAAAGGGGCTTTGTCGATACTTATTTCTTAAAAAATGCCTTTCCCCCAACTTTTTCAACAAGTCGAGGAAAGAGGGTATAAAACATACTACCTGCATTCATCCAGCCTGGCAGGTTAATTTCGCGTTTTGGAGTTAACATGGCATTAACGATTTTAGATGCAACTACATTGGGATCCAGCATAAAACGATTTACATTCTTCGCATACGTACCGGACTCATCAGCAATATCGAAAAAGCGTGTTCGAATCGGTCCAGGATTTACGGCTGTTACATGAATATTTGTGCTTGAAAGCTCCATCCGTAAACTATTTGTAAACCCGAGAACCGCATGCTTTGAAGCCGAATAGACACTCGATTTTGGTGTTGCGATTTTTCCAGCCTGTGAGGCGATATTAATAATATGACCCGTATTTTGCTCTATCATCGTCGGCAATACCATTTTTGTGCATGAAATGAGGCCGAAAACATTCACCTCGAACATTGCCTTCATTTGCTCTATTTGTGCATCCACAACATTTGCAAACACACCAAACCCAGCATTATTCACAAGAACATCAATCGTTTTTACATGACGGAGGATGTCCTCAAACACTTCTATTACATGGTCCGTATCACGAACATCCAATTTATAAAATAAGCAGTCTATGTTGTATTTTACTTGAATGTTCTGTGCGATTTTTTCCAACTGGTCATAGCTTCGAGCTAGTAGAATGGGAGATGCCCCCTGCTCTGCAACGAGATAGGCAATTTTTTCACCAATCCCGCTCGAAGCCCCAGTAATAACAATTGTTTTTCCTTTAAGTCTTGAATTCATACGACCTTTTTCACCTCAGGGAAATTTTTAATTGGCGTGATATATATATTGTCCGTTCACTACTTCTATCTTAATTTCACCTATTTCCTCAAGGAAGTCAAGCTGTCCAACTGTTTCAGACACCGTAAAGAGAGGTTGCTTCAAGTACACTTTCGGGAATAATTTAGTACATACTTCAAAGGCAGTCATTGGCTTTTTCTTAATCATTTGCAAAACATGGTATGCTCGCTCTTTTTGCGATACGAATCTATCTTGAATTAAATCACGTGGGTTCAGAATATCTGCTCCATGCCCTGTCACGACCTTTGACATGTCAAGGGAAAGAAGTTTTCTTAAAGAATTATTATATTGAATTAATGGTCTTGGTCTAGTAGTTTCACCAAATTGTGGAGGTTCAAGCAATGGATTTGGTGAGATTTTTGCTAAAAGGGTGTCACCTGCAATAAGCATTCCATCCTCTTCCCGAAACAAAACAATATGACTTTGTGCATGTCCTGGCGTCTCCAATACCTTAAAGCCCGTTAACCCTTCTAATGTATCTCCTTCCTCAACCGTTTTTGTTAGCGACCTACGGCAAGAATATTTAAATTCTTCATCCATGTCAAATAATGCTACAAATGCTGGGTCAAGACCTAACTGAATAAAAAGCTCATTATAAAACGGCTCATTATCTGCAAAGAATTGCTTATCCTGACTAATCCATGGTTGATTTTTGGGGTGACCAATAATTGGGATATCCGTATTGAAATAATCAAGGAGCCCAACATGGTCTGGGTGATGATGGGTGATCACGATTTGGTCGATATCAGAAGGTTGATAGCCTAACTGAGCAAGTTGCTCATTAAAGGACTGCCATGCTACCTCCGTTTTTGCACCAGCATCAATTAGTGTTAAAGCATCTCCTTTAACAACATATACATTCACATCACCTACAGCAAAAGGTGTGGGCAAGGTAATTTTAAAAACGTCCTTCGTGGTCGTAAGTTTGCTCATATAAATCTCCTTTGAACTATTTCCATATAAATTCCTTATACTTAATATTAGTTTACCTTTTCATCCTCGTTTTGTCATTATATTCGAATAACTTCTCTTTAATGTAAAAAAAAATGGGCTTATTTTTTAAAAATGAGTCCTTGACATCACGCTTAAATCAGTGCATAATGACCATTAATATAAATTCATAAAAGCAATGATTAGGACTAGTAAGTCATGCAATGGCGATAAGAGAGTGAGATCCACCGGCTGAAAGATCTCATTAGCCCGCTTCTTGATTGAACCTACCTATGAGCTGTTAGGAAAACCTAACCGTTTCACCCACGATACGGGTACGAGTGTTCATCGGAAAATCTTTTTTTCAGATGTTAAGTAAGGTGGTACCGCGGATAGCAGACCTATTCCGTCCTTTAATAAGGATGGAATAGGTCTTTTTATTTTGATAATACATTGGAGGGATAGTTATGGAAATGAAACAAAATATTGTGTTTGTCGGGGCCGGCTCAATGGCTGAGGCAATGATTTCTGGAATGCTACAAAAGGAGCTCTTCTTGCCCAGACAAATTTCTGTAATGAATCGCTCCAACCATACCCGATTAGAAGAGCTAAACAAAACCTATGGGGTAACGGTTAGTCAGAACAAACAAGAAACGATTGAAAATGCCGGAATCATTATTCTTGCGATAAAGCCAAAGGACGTGGCGGACGCAGTTTTAGCCATTAAAGATTTCGTAAGCGAAAAACAACTTATCATCTCCGTATTAGCAGGAGTTGCAACCACAACCATAACAGACTTACTCAGCAAAGAAGTTGCAGTTGTACGTGGAATGCCAAACACATCTGCCACCATCGGAAAATCAGCTACAGCCTTATCAGTAGGAATGTACGCAAATGAACACCATATTCTGATTGCGCGCCAATTATTTGAAACAATTGGAATTGTTACAACAGTGGCTGAGAAAGATCTTCATGCAGTCACAGGTCTATCTGGAAGTGGTCCTGCATATGTATATTATTTAGTTGAAGCGATGGAAAAAGCAGCTGATGATATCGGTCTCGAAAAAGGAATTGCTAAAGAATTAATTCTTCAAACGATTATTGGTGCAGCGGAAATGCTAAAAAGTTCACCTAAGCAGCCTGCTGCATTACGAAAAGAAGTAACAAGTCCAGGTGGTACGACAGAAGCAGGTATAAAAGTGTTGGAGCAATATAACTACCAACAAGCAATGGTGGCCTGCATTAAGCGTGCTACCGTTCGCTCCTCCGAGCTTGGAGAAGCCATGCTTCAATCCGTTTCACAAGAAAATGAATAGCCAAGTTTTTTAAAAAGTCAGTGGAATTCTACCGTATCCGAGAAATTGGTGCACAATGGTAGGATTTTACTGACATTTTTGGTAAAATGAAAGAAATAATATTTAGCCAACCGAAATATTATACAATGGGGAGATTCTATGAGTGCACCGCTAATTAAAGAAACACCTCCACAGCTAAGTACGCCCAAAGAAAAAATTTGGACCCGTGATTTTACCCTTATTTGCATTTCAAACTTTTTTATTTTTCTCGGCTTTCAAATGACGTTACCGACAATTCCACTATTTGTTGAACAGCTTGGAGGCAATGACCAACTCATTGGATTAGTCGTTGGTTTTTTTACTTTTTCCGCACTTTTAATCAGACCTTTCGCCGGCCATCAATTAGAAATAAGAGGACGACGCTTCGTTTATTTACTTGGGCTCTCCATCTTCGTTTTATCTGTTGGTTCCTATGGAATCATCTCAAGCTTACTTTTTTTATTCATGTTTCGAATCATTCAAGGGATTGGTTGGGGCTTTTCAACAACAGCCTCCGGAACAATCGCTACAGACTTAATCCCTGCCAATAGACGTGGTGAAGGAATGGGCTATTTCGGTCTATTCGGTAATATTGCCCTTGCTTTTGGACCCTCTTTAGGTCTTACACTTGCTGGCACAATATCCTTTACAAAGATCTTTTCCATTTGTGCCATTCTTGGATTAGTGGCACTCATCTTATCATCTAAAATCCACTACAAAAAGCGAGAACCAATAAAAGAAAAACCTAGAAAATGGGACTTTTATGAAAAAACAGCCCTTCCACCTTCGATTCTATTATTCTTTATAACTGTTACATTTGGAGGAATCGCAGCCTTTTTACCCATTTATACTCTACAAAAGGAAATACCCGGGATTGAATGGTACTTTCTATTATTTGCGATCGCTTTAATGATTACTCGTACGTTTGCCGGTCGGCTTTATGATTTAAAAGGTCATCAAGCAATTTTTGCACCTGGTGCTTTTATGATTGTTGTAGCTATGGTTCTATTAGCATGGTTACCTAGCAGTCTTGTCCTTTATATTGCCGCTTTTCTTTATGGACTTGGTTTTGGTGCTTTACAACCAGCCTTACAAGCATGGGCTGTGCAAACCGCTCCAGCACATCGCAAAGGAATGGCTAATGCAACCTTTTTTTCATCCTTTGACTTGGGAGTTGGAATTGGAGCAATTACTTTCGGTCAAATTGCCCACCATTTAGGGTACCATTCGATCTACATTGCCTCTGCATTCTCTGTTCTAATTTCCATTTTGCTTTATTTTATATGGATTGGTAAAACGACAACTCCAACATCTGTCTAAGGGGATCCTCTCCCCTTTTTCGCTTTTAGTCTTAAAAATCCCTTATCGTTTCGAAGAATTTTGGATAGAATGTATATATCAGATACGCCTTGGCGTATCTGGGCCCGATTTTTTTCGAGCCCGCTCGAAAAATTTCCTTTGAAAAATCGTGGCATCCGCCGTAGGCTTTAACATTATTTAGTTGGTGCTTAAACCTCGACTGAATAATGTTATAGGGATTGGAGGTTTTACTTATGAGGAGAATCCTATTATTTTTATCATTTTTATTTTTCTTATATGCCGGATGGACAGTGCTAGATAAACTCGCCACTAAAACTGATAATCAATCAGTTTTCGATACTATTACATCTGAAATCGACCGAGTTTCTGAATCTGATGAACTCGAAACGATAAAAACCAAACTAAATGAGGCAAAAGACTATATCGCAACATTGCTGCAAACCTTTGAGGAAAAAGCACCGGAAAATTCAATTATTGACCAGAACGTAATCGAGAAGCCAGAGCTACATGTTCCTAGTGAACAGGCTTTTTCGATACACAATGTTGAGCTTGGAGAGAGTAAACAGAGTGTAGAAACGAAGCTCGGTGCCGCTGAACGGACATCTTTAAATGAATATGGAACGAACTGGTATACGTATCATGAAAACTACCACAATTTTATGATGGTCGCTTATGACTCTCGTGATAATGTTGTTGGCTTATACACAAATCAAGACCTCATTTCATCAACGAAAGGAATCAAACGAGGAACACCAAAACAAGACGCTCTTAATCTACTTGGTGAACCTATGAGTCGAATCCAAAAAGGATTTGTTTATTATGAATTTCAGCAGGACCGGGACTATGACGTATTCCATATCGATAACACCTATGTCACCCTCTTTTATGATAAACACGAAAACAATACGGTGACTTCGATTCAGATTATTTCAGAAGCACTCGAACGAAATAGAGCGGATTTTTATACAGACGCCAGTGAGCAGTTAAAAGAAGGCTTCGAATATCAATTATTTGATCTAACAAATGCATCCAGGGTCAATCATGGCTTAGGGGTGTTAACATGGGATGACCACGTGAAGGAAACTGCAAGAAAGCATAGTTTAGATATGGCAGAAAACAATTATTTCAGTCATACAAATTTACAAGGCCAGTCTCCCTTTGATCGAATGCTTGAGGACGAAATTTTATTTACGATTGCAGGAGAAAATCTCGCCTATGGTCAGTTCAGCAGTATTTTCGCCCATGAAGGCTTGATGAACTCAATGGGACATCGAGAAAATATTCTAAAAAAGGAATATAAGTATTTAGGGGTTGGCGTAGCTTTTAATACTGAATCTCATCCTTATTACACGGAGAACTTTTTTACAAAGTAAGAAGTCTCACCTATATACCTCTCAATTTTTGGTTATCCTACCAAAGAGGTGATTTTGTGAAACTCGTAAGATTTTTATTAATGCTAGGCCTTCTCGTCGGCTTTCACAGTGTGACTCTTGCTGGGCAAACCGATGTTGAGTATGGACCCTTTACTATTGTTCAAAAGGAGTATATTGATTTAGACGGTGATGGAAAAAAGGATATCATCGAGTTATATGCGAGAAAAAATCAATATAATCTTGCAAATGAGTGGTCTTTAAAAATCAATGGTGAGCAATTAGGTACCTATCATAATAAACAGGATTTATACCAATTGGCTGACATGAAGTTTGCAGACGTCCTTCAAAATGGGAAACAGGATATACTCCTTTATTTTCATTCTGTCGGGAGTGGAGGCGTCACCGGGTTAACGGTCCTAAGCTATACTGGTGAAAAAGTTGAGGAAATTTTCACAGACCCTAATACATCAGGCTGGCTTGATGAAGCGAAAAAGCGTTTTTCTATGAAATACATTGGTGATAATCAAGTTGAATTTATTGATAAACGGACTGACTTAGAAGCAGTCATTCCGTTATCAGAGGATCGCTATAGAGATTTTCCAGATAAGGAAGAATTAAAGAAACGACTTGAAGCAATTGAAACTTGGGTTGACCCTGTTTCTGGGTATCGTTTTGATAAATTAACAAAAATGAAACCACAGGATATCGTGGCAATTCGAGCTGTTTCCGGCATTGCCCATTATGATGTAATCGCGTATTTTGAAACAAGATATGTTTTTGATAAACAAACTCAAAAATACGTGCCGACAAAAGTAGCTCTCATTAGTACAGAAACCGGTAAGAAATTAGCCGAAAAAACATATAAATAAACAAAAGCATCGACAACGGAAAGTCGATGCTTCTTTGTTTGATATGCACAATCGATGAACTGAATGTCATGACTTGATATACTATTTAGAGAAACAAATTACATAGGAGGTTACCGTTTTATGGAATCCACATTATTCTCACCATATACGATTAAAAATGTCACTTTAAGAAATCGAATTGTTATGTCACCGATGTGCATGTATTCCAGCCATAATAAGGATGGAATGCTGGAGGATTGGCATTATACCCATTATGTAAGCCGCGCTGTTGGTCAGGTTGGACTTATCATGGTGGAGGCAACCGCTGTAACACCACAGGGAAGAATCTCTCCACAGGATTTAGGAATATGGAGTGATGAGCATGTGCCAGGCCTGAAAAAACTTGTAGAAATGATCAAAGCACATGGCGCAAAAACATCGATCCAAATTGCCCACGCAGGTCGAAAAGCAACTGTTGAAGGAGATATTGTTGCCCCTTCGGCGATTGCATTTAATGAAAGATATAAAACCCCAAAAGAATTAACATTTACTGAAATTCAAGAAACAATTGAAGCATTCAAGGCTGGTGCAAGACGGGCAAAAGAAGCTGGCTTTGATATTATCGAAATCCACGGGGCACATGGTTATTTAATAAATGAGTTTTTATCTCCACTTACCAATAATCGTAAGGATGAGTATGGCGGAAGTAACGAAAACCGCTACCGTTTCCTTCAAGATGTAATTCATGCAGTTAAAGAAGTATGGGATGGTCCCTTATTTGTCCGTGTATCAGCAAATGATTATACAGAGGGTGGCTTAACACCTGCCGATTATGTAGAATATGCAAAGCGTATGAAATCCCAAGGTGTAGACCTAATCGATGTTAGCTCAGGTGGTGTAGTACCGGCTAAAATTGATGCATACCCTGGGTATCAGGTCGGTTTTGCGGATGAAATTCGAAATGAGGCAGAGATCCCAACTGGTGCAGTTGGTTTGATCACAAAAGCTGTTCAAGCTGAAGAAATTTTAAAAAACAATCGAGCAGATTTAATCTTTTTAGCTCGTGAATTATTACGTGATCCATACTGGCCAAGAACAGCTGCAAAAGAACTAGATGTTTCAATCGAAAGCCCGAAACAATACGAACTCGGTTGGCGTTAATTTTCTTAAAAAAAACAAAGGCACTCTCCCACGTGGAAAGCGCCTTTGTTTATATCATTAGAAGTTCTCGAATATCCTCTTCGGTCAGCGTTGTTTTTTCCTCAGAGTCAATAAGGTCTGAAATAAGATCTCGTTTCTTTTCTTGCAGTTCATTCATTTTCTCTTCAATGGTACCACGGGCAAAAAGCTTAATCACCTGGACAACCTTTTTCTGACCAATGCGATGTGCACGGTCTGCCGCTTGTTCTTCAACCGCTGGATTCCACCAAAGGTCATATAAAATAACCGTATCAGCACCTGTCAGGTTGAGACCTGTTCCACCAGCCTTCAGCGAAATTAAAAACAATTCCCGCTCCCCTGCATTATAGCGTTGGCATAACTCCACTCGCTCCTCTGTAGGTGTTTGGCCGTCTAAGTAAAAGAATGTATATCCTCGATTTGTAAGTTCCCTTCCAATCAACTCAAGCATTTTCGTAAATTGTGAGAAAATCAAAACTCTCCTTCCAGATAATTTGGATTCCTCAATGATTTGAAGAAGCTGCTCAAATTTCGCAGAACTTCCCTTATAGCCATCCACGAACAGAGCCGGATGACAGCAAATTTGCCTCAATCGAGTTAACCCCGCAAGAATTCGAATTCGATTTTTTCGTATCGTCTCCTTATCTAGATGCTTTAATGTATCATGGCGTAGCTTTGCTAAATAGGCAGCATAAAGCTTCTTTTGTTCAGGTAGAAGCTCTGACGATTCGAGGATTTCGATTTTTTCTGGTAGCTCTGCTAGAACATCCTCTTTTACACGACGAAGCAAAAATGGTCGAGCCCTTCTTGAAATGTCCTTTCTAGTCAAATGGCTGTATTCCTTTAAGCCCTTGAAAAGCTGAGGAAAGACAACATGATAAATCGACCAGAGCTCCTCAATTGAATTTTCAACAGGGGTTCCGGATAATCCAAAACGATGATCTGCTTTTATTCTTTTGACAGCCCGGGCTGTTTGAGTGACTGGATTTTTAAAGGCCTGTGCTTCGTCAAAGAAAACAGTATGGAAATTGTGAGATTCATACCATTTAATATCACGTCTTAATAGTGGATAGGATGTAATAAGAACATCCATGCCTTCGCTCTCTTTTTGCAGCTCTTTTCGTTCTTCTTTATTCCCATCAATCACAATTGCTTGAAGCTCAGGAGCAAACTTCAAAAACTCATGTAGCCAATTATAGGTTAACGATGATGGGCAAACAATAAGTACGGGCCGCTTCCTTTCTCGAATATTGGAAGCTTCCGAAACAATAAATGCAATGCTCTGAACGGTTTTCCCGAGCCCCATATCATCGGCAAGGACCCCACCAAATCCATAACTTGCTAACGTCTTCATCCATTTATATCCCTGCTTCTGATAGTCTCGTAAAATGGGTTCTAAATCTTTTGGAACCTCAATTCTTAAATCACCAGGATTTCTAATCGAGTCTAGAAACTGACGGAATGATTCCTCAGCCGTGAATATCTCGCTATCATCAATAGAATCTAAGAGGGGTAGAGCTTCAATCATAGGCATATTTAAGGTTGCTTCAAAATCATCATCTTGGACTGGAACAGCATGCAAAAACCGCTGAATTTCCTCCATCTCTCTCGTTTCAAGAGAAAGTAGTGATCCATTTTTCAGTCGGTAATACCTTCGTTTTTCCTCAAGGGCAGCTAAAATTACACGAATCTCCTGTTCAGCGATTCCCTTCATTTCAAACTTGAATTCCAGCCAATTGGTGCGTTCTTTTTTGATCTTCACCCTTATTTTCGGATGTTCATTTTTCGGAATGATGCGATTCCGTATAGCTGTTGTGGCATAAATTTGGCAGAGAGGCTGAAGCTTTGGAATGATATGATACAGAAACTCATACTCAAGCTCCTCATTATGCATATAATAGCCACCTTCAGTTTTTGAAAAACCACTCTCATACATGATTTGTAGTATTTCATCCTCTTTTTCTACATCTCTGATGACCATAGGACCTGTTGGAAGATCTCGGCTTTCTAATGGTTGGATGATGATATTTTCATAGTGAAATTCAAGTCCTGCAAGCAATTTGTGTCTTAGCCGATCCAAATAAAGCTTAGCAACCAGAGGTGTTTTCATAAATTCCTTGGATATGGAATGAGTCATATGTACAACGCCAATTTTTTTCAAGCTTGGTACAATTTTTTTAAGGAAAAAATGAGCTTGCTCTTTTGGAATTGGAATATGATTTTCACCAGGGCTTGCAAGCATTTGCTTTAGCTCCAATAATCGGTCACAATCCTCTTCATCGATTTGGTAAAGAAGTCCATCGCTTAGAACCGTATGGTAGGATTTTAAAACACTCAATCTATTGAAACCCTGAATTCTTAAACGAAAGTCACCTTCTTCCCCTTCCTCAAATGAAAATTGAAGTGGCGGTGATTCTTGAACAATTTGAAGACCTTCATAGGAATGACTATTGTATTTCAGAAAAACGGATGGGCATTTTGAAAACAATGGAATAAGTCCTCTCCAGGAAGACGGCGGGATCAATAGTAATTCACGAGAAACTTTATAATCGGAATGACCAGAGATTATGTCTAGAAAAACATTTTCATCTTCGATTCCTTTACCTAATTGGTGAAGAAGAGTATCCGCATCATGTAAAAAGCAATGTTGATTTGGGTCATATGTAAAATGGGAAGAAATAATATGCTTATTTCCTTGTTTTAGACATTTTAGAAAGTCACGAATATCATGTACTCTTTTCTGTTCAATCTCTATTTCCACCCCAAGTAAGGTTTGCTCATTTGAAACTATGACGGGTTTACATGTGAAGCGAACATCTAGGACTTCTCTTTTTTCAAAATGAAGTTGCTGACCACTTGAACGCGTTGGACGATTCAAAAAAAGCGTCATGAAATCGTTTGTTAGGTTCCCGTTGTTAGATGTAATGGATTCATGGAAATCTGACGGCTCCTGACTTTGCTGCTCATGAATCACGATTAATACTGCCGCAACATGCTGGCAATCCTTATCATAATTCGTAAGTGACGGACAACTACATGTAGCCTTTAGCTTTCCATTAGAATATTTTTCAATGCTGACATAAAAGTCTTCTGCACCCTTTACTGTGGCTTTGCATTTGTCAGGTCCATTTTCTGTAAATGTCACCTTATTTGTTCGATAAAAAGCGTCTCCTCTTTTGAAGGAGACGGTACCACACATTTCCTTGATCATTTTTTGACTGATTTTGATATCCATGGTTCCGCTCCTTTCAAATTGTTCTAGTGGGTTACTTTCGATTAAAGCCTTGATTCTTCACAAAATCCTTCATATACATGCGTTGTGGCTTTTCAAGCATATCTGCCATCTGACCCGTCCATGTATCTGAACGTTTTCCATTTGTACGTTGTGTATAATAATTAGTAATTGTTTGATTGTAGGTTGATAACCCTTGTTTAAATAAGCCTTCATCTTGCTGATATTCGTCTTCATGATAAATATGTTCGAATGGAAGTCGTGGCTTTCTATCAGGCATTTGTGCCGGATAGCCTACAGCAATTCCGAAGAGTGGAATCACAAATTTAGGGATATTTAATATTTCACAAACCTCATCTAGATTATTACGTAAGCCACCAATATAGCAAGCACCTAACCCCATTGATTCTGCTGCTAGTACAGCATTTTGTGCAGCTAAGGTAGCGTCAATTGTCGCAACCATAAACTTCTCGGTACTCCCCAACGAAGTTGTTAAGTCTTTTTCCTCTATTTCGCTAATAACTTGATGGCGATGAAGATCACCACAAAACACAAAGAAATGTCCATTATCCGCAACATAGGCTTGATTGCCAACAATCTCAGCAAGTCTTTGCTTTTTATTTTGATCCTTGATCCCAATAATGGAATAGGCCTGAATAAAGCTAGAAGTTGAGGCCGCTTGGGCACATTCAACTATCGCACGAATTTGTTCATCTGTTAATAATTTCTCTTCAAATTTACGAATCGAACGATGATTCATAATCGTTTCAATAACTGAATTCATTGGTATATATCCTCCGTTCTTGTTGCCTACTTGGTGTGGTTTGACTTAATATCAAACCTAAAAAAATCCTTAGCCATATATGTATCATGAAATACTTCTTGAGCCTCTTCAAGAAGCTTTTGACTATCTTCCCCTTGATACCTTGAACTAATATGAGTCAAAATTAATTTTTTTACTCCTGCTTGTTTTGCAACATCAGCTGCTTGTGTAGTCGTTGAGTGAAAATAATCATGAGCCAACTCAGCTTCTTTTGAACTAAAAGTTGCTTCATGAATGAGAAGATCTGCATCTTTTGCTAGTTCAATACTTTCCTTAACATAGCGTGTATCGCCTAAAATAGTCACAATACGTCCCTTTTTAGGAGGGCCAATATATTCCTCTCCATTAATTTGGCGACCATCCTCAAGGACAACAGTTTGACCTTCTTTAATTTTTTGATAAATAGGACCAGGCTTGATCCCTTGTTTTGAAAGCTTGTCAACCAATAAAGTTCCAGGCAGATCCTTTTCAATAATGCGATACCCATAGGATTGAATCCCGTGGTCTAGAGATTTTGCAATGACACAAAATTGATCATCCTCAAAAACAATGCCTTCTTCGATTTCAATCACTTCAATCGGATATCGAATATGGGTCGTACTTACTGCTAATGAAGTTTCAATAAATTCTTTAATACCCTTAGGACCATAGACGGTTAATAAGGATTCTCCTCCTTGAAAGGAGCGACTTCCTAAAAAGCCAGGCAAACCAAAAATATGGTCCCCATGTAAATGGGTAATAAAAATCTTTTCTATTTTCCCAGGCTTAATTGATGTATATAAAATTTGATGCTGTGTTGCTTCTCCACAATCAAACAACCAGGATGCCCTTATTTCATCAAGCAATTGTAAGGCAATTGAAGTGACATTCCGCTCTTTTGCAGGCACCCCTGCACCCGTTCCTAAAAATACGACTTCCACTTAAGAAATCCTCCAATTAATAGATAAATTTATTACGACGTTTTTCCTCTGTTGTCCCATTACCTACTATAACATATTCTGCCTTTTGTTCTCTAGATAAGCCCTTTTGGGTTCAGTATCTTTGAGTCGTTTCACCGCATATCCGTTCCTTGTTAAGGCATACTTTAAGTGAAAACTAAAAAAATAACTTGAATTAGTTGATTTACTAAACAAAAAAGTATAAATTAAATAGATATTACTAATGCGTGAAAAAAGTGGGGGATTAATATGACAAATACAGCACCAAAATCAATATTGATTATCTTTGGAGCAACAGGTGATTTGGCGAATCGAAAGCTCTATCCTTCTATCTATAATCTTTATACGAAAGGAAAACTTTCTGAGGATTTTGCAGTAATCGGTGTGGCAAGACGTCCATTAAAAAATGAAGAATTCCAACAAAACGTAAGAAATTCGGTAGCTGGACGATTTGATGAACAACGAGAGGATATCGAGAAGTTCTCAAAACATTTTTACTACCATCCGTTTAATGTAAATGATACTGCTTCTTATAGGGAATTAAAAGTCCTTGCTGAAGAATTAGATTTATCTTATAACATAGGTGGAAATAGAATCTTCTATTTAGCCATGGCACCGGAGTTTTTCGGAACAATTGCTGTCAACTTGAAGTCAGAAGGATTAACGTCAACAGATGGTTATACAAGACTTGTAATTGAAAAACCATTTGGACATAATCTCCCTTCTGCAAAACAACTAAATGAACAGCTACGCCATGCCTTTTCAGAGGAAGAAATTTACAGAATTGACCATTATTTAGGTAAGGAAATGGTCCAAAATATTGAAGTCATTCGTTTTGCAAATGCATTATTCGAACCATTATGGAACAATCGATACATATCCAATATCCAGGTCACTTCAAGTGAGGTACTAGGGGTAGAAGACCGTGGCGGATACTATGAAAAATCAGGTGCCCTTCGTGATATGGTACAAAACCATATGCTTCAAATGGTTGCACTTTTAGCCATGGAGCCACCAATTAAATTAAATACCGACGAGATTCGAAGTGAAAAAATAAAGGTATTACGCGCCCTTCGACCATTGGATAATGAAGATGTTCATAAGTACTTCGTTAGAGGGCAATATGATGCTGGTAATATTAAAGGAAAACAGGTACCCGGTTATCGCGACGAGGAAAAAGTAGATCCAGTGTCAAATACTGCTACATTCGTTGCTGGTAAGCTTTTAATTGATAATTTCAGATGGGCAGGAGTTCCATTCTATATTCGTACAGGGAAGAGAATGAAGGAAAAATCGACAAAGATTGTTGTTCAATTCAAAGACATTCCGATGGATTTATATTATAAAGAGGATAATGAACGTCAAAATCCTAACCTGCTTGTCATTAATATCCAACCGGATGAGGGTATCACACTTTATTTAAATGCGAAAAGACCGGGACAAAATACGATGACATTACCTGTCAAGCTTGATTATTGCAATAACTGTGTAGATGGTATTAACACACCAGAAGCCTATGAAAAACTAATTTTTGACTGTATGATGGGTGATACGACAAACTTTGCTCACTGGGATGAAGTTGCCCTTTCATGGCGTTACGTAGATGCCATTTCAAAGGTTTGGGAAAATCAAATTGCAACTGAATTTCCTAATTATCCTTCTGGTTCAAACGGTCCAAAAGCAGCCGATGAATTATTGGCCGAGGATGGATTCCACTGGTGGACTGTAGAAGATTAATTAATACAAAAGACCCCTTCTCAAAATTGAGCTGGGGTCTTTAATCACTTAAAAAATCCTTTTCGAAACTTGTTCCATGTTCATTATTTCGAGGATTTTTATCCTTTGGAAGCTTGATTCCATTTGACAGAATCTCGTTTCCATACTTACCTTTCAATTCGTCAATCACCTTTAATAGGGGTTCTTTTTTTGCTTCTTTTTCATAGGAAAACAGATCCAGCTGTTTAAATGCCTCATGTTTCTCAACCAGTTCTTGAGCGGTGACACCTAACAATCGGATTGGTTCCCCATTCCAATGTTTTTTCCAAAGACGTTTTGCAGCATGGAAAATTTCTTCATCTTGGTCAATTGGATTCTCAAGTTTTCGACTTCTTGTTACTGTTTTTCGGTCTGCATAGCGAATCATCAACTGGACATTATTTGATAGCATGTCCTTTCGTCTAGTCCGAGCCCCGACAGAGTTTGAAAGTCTTTTGATTACACCGAGAAGCTCCACTTCATCTGTTGAGTCATTTGGTAATGTTGTTGAATTTCCAATACTTTTAAACTCTGATATGGCATCAGGGTCAACGGGCCGATTATCAATTCCATTGGCACGTTGCTTAATCCTCTCTCCATTAATTCCCAACAATTGCTTTAATTGAATTTCATTTCCTTTCGCAAGGTCACCAATTGTTTTTATATTGATAGTAGCTAATTTCTCAGCTGTTTTCGACCCAACTCCATGCATTTCTCCAACTGGCATCGGCCAAAGAATGGTTGAAACATCCCGCTTTCGTAATACAGTAATTCCTAATGGCTTTTTCATATCCGATGCCATTTTTGCTAGAAATTTATTCGGCGCAATTCCAATACTACAAGGAAGAAGAAGTGCCTTTCGTAATGTTTCTTGAATGGAGGTCGCAATTTCAATTGGAGAGCCCTTTTCATAACAATCTGTTATATCAAGATATCCTTCATCTATTGAAACAGGCTCCACTAGGTCCGTATAAGAACGAAGAATATCAAACATCGCCAATGAAGCGCTGCGATAGCGTTCAAAATTTGGTTTTCGGACAATGAGATTTGGGCATTTTCGTTTCGCCTCCCATAAAGGCATCGTCGTTTTCACCCCAAAGGCACGTGCCTCATAGCTACAAGTGACAATAATACCTTTACGCTCCTCAGGATTACCCGCTATTGCCAGTGGCTTCCCTTGTAAGGAAGGGTCATAGGCAATTTCAACCGATGCAAAGAAGCTATTCATATCCACATGTAAAATAACCTTTCCGTTTTTCGGATACATTTTTTTCATGATTCGCACTTCCCTAATAATCCTCTATTACTAGTTTATCATAGAAAAAGCCACCTATTCTAATGGTGGCTGTGAATGTGTTCCTCTACTATTTTGAATCCTTCTAGACCGTTAAATAGTTTTCCAGGGTCTAATAAAGTAATCAATCTGTCCTCAAGAGTCGCAACTCCAGTTATATATGAGGAAAGCTGATACGTTAAATTTAATGGTTTCAATTGATTTAGAGGGATATCCATTATTTCTTTTGCATCATCGACAAGTAAGCCTACTGAAAGTGCATCCGTTTTGGTGACGATGATCTTCGTTTTGTCTGTATGATTTGTTGTTCTATTAAATAAAATAATTCCCGTATCCACAATCGGAACAAGCTCATCTCGAATGGTCAGGACACCTAGCATATAGTTTGGCATCTGCGGTATAGCATTAAGCTGCTGTGCCCTTTCAATGGAAATCACATTTAAAACAGGGACACCGAATTCCTCATCACCTGCTGAAAAAACAACAACTTTTTGGTCTTCCATTATAACTTTCACCTCTACCTAGTTAAAACAATCTATGTTCTTCTTCTATCATACTTTACCCGATTGTGAAAATAAACAAAAAAGCGAAACTCCCTTGTTAATGGGAGTTTCACTTCACTTTCAATGTCCAGCTATAGGGGCCATCGGCTCTCTGGTCTAAGCCAATCGCTTCGGAAGGTAAAAGAACACCTTCTGTCAGCGCTTGTCCTATGCTTGTCACCGATAGACGGGCGCCTTACGCTTTTCTTATTATTTTGCAACCTCTTCCACAATCGCAACGATTAGTTCAGTGGTTTTAACAAGTTCTTCAATTGGCATTTTTTCGTTTGTTGTATGAATTTCTTCATAACCAACTGCTAGGTTTACTGTTGGAATGCCGTGTCCTGCGATGACATTTGCGTCACTACCTCCACCGCTTTGTTGTAGTTCACTTTGGCGTCCAATTCTTGCAACTGCTTTTTTTGCAACCTCAACCACATGGTCACCATCCGCAAACTTAAAGCCCGGATACATCACAGTAACCTCAACCTCTGCTCTACCACCCATTTCAGTAGCTACCGATTCAAAGGCTTCTTTCATTTTTTGAACCTGGCTTTCCATTTTTTCAGTTAGTAAAGAACGAGCTTCAGCTAAAATTTCAACATGGTCACAGACGATATTTGTTTGTGTTCCACCTTCAAAGCGACCGATATTTGCAGTTGTTTCTTCATCAATACGACCTAATGGCATTCTTGAAATAGCTTTTGCAGCCATTGTAATCGCAGAAACACCTTTTTCAGGGGCAACCCCAGCATGTGCTGTTTTCCCGATAATAGTTGCTTTTACCTTCGCTTGTGTGGGTGCAGCAACAATAATGTTACCCACCTTGCCATCACTATCAAGCGCATAGCCGTATTTCGCTGTGATCATCGAACGGTTTAAAGCTTTAGCCCCCACAAGCCCAGATTCTTCTCCAGCTGTTATAATAAATTCTATTTTACCATGTGGAATTTGATTTTCCTTCAGAACACGAATGGCTTCAAACATTGCAGCTAAACCTGCTTTATCATCTGCTCCTAAAATCGTTGTTCCATCTGAGACAATATAACCATCCTTGATGGAAGGCTTAATGCCCTTACCAGGGACAACTGTATCCATATGTGATGTAAAATAAATTGTATCTACATCCTTCTTTGTGCCTTCTAGGGTACAAATTAAATTCCCTGCACCATGTCCTGTTTGACCAGTTGTGTCATCCTCGACAACATTTACACCTAATGCGGTGAACTTTTCTTTTAAAACCTTGGCAATTTCTGTTTCGAATTTTGTTTCAGAGTCTACTTGTACTAGCTCTAAAAATTCATTTACAAGTCTATCCTGATTAATCATATTATGTACCTCCAAGATGAATAGTTAATGAAATTAGCCTATCATATTCTCATCAAAAATAAAATACACATCCCTATAATGGAATATTTCCATGCTTTTTATTAGGACGAGATTCCTTTTTATTTCGGAGCATCTCTAAAGCCTGAATAATTTTAATTCGCGTTTCGCGAGGATCGATGACATCGTCAACCATCCCTTGACTTGCAGCAACGTATGGATTAGCAAACTTTTCACGGTATTCTTCAATCTTTTGGGCACGTGTTATTTCCGGATCATCACTCTCATTAATTTCACGTGCAAATATGATATTGGCTGCGCCTTGTGGGCCCATTACCGCAATTTCAGCATTTGGCCATGCAAAAACTAAATCAGCCCCAATTGATTTACTATTTAATGCTACATATGCTCCACCATATGCTTTTCTAAGAATGACAGTTAGTTTAGGTACTGTCGCTTCTGAGTACGCATATAATATTTTTGCTCCATGGCGGATAATTCCTCCATGCTCCTGTTTTATCCCAGGGAAGAATCCTGTCACATCCTCGAATGTAATGAGTGGGATATTAAAGGAATCACAAAATCGAATAAATCTTGATGCTTTATCGGATGAATTAATATCAAGCCCACCTGCCATAACCTTCGGCTGATTACACACTAAACCAACAACCTCACCTTTTACTCTCGCAAAACCAACAACGATATTTTTCGCAAAATCTCTCTGTACTTCCATGAAGGATTCTTCGTCAACCACTTGTTCTATTACTTTGCGTACATCATATGGCCTGACTGAATCAAACGGAATAATATCTGTTAAATCAGGTCGATAATCATCATTCTCTTCGATGGAAATAATTTGTGGTTTTTCTTCATTGTTTTGAGGAAGATAGCTCACTAAATCTCTAACCTGTTGTAGTACCTCTTCTTCGGTTTTCCCGGAAAAATGTGCGTTCCCACTGATTGAATTATGGACGCTTGCCCCACCTAAATCCTCTGAGCTAATTTTTTCGCCTGTTACGGTTTCAATGACTTTCGGCCCTGTAATAAACATCTGCGAAGTCTTTTCCACCATAAAGACAAAATCGGTAATCGCAGGAGAATACACGGCCCCACCTGCGCATGGTCCCATGATTACAGAAATTTGCGGAATGACCCCTGAATAGATCGCATTTCGGTAAAAAACATGACCATAGCCGTCAAGGGAGACGACCCCCTCTTGAATTCTTGCCCCACCTGAATCATTTAAGCCAATAAATGGTGCACCATTCTTTGCTGCTAGGTCCATGACATTCGCAATTTTTTTTGCATGCATTTCCCCAAGTGCTCCACCAAAAACAGTAAAATCTTGTGAAAATAAATATACGGGTCTATGGTTAATTTTTCCGTAGCCAGTAACTACACCATCACCAGGTCCTTTTTTATCGGCTAAGCCAAAATCAGTGCTCCGATGCTCAATAAATGGATTCAACTCCACAAAGGTTCCTTTATCAAGTAATAAATCAATTCGCTCTCTAGCGGTTAATTTTCCTTTTTCATGCTGTTTATCAATTTTTTCATCACCGCCGCCTAATTCTACCTCACGACGACGATCATATAGTTCGTTTATTTTTTCATAGATATCTACCATTATTTCGTTTCCCCCTTGCTAGGTTTCTCACAAAGCTCATATAGGATATTGCCCGTAGATTTTGGATGCATGAAGGCAATCTTAGCACCGCCTGCACCAAGCTTTGGCTCATCTGCAAGCATTCGTATACCATGTTCTTTTATTTCTTGGATACGCTCTTCGATGGAAGAAACACCTAAAGCGATATGATGTATTCCTTCACCGCGTTTTTCTATGAATTTTGCAATAGGACTTTCGGGTGATAGAGGCTCGAGTAGCTCGAGCTTCGATTCTCCGATTTTGATAAAGGCAACCCTTACTTTCTCAGAGTATACTTCTTCAACTCCTTCTACTTGAAGGTTGAGAATGTTTGTATAAAAAGGAAGGGAGTTTTCAATCGATGTGACAGCAATTCCGATATGGTCAATTTTTTTAATCATGTTTTCACTCCTCAAGCGAGCGCTCGCTCAAAAATTGTATGCGCTTTACAAATGTATAAGACTATTTTAGCACGAACTCATCAAAAATTGTGTATTTTCAGTTTTAGGTAATGGTACATAATAGTTGTCCCAGTGGGCGATTCAAGGTAAAATATTAATCAAATACGCCTTGGGTTATTTGTGCCAGATTTTTTTCGAGCCTTGCTCGAAAAGTTTCCCTTGAAAAATCGTGGCATCCGCCGTAGGCTTTAACTTTATTCAGAAGAAGTTAATTAAATATGAAAGCAGAAGGGAGTAGGGTGACATGTCCCGTAAAACTCAAAAGATTGTTGTCTATTTAATGATCGCAGTAATGCTAATTACTACTCTGTTAGCAGGCGCAAGTATGTGGTTTTAATTCAAACTTTTAAAGTGATACGAGGTTTGTTAAAAGCCTTAAAAGGTGACCTAAATGGTCACCTTTAGCTTTATTAAATTAAGTTGGCAACCCTTTGAATAATCTTTTTATTATTAAATATTCTTCCATTTCTTTAATAAATTGAAGAAGGGCAGCTCTTGTTTCAAACTCCTCTCGAGTTTTTGGCAATGGCATTTCTCTAAACACTTTACGCATTGCTTCAAGTTTCTTCAAAAAGACACCTGCCGTGTTTCCAGGATGAATGGATTGGCTCACCTCCATAATAAAATCGGCAACCATTTCCCTCTGTTCAACCGACTGAGTAATCGAAGTTATAGTAGGTAACATCCTTTGCAGAATTTCGAATTGCTTTTCTCTCATTTCAAAATACGTAAAATATAAGTTTTCATCTCGCATTAGGTTATTTTCAACATCTCGATATGCAATTCTTTTTGCTTTCTTTAGTAAATCTTCGATAGTTGTTATTTCTCGACCATCCCAGATACTTTCTCCTGTTCGAAGATAGTGAACCATTTCGTTTAATATATTTCCAAACAGGGTTTCAATTTCTTGTTGGAATGCTCTAAGTTTCTTGTCAACACTCGGCATATATAGATTTACGAGTAGCGCAACACCAATACCAATAATAATTAACCCTAGTTCATTAACAATCAAATCAAGTGTTACATTCCCAGCTGAAAATATATGTAAAATAATAACGGTACTTGTTACAATCCCATCTTTTGCTTTTAAGGCAACCACAGTGGGGATAAAAAATAGGAGTAACAACCCGATTGTTAATGGATGATAGCCTATTCCCTCGAAGAATACAAATGAAAATGCGATTCCAACCACACACGCAACAAATCGCTCCCATGAACTCTCAAGCGATTTTTTTCTTGTTACTTTAATACATAAAATCGTTAGAATTCCAGCAGATGCAAAACTATCTAGTCCTATTAGTTTTGCGATTGATATGGAAATAGTTGTTCCTAAAGCTGTTTTTAACGTTCGATAACCTATTTTAAACATAAATCGGCTCCTAATAATCCTTAGTAATTCTATTATATTGATTTATAGGAAAAATACCTATACAAATCTTATTATGGCTAAATCAACGAAAAAAAGAATGACCATATGGATCATTCTTTTTAAAGGACCTTTTCTAGGAAGTCCTGTGCACGTTGGCTTTTCGGATTTGTGAAAAATTCATCTGGTGTTGTTTGTTCAACAATTACTCCATCATCCATAAAGAGCACTTTGTCCGCTACTTCACGAGCGAAGCCCATTTCATGGGTCACAATGAGCATTGTCATTCCAGTATTAGCCAATCCCTTCATAACACTAAGAACCTCTTTTACCATCTCAGGGTCTAGTGCTGAAGTTGGCTCATCAAAAAGCATAATTTCAGGATCCATTGCCAGCGCCCTTGCAATTGCTACCCTCTGCTTTTGTCCCCCGGAAAGGCGATTCGGATATTCATTTGCCTTTTCTGACAAGCCTACTTGGTTTAACAGCTCGAAAGCCTTACTTTCCGCGTCACTCTTCGATATCCCTTTTACCTTCATCGGAGCATAAGTGAGATTTTGAAGAACTGTCTTATGTGGAAATAAATAAAAATGCTGAAACACCATTCCTATGTGCTGACGTACCTTTGTGATATTCGTCTTTGCATTTGTTATGTCATCTTCCCCAACCCAGATCTGTCCTTGAGTTGGTGTTTCAAGTAAATTTAAACATCTTAGAAATGTAGATTTTCCTGAACCAGAAGGACCAATTATGGCAACAACCTCACCTTGTTTAAAGGTGGTCGTAATCCCCTTTAACACATTAAGTTTGCCAAAAGATTTATGAAGACCTTCTACTTTAATATGATCGTTACTCACTACGACGCAACCTCCTCTCAAGTCTTCCGCCTAGGAATGTGAGGATTGTAACAATAATCCAATAAACTAGACCAGCAATTAATAAAGGTTCAAAATAGCGGAATGTATTCGATCCGACAACTTGGGCTCGTCTCATAATATCCAATAATCCAATCGTACTTACAAGTGCCGATTCCTTCGTTAAGGTCACAAGTTCATTTAAAAGTGCAGGTAAAATATTTTTCACTGCCTGTGGTAGGATAATATCCAACATCATGGGACGGTACGAAACACCAAGAGCTTCCGCCGCTTCCTGTTGACCTTTATCAACAGCTTGAATTCCAGCTCTAATGATTTCAGAAATATACGCACCTGAATTTAATCCGAATGCCAAGACCCCAGCTGCAAATTTATCAATGTCATAGTGAAAAAGCTGTGGAACCGCAAAATAGATTAAAACCAATTGTAGGATAAGTGGTGTTCCTCTGAATATGGACGTATAAATATTCGCAAACCACTTTAAAAATGAAACCTTGCTTATTTTAAAAACCGCTAAAATTGTCCCCAAAATTAAACCTAAAATTGCCGATACTAGAGCAAAGGATACCGTAATGCCGATCCCTTCTAGTATAAACGGAATTGAAGGCACGATTCGGGAAAAATCAATATCCAAACCCATGCCTTACACCTCATTTCACCTAAAAATTTTTATTTATTCTTCAATCCATTGTTTTTCTAATTTTTCTAATTCACCATTTGCTTTCATTTCTTCTAACACTTTATTGAATTCATCCACAAGCTCACTGCCCTTTGCAAATGCAATTGCCATACCTGGAGAGCTTTCAGTTGGATCGTCAAATCCTGCTAGGTCTAATTCTTCAATAAAGCCTACTGCAACAGTTTTATCTAAATATACTGCATCGATTCTTCCTGATTTTAGCTCTTGAATTAATTCTGGAGCTTTATTTAATGCTGAAATTTCAAGATTTTTTAGTGTTTCTTTTTTTATTTTTTTAGCTCCTTCTTCTTGAATGGAACCTAATTGAACGCCAACCTTTTTACCGTCTAAGTCTTCAAGTGATTTTACATCTGAATCTTTTAATGTGACAAACATTTCCCCAGATTTATGATATTCATTTGAAAAATCAACGCTTTCCTTACGTTCAGCAGTTGCAGACATACCTGAAATGATAAAATCAAGTCGGTCTGATTGTAGTGCACTAATAAGGCCACCGAAATCCATATTTTCAATTTTAAGCTCATAACCAAGTTTATCTGCAATTTGCTTAGCTATATCAATATCAAATCCAATATATTCGCCTGTTTTCTCATCAATTGTTTCAAATGGTGGGAAGTCAGCAGATGTTCCCATTGTTAATACCTTTTTTGACTCCGTTCCTTCTTCAGATCCTGTTGCATTGTCACCGCTTGTCCCACATGCAGCTAGAAATACAACTGATAAAATAGTAATCAATGATGCTAGTAAAAACTTTTTCATTATGTTTTCCCCCTATATCGTTACTTATAATTATTCGATAGAATGTATTTTAACACATCTGTATAAATATACAATATGTTTTTTAAAAATAATAATTGAATAATAATTCTATCTTTTGCGTTAAGCTTTCTATTTATTCTGCTTACATGGGACTTTTGTGGAAAATTTAGAGTTTATTTTAATCCATTAACTCGCATTTAATACTTTACTGATATAAACAATTAAAGTGGGAAAGCAACGAAAGATTCATTATCATATGCATAATTTATTAAGTTATCTCCAAAAAAAAGAAGCCAATTAGGCCTCTTATACTTCCTCACAATATTCTTCAAAAGATTCCTGTAATTTAGTAATGACATCCATTGGCTCGTGTCCCTCAATTTCGTGACGCTCAATCATTCTAACAATTTTTCCATCTTTCATTAATGCAAATGATGGAGAGGACGGTGGAAAGCCCTCAAAATATGATCTTGCTTTTTCTGTTGCCGCTTTATCTTGACCAGCAAATACTGTTACTAATTGATTTGGACGCTTATCAAAATGAATTGAATGTGCTGCGGCTGGTCTTGCAATTCCGCCCGCACAACCACAAACAGAGTTAACCATCACTAATGTTGTACCTTTTTTGCTAAGTGCTTCATCAACCTCTTCAGGTGTTTTTAATTCTTGATAACCAGCCTCTGTAATTTCTTTTCTAGCTGTTTGTACTATATCATTCATAAACAGATTGAAATCTATTTCCATTTTGTACACTCCTTCTTAAAATATATCTTGCTAATTTAAATAATATCAATATAGAACATGATTTTTCAAATCTTAGGTACTTTAATTCACGTTTAAATTTTTTTTATTCGGGTATTCTATTAATACATCTAGATCATACCCCTAAACTCCCTAGATGGAAGGAGACCAATTGTTCTCCTTCTTTTTTATGCTTCAAAAAGTCGGATTAATTCCTTCACGGCCAATGTTACATTTAAATCTCCCTGCACTACCTTGTTTTCAAGCACAGGAAGCTGCGATTTGATGGATGAATGGGTATAAAAGCTTGTTTCAAGATAATCCTTTATCATTGCTTGAATCCAGTCCTTTGTTTGTGAGTTTCTGCGCTCTGTAAAGACGCCAGATTCTTTCGTTGTCTCCATAAATCGTAGTATAATTTTCCACGTTTCTTCCATACCTTCATGATAGAGTGCGGAAACTGTATAGGCCTTTGATGACCAACCCTTTGTTGCAGGCTGAAGATAGTGAAGAATCCGATTATACTCACCGCGCGCTACCTTTGCCTTTTGTCGATTATCACCATCTGCTTTATTAATCAATAAAGCATCAGCAAGCTCCATGACCCCTTTTTTCATGCCTTGTAGTTCGTCCCCTGCACCGGTTAACACAAGTAGAAGGAAAAAATCTACCATACTTCTTACAACAACTTCACTTTGGCCGACACCAATCGTCTCAACCAGAATCACGTCAAATCCTGCTGCTTCACAAAGTAAAATGGTTTCTCTTGTTTTTCGATTTACACCGCCAAGAGTTCCTCCAGATGGAGACGGACGAACAAATGCGTTTTTATCTCGAGCGAGTTTTTCCATTCGTGTTTTATCACCAAGTATACTTCCACCTGTTATACTGCTACTTGGGTCCACTGCTAAAACAGCAACACGATGCCCTTGTTCACATAAATACGAACCAAAGCTCTCAATGAACGTGCTTTTACCGGCACCAGGGACTCCAGTAATGCCTATTCGTATTGAATTTCCAGTATAGGGAAGAATTTCATTAATGAGAGCCTGAGCCTGGTCTTCATGACGTTTTGCATTGCTTTCAACAAGAGTAATGGCTTGTGCAAGAATGGTACGTTCGCCATTTCGTATACCCTGTACAAACTCTTCAGTTGATCGCTCTTTCTTTTTAACAAATTTACGTGTATTTCCAGAAGCACTATCTTGGTCACTGCCCTTAACAATTTCTGTTGTAAAACCATCGGAGGCATTTTCCGGTACCCATTCAGGTCTATTTTTTTTATCAGTCATTGCCTTCTTCCTCATATCCTAGGCGAAGATAAATTTCTTCGATTACTTTTTGTGCTGCAACTGGAATTACTGTACCAGGTCCAAAAATAGCTGCGGCACCTTGCTCATTTAAATATTCGTAATCCTGTGCTGGGATAACTCCACCAACGATCACGATTATATCTTCACGCCCTAATTTCCTTAGCTCTTCAATTAGCTGTGGAAGTAATGTTTTATGGCCTGCAGCAAGTGAACTCATTCCAACCACATGAACATCATTTTCCACTGCCTGAAGTGCCGTTTCTTCTGGTGTTTGGAATAATGGTCCGATATCAACATCAAAGCCGAGATCTGCAAAAGCAGTAGCAATGACCTTCGCTCCACGGTCATGACCGTCCTGCCCCATTTTTGCAATGAGGATTCTAGGACGTCTTCCTTCATTTTCTAAAAATTCATCTGTCATATTTTTCACGTTCATAATCTCGTCCTCATTTGAATATTCAGAGCTATAAATTCCACTAATTGAACGAATGACAGCTTTATGTCGTGTTGATGCTATTTCAACCGCATTTGAAATCTCTCCAAGCGTTGCACGAACTCTTGCCGCATTAACCGCTAGCTCCAATAGATTTCCTTTGCCTGTTTCAACTGCTTTCGTAATGGCAGCCAACGCCTCTTCCACTTTTCTGTCATCACGTGAAGCTTTTAATTCACTAAGTCTTTCAATTTGTTTTAGTCGAACAGCTGTATTGTCAATGGCTAAAATATCAATTGGGTCTTCTTTTTGTAATCGATATTTATTCACACCAATGATCGTTTCTTTGCCTGAATCGATTCTCGCCTGACGCCTCGCTGCTGCTTCTTCAATTCGCATTTTTGGAAGGCCCGTTTCAATTGCTTTTGTCATTCCCCCAAGTGCCTCTATCTCCTCAATATGCTCCCAAGCCCGCTCCATGAGCTCACTAGTTAAAGTCTCTACATAATAGGAGCCACCCCATGGATCAATCACATTACAAACTCCGGTTTCATCCTGTAAATATAGTTGTGTATTTCGAGCAATACGAGCAGAAAAATCAGTCGGTAGTGCAATTGCTTCATCCAAAGCATTTGTGTGCAATGACTGGGTATGTCCCGAGACGGCCGCCAATGCCTCGATGCATGTTCTTGTCACATTATTATATGGATCTTGCTCAGTCAAGCTCCAACCAGAGGTCTGTGAATGTGTTCTTAATGCAAGTGATTTCGGATTTTTAGGATTGAAGGCTTTCATCATTTGTGCCCAAATGAGTCGGGCCGCTCTCATCTTGGCAACTTCCATAAAATAGTTCATTCCTATTGCCCAGAAGAACGACAATCTAGGAGCAAAGGAATCAATATCTATCCCCTTCTTAATACCTGTTCGAACATATTCCAACCCATCTGCTAAAGTATATGCTAATTCAAGATCTGCTGGTGCACCTGCTTCCTGCATATGATACCCAGAAATACTAATGCTATTGAATTTCGGCATATTTTTTGAGGTGTATTCAAATATATCCGAAATGATCCTCATTGAGGTTTCTGGTGGATAAATATATGTATTTCTCACCATATATTCTTTTAAAATATCATTTTGTATCGTTCCTGATAATTTTTCGGGAGTAACCCCTTGCTCCTCTGCAGTTACGATATAAAACGCCATTATCGGAAGTACAGCACCATTCATCGTCATTGATACACTCATTTGATCAAGTGGAATTCCATCAAATAAAGTCTTCATATCTAGGATTGAATCAATCGCAACCCCAGCTTTACCTACATCACCAACAACACGAGGGTGGTCCGAATCATAGCCGCGGTGAGTAGCTAAGTCAAATGCTACAGAAAGACCCTTTTGCCCCATTGCAAGATTACGACGGTAAAAAGCATTACTCTCCTCCGCTGTAGAGAAACCAGCATATTGGCGTACAGTCCAAGGACGATTTACATACATCGTTGGGTACGGTCCTCTTAAAAATGGAGGAATACCAGGCATGTAATCGAGATGCGTCATCCCATCCATATCTTCCTCAGTGTATAAAGGTTTAACAGCAATCTGTTCGTTTGTTTCAAATAGCAAATCATCAATAGATTGCTTGATTTCTTCTTCCTCTTTTTCACTCCATTTTTCAGGAGAGGATGATGTATTGGATAATTTTAGCTTTATTTTGGAAAGATCGAGTCTTCTAGCCATATTAGCGCACCCCCATTTCTTGTTGCAATTGATGTATAAATTGAAAGCAATCTGTACCAATATGGATAAAATCATTTATTCCAATATTTATATAGAACTCCTCATTTTCTTGTTTTCCAGCTATAAAAAGACGAGTATCTGGGTTTGATTTTTTTAATTCACTGCATATGTCTGTGACCAGTTCTTTGTATGTTTCATCTTTTCCACAAATAATATAGGTTGTAAGATTCATAGCGTTTGCGCCTTCAATCGCATTTTCCGCTGATAAATATCCATCGTTTTTCACAACCTGAAAGCCACCTGATTCAAAGAATCCTGTAATAAAATCGGCTCTTGGTTTATGTTCCGGAATGGGACCTAAATTTAACAAACCGACTTTAGGGCGCTCACCAAAAGTTTGGAGATAGCTCTCAGATGCTTGTCGAATTTGCTCAAAGCTTTCTGATAATCTTACAGGTGTTATGCGTTTGATTGAAATTGCTGCTTCTATACTTCCTTCTTTTTCTTTTGTTTTCTTGTGGCATATTGGCTTTTCCAGGATATTTGCATACATATTCGTACCGACTATTCTATCTTTTCGATGGTTTACGTTCTTTTGTCTTTCTAGTAAAACCGAAGTAATACTTTCTTGAACACTCCCTGCTTTCAACGCCTCAAGCATTCCACCCTGGGATTCGATTTCGTTTAACAGCTCCCATGCTTTATCTGCAAGTTCATTTGTCAATGATTCCACATACCAAGAACCACCAGCTGGATCTATCACCTTATTTAGGAACGATTCCTCGCGAAGAATCGATTGTGTATTTCTAGCAATCCTTCTTGAAAAAGAATCTGAGTCCTTGACTGGCTCATCAAAGGCTGAAACATGAAGGCTATCTATTCCGCCTACTATCGCAGAAAATGCTTCTATTGTCGACCTTAGAATATTGACATATGGATCATGAATGGTTTTCGTAAATGCAGATGTTCTTGCATGGATATGCAATTTAGACGAATCTTCATTTCCTCCATATGCTTCAATGATTGTCGTCCAAAGAATTTTTGCGGCTCTCAATTTGGCGATTTCCATAAAAACATTCGAGCCAATTGAAAACGAAAATGTCATACTTGATGCGATTTCATCAACAGTAAGCCCTCTCTCAAGTAGTTCGCTCAAATATTCAATTCCAGTTCCAATTGCAAAACCGAGTTCCTGTACCGCGTTTGCTCCGCCATTATGGTAAGGATCACCTTTTACAAAAATCGTTCTTAGATTTGATTGATTTTCCTTCACCCATTTTACAGACTCTGCTAATTGGTCATAGCCAACTTCTGGTTTTATAGGTAACTGTCCTTTTTCCACTAATATCGCAAGTGGATCCATCCCGATCGTGCCTGTAAGAGAATCTGTTTTTGCGTAAGAATGAACAAGTGGTAAAAATGCTAACAAATCGGTTTTGGCATCAATTAGTACAGGCGTATTAGACAGTGAAATTCCGTCGAATGCTTTTGCGATATCCTCTTCATTATGTAATGCAAGTCCCTCTGCAGGATTAATTTGGGTTTGCAATGTAAAATGGATCATGGTTTGGCCATTTTGAAGGGCGTCTTTTAATGCCGTGTTAAAATCTTCTAGTGTTTTTACGTCAATCTCCTGACTAACATGCCAAGGACAATTCACATAACCTGTAGGTTCTGAACCACGTACCCTTGAGCCTTCTCCAGGCATATCTTTTAGAAACGATATTTGCTGAACGTCTTCCTTTGTATAGATCGGTTTCAAGGTGATGTTTTCATATGTTTGTTTATGTAATTTTTCAATGGGTTTTCCTTTTAATGATTTTTCAGCTTCCTGTTTCCATGTCTCGTAATCTATGGATGGGAAGGTAATATTTTGGTATTCATTCGATTGCTTCGTCACAAGGCTTCCCCCTTTTATCGAAATCGCTTTCACCTTTACATTAATTTTAGTATATATATTAAGTTGTCGCAATGAATAGATGGAGGTTTCAAAGGAGATGTGCTGTACTTGCTTCTGAAAAAAACGAGTTAGCGTGTACTGCTAAATTAGTTTCGCGGTACAAATTCCTTTGAAATTCATTCTAGCGTGTATCGCTTGACCTATCTCACGGCACATGCTCCTTCAAATTTCGTGTTAGCGTGTACCACTAGACCCGTCTCACGGCACATGCTCCTTCTTTTATCATGTTAGCGTGTACCACTAGAACGATCTCACGGTACATACTCCTTCTATTATCATGCTAGCATGTACCACTAGAACGATCTCACGATACATACTCCTTCTATTATCATGCTAACGTGTACCACTAGACCCGTCTCACGGTACATACTCCTTCAAATTTCGTGTTAGCGTGTACCACTAGACCCGTCTCACGGCACATACTCCTTCTATTATGATGCTAGCGTGTACCGATAGAACCGTTTCACCATACATGCCAACCGAAAAAAGAATTAAATATGTCCCGCAAGAATTTTCCCACAAAAGAAGACATTGCACGGGCAATGTCTTTAGTAGATAGATGTATTTTCTTTAGAGGTATTTTCGATACTTTCCTTTACTCGTGCTAGGAAACGTCCACACACAAGGCCATCCAATACACGATGATCAAGAGACATACAGAGATTTACCATGTGGCGGACTGCAATCATGCCATCGATGATAACTGGTCGTTGCACGATTGATTCAACCTGTAAAATAGCTGCCTGTGGATAATTAATAATCCCCATTGACTGAACAGAACCAAATGAACCTGTATTATTCACTGTGAAAGTACCACCCTGCATATCATCTGCAGAAAGTTTTCCAGTACGCACTTTAGTAGCCAGTTCAGTGATTTCTCTTGCAATGCCCTTAATTGTCTTCTCATCCGCGTTCTTAATAACTGGAACAAAAAGCGCATCATCTGTGGCAACCGCAATCGAAATATTAATATCCTTCTTTTGGATAATTTTATCTCCCGCCCACATTGAATTAATTTGCGGGAATTCCTTAAGAGCTTGGGCAACAGCTTTTACAAAAAATGCAAAGAAAGTAAGATTGAAGCCTTCCTTTTGCTTGAATTCATTCTTAATCGAATTTCTGTATTGAACCATATTTGTGGCATCTACTTCAACCATTGTCCATGCATGTGGAATCTCATGTTTACTGCGGAGCATGTTTGCAGCAATCGCTTTTCGAACACCCGTAACTGGTATTTCAACATCACCAGCCGCTACAGGTACATTAGGTGCTGGGGTTGGCTTAGATTTTTGAACACTTGTAACCGGCTGACTCGTAGGTTGAGTTGCCACATTTTGTACTTGCTGATCAGCAATTGGAATCTGTCCAGATTCAATTAACTTCTGAAGGTCTTTACGAGTAATTCTTCCGCCTGCACCCGTTCCTTGCAATTGTGCGAGATCAATATTATGTTCCTGTGACAGCTTTAGAACAGCAGGTGAATAACGTAATTTATTTGATGTATCACTTGGTTTAGCAGACACATTTACAGTCTTTTCAGGAGTTTCTTCTTTTACCTTCTCTTCCTGTGTCGCCTGTTTAGTTCCACCACCAGCAGTTTCAATCACACAAATCACTTCACCAACCGCTAGCGTTTCACCTTCTTCCGCAATTAGCTCTTTAATAGTACCTGCAAAAGAGGATGGTACCTCTGCATTTACTTTATCTGTCATTACTTCAGCTAAAGGATCATATTTGTTTACGGTATCCCCAACTGCTACAAGCCATTTACTAATGGTTCCCTCAGTAACACTCTCACCTAGCTGGGGCATTATTATTTTTTCAGTTGCCACTCATAAAACCTCCTGTCACCATTCATTCGTTAAAATGAATAGTTAAAATTCCGCAAGCTCTCTCATTGCTTTTTCTACTTTATCGGGATTTACCATAAAATATTTCTCCATAGTTGGTGCATACGGCATGGCTGGCACATCTGGGCCGGCAAGTCGCTTAATCGGGGCATCTAAATCGAATAAGCAATTTTCAGCAATGATAGCAGCAACTTCACCCATAATACTTCCTTCTTTATTGTCTTCCGTTAACAATAAAACTTTACCAGTTTTTGAAGCTGCTTCAATAATCGCCTCTTTATCAAGTGGATATACAGTTCGTAAGTCAAGGATATGTGCTTGGATTCCGTCTTTCGCGAGACGTTCTGCAGCTTGTAAGGCAAAGTGAACACATAGGCCGTACGTAATAACTGTAATGTCCTCACCTTCACGCTTCACATCTGCCTTCCCAATTGGTAGTACATAATCGTCAGTTGGTACTTCACCTTTAATTAAACGATATGCACGTTTATGTTCAAAGAATAAAACTGGATCTTCATCACGAATTGCAGCCTTTAGCAAGCCTTTTACATCATAAGGAGTTGAAGGCATTACAATTTTCAAGCCAGGTTGGTTTGCAAAAACCGCTTCTACAGATTGTGAGTGGTACAGTGCTCCATGTACTCCCCCACCATAGGGGGCTCTAATTGTGATTGGGCAATTCCAATCATTGTTTGAACGATATCGGATTTTAGCTGCTTCAGAGATAATTTGATTGACAGCAGGCATAATAAAATCGGCAAATTGCATTTCTGCAATAGGTCTCATTCCATACATTGCTGCACCTATTCCAACACCTGCTATAGCTGACTCAGCTAAAGGGGTATCCATTACCCGCTGCTCGCCGAATTGTTCATAAAGCCCATTAGTCGCCTTAAATACTCCACCTTTTTTCCCTACGTCCTCTCCTAAGATAAAAACTTTAGGATCTCGTTCCATTTCTTCGCGAATTGCCATTGTTACGGCATCAATATATGAAATTACAGGCATTCTTTTTCCCCCTTACTGTTCCGCGTATACATGTTTAAGAGCATATTCCGGCTCTGCATATGGTGCATTTTCTGCATAATCGGTTGCTTCATCGACAAGTGTAGCAATACGATCTCCAATTTCATTTTCCTTCGCTTCATTTAAGACTCCGACTTCTTTTAAATATGTCGCAAAAGAAAGGACTGGATCATTCTTTTTCGCTTCTGCCACTTCTTCTTGCTCACGATATGCACGATCATCATCATCAGATGAGTGCGCAGTTAGGCGGTACGAGATGGTTTCAACTAAAGTTGGTCCTTCCCCTCGGCGGCCTCTATCCGCTGCTTCTTTCACTGCTTTATATACTTCAAGTGGGTCATTTCCATCGATCGTTACCCCAGGCATCCCATATCCAATGGCACGATCGGAAATTTTTTCACAGGCTACTTGCTTTTCATATGGAACAGAAATGGCATATTTATTATTTTCACACATGAAAATAACTGGAAGCTTATGAACAGCTGCGAAATTGGCGCCTTCATGGAAATCTCCCTGATTCGAAGAACCTTCTCCGAACGTCACAAACGTCACTAAATCCTTTCCTTCCATTCTTCCCCCAAGCGCTACGCCTACTGCATGTGGAACCTGTGTTGTTACAGGTGAGGAACCTGTTACAATCCGATTTTTCTTTTGACCAAAGTGACCAGGCATTTGACGTCCACCTGAATTCGGGTCTTCTGCCTTTGCAAATCCTGACAGCATTAATTCCTTTGCAGTCATTCCAAATGTAAGAACAACCCCCATATCGCGGTAATACGGCAATACGTAATCCTTTTCTCGGTCAAGTGCAAACGCTGCACCTACTTGTGCTGCTTCCTGACCTTGGCAGGAAATAACAAAAGGAATTTTTCCAGCGCGGTTTAATAACCACATTCTTTCATCTATTTTTCTAGCTAACAGCATGGTTTCATACATTTCAAGAACTGCTTCATCACTTAGCCCCAATGCTTGATGACGATTTTCGGTCATGAAAATACCTCCCTAACAAATCAAATTGTACGCAGGTTTGGACAACCCCGCATATTAACAAAATATTAAATTGGTGAAAAACTTATGCGTGTATTGCCTTTCCATCAACGGCTAAAGCTGCTTCTCCAATTGCTTCTGATAACGATGGATGCGGATGGATAGTTTGCGCAATCTCCCAAGGAGTTGCATCTAGTACTCTCGCTAAACCAGCCTCCGATATCATATCCGTCACATGTGGACCAATCATATGAACACCTAGTAAATCATCTGAAGACCCGTCAACAACAAGTTTAACAAACCCATCAGACTCACCAAAAACAAGTGCCTTTCCGATTGCTCTGAAAGAAAACTTACCTACTTTAACAGTAAATCCTTTCTCTTTAGCTTCCTCTTCAGTAAATCCGACACTCGCAATCTCAGGATTACTATAAACACATTTTGAGACGAGTGAATAATCCATTGGTGAAGGATTTTCTCCAGTAATATGCTCAACTGCAACAATACCCTCGTGGGATGCTACATGAGCAAGCTGAAGACCACCAATTACATCTCCAATCGCATATATATGGGATTCTTTTGTTTGGAAAAATTCATTTGTTGTAATATATCCTTTTTCCAAAACAATCTCCGTATTTTCAAGGCCAATATTTTCAACATTCGCTTGTCGACCGACAGATACAAGCACCTTTTCTGCAGTAAAGGACTTAGCTTCACCTTTATGCTCAGCTTTAATCGTAATCCCATCTCCTTTTTCAAGGGTCTCAGGTAAAACTTTCGCACCAGTTACTATTTTTACGCCTTTTTTCTTGAGTAATCGCTGCATTTCCTTTGAGATTTCATGATCCTCCGTTGGAAGAATTCGATCAGCATATTCAAGCACTGTTACTTCTACTCCGAAATCGTGAAGCATTGATGCCCATTCAATTCCGATTACGCCTCCTCCAACGATGATAATAGACTTGGGAAGAGAATTCATTTTTAGGGCTTCATCAGAAGATAAAACATATTCGCCATCAATTTCGAGTCCAGGTAAAGACCTTGGTCTAGAGCCTGTTGCAATTATGACATTTTTGGGAATCAGCATTTCATTTTCTTCACCATTGTTCATTTCAACTGAAATGGTTCCAGGCATTGGTGAGAAAATAGAAGGACCTAAAATTCGTCCCAAGCCCTCTATTACATCAATTTTCCCTTGTTTCATTAAATGCTGGACACCTTTATATAGTTGTTCAGTGATTTTATTTTTTCGGTCCTGTACTTTTGAAAAATCAAGGGATACATCCTTTGTGATCACACCAAATTCTTCACTTCTTTTCGTTGTCGAGTACACTTCTGCACTTCTTAAAAGAGCCTTACTAGGAATACACCCCGCATGCAAACAGGTACCACCAAGCTTCCCTTTTTCAACAACTGCCACTTTCAGTCCAAGCTGTGAGGCACGAATTGCAGCGACATACCCACCGGTACCGCCTCCTATAATCACTAAATCATATTCCTTTGACATAACCAACCACCTTCCTATTTTAAGAGGATGTTAAAAAGTCGGCCGAAAATGACACATCAAATTTCCTCGAACACTGCTCCAAGTACATGGTGAATAACTAGGTTATGCGCTTGTGTCTACTAGCTTATTCACGAAGTTAATTCCTCAGCGCAAGGCTGCAAGGATGTTAACTCAAGCAGTCGCCTCGCTCCGGTACTCAAAGCTGCGCCGCCTTGAACTTCTCGGTCCTTTTTAACCTCCTTTTTAAACACTTATTTTAAGACAGGGGCCCGGAGTTGCTTTCCGGGATATTCTTTTTCCTTCTCGTCCCCACGCAGCACACGTAATGCACCCTCCGCTAATGCCTGTAATTCATTTTCTCCTGGCTGAATGATGACATCCGCTATCCAATTCACATGGTTGGAAATTTCGGAGATAAATTCATTTCCATATGCTAATCCACCGGTTAAAATAATTGCATCAACACGCCCTGAAAGAACCGCGCTTGCTGATCCTATTTCTTTGGCGATTTGGTACGCCATTGCCTTGTAGACTAATCTCGCCCTTTTGTCACCTTTTTCAATCATTCTTTCAACTTCCACTGCGTCATTTGTACCAAGATATCCGACTAAACCACCTTGGCCAACAAGTTTTTTCATGATTTCTTCACGGAAGTACTGACCAGAAAAGCAAAGGTCGATTAAATCCCCCGCAGGAACTGTCCCAGCTCGTTCTGGGCTAAATGGTCCGTCACCATGCAACCCATTGTTTACGTCAACCACTTTACCACGCTTATGGACGCCGACTGTGATTCCACCGCCCATATGGGTGACGATTAAATTCATTTCTTCATAAGTTTTTCCAAGATCCTTCGCAACTCTTCTTGCTACTGCCTTTTGATTTAAAGCATGAAAAATGCTTCTTCTTTCAATCAAATCAAAACCTGATATTCTAGCAATAGGTTCAAGTTCGTCAACAACAACAGGATCGACGATATATGGCGGAATATTTAACCCAGATGCAATTTCATACGCTAAAATACCTCCAAGATTTGATGCATGCTGCCCAGCGTACCCAATTCTCAAATCATGAAGCATCTCATCATTTACTTTGTAGGTTCCACCTTGTATTGGCTTTAATAACCCACCCCTACCACAAACTGCACTCAGTTTTGAAATATTAATACCTTCATTATCTAATGTTTCTAGAATCATTGTTTTTCGAAATTCATATTGATCAATAATATTGTCATAAGCATTTAATTCTGAACGATCATGTCGAATTGTCTTCTCAAAAACAGAACGTTCATTATCATAGACGCCGATTTTCGTTGATGTTGATCCTGGATTGATAACGAGAATCCGATATTCTTTGTCATGCAACATTGAAACCTCCAGTACTTAAATGCAGTCCTACGGTTTTTTTAAAATCCCTTAGAAATGATAAAGGGTAAAATGGAGGAAAAACTCATTAAAGTCTTCCCCCATCTACTAGTCCTTATTTTCTTCGACTTAAAATGTGGTGCCCATTTTGTAAAAATTGACTTCTGGAATTTCTCATTCTCTCGATGCGCTCTTCTGCCAAACGATCTGCAGCCTGATAGGTTGGAATGCCATCTCTTTTTGCGATTTCAATTACTTTTTCAATTGTGTCGTAAAGTGATTCAACCTTTTTAAGCGCACGCTCTTGATTGTAGCCATATAATTCGTCGGCAACATTGATAACTCCACCCGCATTAATCACATAGTCTGGAGCGTAGATAATCCCTAATTCATGAACCATGTCACCATGACGTGGTTCTTTTAGTTGATTGTTGGCAGAACCCGCAATGACTTTTGCCTTTAATTGTGGAATTGTCTCATCATTTACTGTTGCACCTAGTGCGCATGGTGCATAAATGTCACACTCTACACCATAAATGTCGTTAGGGTCCACTGCTTTTGCTCCGAAATCTCTAACAGCACGGTCTACTGCATCTTTATTAATATCTGTTAAAATTAAATTAGCTCCTTCTTCACGAAGGTATTTACATAGTGTATAGGCTACATTTCCAACGCCTTGAACAGCCACAGTCTTTCCTTCAAGCGAGTCCGAACCAAACGCCTCTTTGGCTGCGGCTTTCATTCCGCGGTATACACCAAACGCAGTCACTGGAGAAGGGTTACCGGATGAACCAAACGCTGGTGATATGCCCGTTACAAAATCAGTTTCTTCGTGAATAATGTCCATATCTGCAACAGTCGTACCCACATCTTCTGCTGTGATGTAACGTCCGTTAAGACCTTGAATATAACGTCCAAAAGCACGGAACATTTCTTCGTTTTTATCCTTGCGAGGATCACCAATAATAACTGTTTTGCCTCCACCAAGATTTAATCCAGCAGCTGCATTTTTATATGTCATCCCTTTCGCAAGTCTTAATGCATCCTCAATCGCTGCTTCCTCTGAAGCATATGTCCACATACGGGTACCGCCAAGTGCCGGACCTAATGTTGTATCATGAATAGCGATAATCGCCTTTAAACCAGATTGTTTGTCCTGACAAAATACTAATTGTTCATAATCAAATTTTTCCATGTAAGAAAAGATTTCCATTTTGTTAGATCCTCCCCAAGATTGACGATTAGTTGATTATTTATTGGCAGAGCATACTGCCAACGCTAATGAAAATAATTTACTTTTTGCAGAGTCAGCTCTGGAAGTTAAAACAATTGGTGCAGAAGCACCTGCAATAACAGCTCCTACCTCTGCTTTTGCAAAATAAACCAATGATTTATATAATGCATTTCCAACTTCTATTGTAGGAACAAGCAAAATATCAGCCAGTCCAGCCACTGCGCTCGTGATTCCTTTGTGCTTAGCTGCATGTATCGAAATGGCATTATCAAGAGCCAATGGTCCATCGACGATACAGTTTTGAATTTGACCTCGATGGTTCATTTGGGTTAAAACAGCCGCATCTAAAGTTGATTGCATCGCTGGATTTACCACTTCAACAGCTGCTATGGGTGCAACTTTCGGTACGGTTATCCCAATGGAGTTTGCCACCTTAACCGCATTATTTAAAATCTGGACCTTTTCCTGCAGCCCCGGCGCTACGTTCATAGCTGCATCAGTTACGATTACGAGGCGGTCATAATCAGGTACTTCAAAAACAGCAACATGTGATAAAACATTCCCTGTCCGTAGTCCATATTCTTTATGCAAAACGGCTTTTAAAATAGTTGATGTTGAGATATTCCCTTTCATTAACACATCTGCTTCTCCAGCATGAATTGCTTTTACAGCAGCCCTCGCCGCTTCTTCTTGTGATGGTGAATTTACTACATTTAGTGCTTCATGCTCGGCTCTATATCCTCCTTTTTCAGAAAGGATTTTGTTTATTTTTTCTTGATTACCAAACAATAAAAAACGAGCCAACCTGTGATTTACTGCTTCAACAACTGCTTCAAGTACTTCTTCATCCTCAGCGGCCGCTACTGCTACGGTAACCCGGGATTGACCTGTTGCATTTCTGATAAGATTAGTCAGTTTCATTCGGCTTTACCTTCTTTACAATCATAATTCCCTCGTTTTTTACACTTATTAATCATGCAATTATCGTGCCAACGTAAAATATATTGAAAGCGCTTTATACAGTCTAATTCCCCAGAAAAACCCATTGCAACATATTGCATATTTTGCAAAAAATTGCGTGCTTTAATTTGCAAGATTATACTTTTCCAATTTATAATATAGACTTCGAAGCGATATCCCTAATGATTTTGCAGCAGCTGTTTTATTTCCACCATTCAAATTCAATACCTCTAAAATAACTTTTGCTTCGTACTTCTCGACTATGTCCGATAAAAGGACATCCTTAATTTCAGATTCAGGTAAAGAAGGACTAGTAGGGGCTTTTTCCTTCATATTATGTAGTGGTTGGATATGCTTAACATCAATTAGTCTTTCCTGATAGTTCATAAAGATTACGGCTCTACCAAGGACATTTTCAAGCTCCCTAACATTACCAGGCCAATCATATCCATATAAATAGTTAATTGCTTCTTCAGATACTCCTTCAACCGTCCGCCCATAATCTTGATTAATTTTAAGTAGCAAATGCTCTGCAAGTGGTTTGATATCCGGTTTTCTCATTCTTAACGATGGTATATAAATCGGAATTTTGTTTATGCGGTAGTAGAGATCCTCTCTAAAGGTTCCATTTCCGATTCCTTTTTCTAAATTTACATTTGTAGCAGCAATTATTCGTACGTCAATAGGAATCGATTTTGTTCCCCCAACTCTTCTTATTTCTCTTTCCTGCAAAACCCTTAATAATTTTGCTTGAGTATTTAAAGACAATTCACCAATTTCATCTAAGAAAATACTACCATTGTTCGCTTCCTCAAATATGCCACGTTTTCCACCGCGCTTCGCTCCTGAAAAAGCACCTTCTTCATATCCAAAAAGCTCACTTTCTAATAGTGACTCTGAGATTGCAGCACAATTCACACGAACAAACTTATTATATTTTCTCTTACTTTCATTATGTATCGCATGTGCAAACAATTCCTTGCCTGTCCCAGATTCCCCTCTAAGCAAAACGGTGGCTGGGGTTTTTGCTCCAAGTTTTGCTTGTTCAATTGCAAATTCCATCTCTTCAGAGGAACCGATAATATCATCAAATGTGTATTTCGCTTCAAGAGACCGAATGATATGTCTGGCCCGATTCAATTCTGTTGTGAGTTGACTAATTTCAGACACATCGTGAATGACTCCAACACTTCCCTTAAGCTTGCCATCCACAATGACTGGCGCAACATTTACTATCACATCTTTTTCATTTGGGCCCACTTTCATCCGGGCACCTCTTACAGGTCTTCTCGTTTTTAACACCTGCATGTGCATACTTTCTCCTTCAGAAATATCAGCATTTGCAGGCTTCCCGATGACCTGGTCCTTATCAAGTCCAGTTATTCGGGTGTATGCACGATTTATTAAAATGCCTCGTCCATCCTCATCTACTACGGAAATAGCTTCATCAGAGGATTGGATGATTGCTTCAAGCATAGTTTGTATTTCTTTTAAATTTGTTATTTCTTCAGCAAGATTGACAACTTCAGTAATATCTTTAAAAACAGCAAATGCTCCTAGTAACATTCCTGATTCATTGACCATTGGAATTCGTGTTGTAATGATTTTCCGTCCATTTTCCAAAACAAATTCCTGGTTCACTTCAATAGCCCTTGTTGAAAGAATCTCTGGCAATCGGCTGTCCGGAATGCATTCGAAAATATGCTTTCCGATTACTTCTTCCTTTTTAACACCGATCATCTTAGATGCACTATTGTTTAGTAAGATGACTTGGCTATTAATATCAATGACAATCATTCCATCATGGGTTGAATCTAAAATCAAATCGACCATAACCTTCTGCATAACCAATGTCACCTCCTGATTGCAAGGTTAGGGTTTTGCAATATTTTACATACCCTTATTATATCCTTTGCAAAAAAATGCACACCTTTATAATAACCTTAAACCTCCATCTTGACAAATTTTATTATTAGCTTAAATTTAAATATAGAGAAGTCTTTATTTGAAAGGATTTTAAATTATGCAACGTATATTGGCTTTAATCGTGCTACTCATACCAGGCATTATTGCCGGGGTGGGGATTAAATTTATGAGGGATATGTTTTTTGGTGTGTTACACAGCCCGATTCCAAACTTAATGCTACAATTTATTATCGGTCTTATTTTCTTTCTAGCCGGTTTATCCTTTATCGGTGGATTCATTCTCCACCGTGACCGTAAAAGAAATAAGGTTCAAGACAGATTTAATAAAGAAAGCTCCCCTGTTGGAGAGCAAAATAAATAATCCTGCTTTTGACGAGCAGGATTTTTTATTTAATAAATTGCACTGCATTCTTCGGATAATCAGTGATTATGGCAGAGCATCCAAAATCAATAAATTGCTTCATTTTTTTCTCATCATTTATCGTAAACGGACGAACCGCAATACCATTTTGCTTCGATTCATCGACTATTTCTTTACTAATCGTTTGATGATATGGATGGATGCCATTTGTGTTAAGGCGTTTTGCATAATCCCAAGGCTCATAAAGACCCTCCATATATAAAATCGCCAAATCAATTGTACTCGACAGCTGTCTACACTTCACTAAGCTATAATGATTAAAGCTGGATAAAACAATTCGATCTTCTAGTCCATAGTCATTAATCAACTTCAAGGTTTTCTCTTCTATACCCTTATAGGAAACTAATCCTGTTTTAAATTCAACATTGATAAGTAGCTGATTTGATTTTGCCCAATCAAATACTTCCTCAAGTGTAGGAATCTCGCATATTCCATACTTATCCCTAAATTTATAGCTAGCATCCATTTTTTTGATTTGTTTTAATGTATAATCCTTAACCCAGCCCTTATCTTTTCCATTTGTTGTTCGTTTGACGGTTTCATCATGGATGACAACAATGACACCATCCTTCGTCATTTGAATATCTAACTCAATCCCATCAGCACCAACACTTGCCGCTTCTTTAAACGAAATCATTGTATTTTCCGGGTGTGTTCCGGCCGAACCCCTATGCCCAAAAATTTTCGTTTTCATCATTGATATTCTCCTTTATTTAGTATATCTCCATTATAAAGCAATTTTATTAAAGGGAGAAAAAATAAAGAAAAAAACACCACTTTCACATTGAAATCGGTGTTTTTGATAATTAGCTGAATTATAGGTTCGGTTTATTTACTTCTTACCCTCTCAAGAAGCTCTGTGTTCTAGACGAAGCTTATCAGCGACCATCGCGATGAATTCACTATTTGTAGGCTTTGCTTTTGACATACTTACTGTATAACCGAAAAGATTAGAAATAGAATCGATATTACCACGGCTCCATGCAACTTCAATGGCATGACGAATTGCACGCTCAACGCGGCTTGCAGTTGTATTGAATTTCTTCGCAATATCTGGATATAGAACCTTTGTGATAGATCCTAATAATTCGATATCATTGTATACCATTGAGATTGCTTCTCTTAAGTATAGATACCCTTTAATATGAGCAGGAACTCCAATTTCGTGAATGATACTTGTAATGCTAGCGTCTAAGTTTTTCGGGCTATTTTCTTGCTGTGAACGAACAACTTGATTGGATGGATTTCGTTTAATCACTGGAGCTACTTTTCCGCTAACTTGACGGATTCGACTTGCAAGGTTTTCCATATCAAAAGGCTTTAAAATAAAATAGGCGGCTCCTAAATCGACAGCCTTTTTCGTTACATCTTCTTGACCAAAAGCTGTTAACATAATAACATAAGGCTGTTTTTCAAGATTTGAATCACGTAGTTTTTCTAATACAGCTAAGCCATCTAGGTGAGGCATAATAATATCTAAAACGAGAACATCTGGCTGTTTATCTTGAAGCATATTAAGGCAATCTTGACCATTATAAGCAACACCTAAGACTTCGATATCATCTTGGCTAGATAAATATTCATCAAGTAAATTAACCAGTTCTCTATTATCATCAACCACACAAACTTTTATTTTTTTCACTTTGTTTCCTCCTCAAGCTAAAATCCGCAAAAATTGTATATATTTCTATTCTAAAGAAAGAATTCGACAATGCAATAAGAATTCCTTTATTTTTTTAAAAAAATAGGAAAAATTTATTGAAAAATAAATAATTCTCCATTATAATTAAAGATTCGACTCAAAACGCCAAAATTTATTGGTGAAATTTAGGATTTGTCGAAAAATCTTTATTTGATTTTATTATATAATCTCATTCAACTTTTGGCGATAGGAAAAAAAATAAATCCATATAGAAAAAAGCGAGCATTTTAGCTCGCCTTTTTTTGTTCCTTTTTATAGATATCAATACCCGCTTCACTTAGCATCCATTCAATGTGAACACCATATCCGCTTGTTGGGTCATTAACGAATACATGTGTAACTGCTCCAATTAATTTACCGTCTTGAATGATTGGACTACCGCTCATACCTTGAACGATACCACCGGTTTTTTCTAAAAGGCGTTTATCGGTTATCTTAACAACCATTCCTTTTGTTGCAGGAATTTTTTGAGGAACAGCACTTACAATTTCAATGTCAAATTCCTCAACCTTATCATTTTCTACAACAGTTAAAATTTTTGCAGGTCCTGGCTTTACTTGATGTGAAAGTGCAATTGGTAGCGGCTTATCCATTATGCCGTTATTCACTTGTTTGTTTAACTCACCAAAAATGCCAAATGGACTATTTCGCTTAATGTTCCCGATGATTTCCTTATCTGCTGAAAAACGTGCAAGCTTTTCACCGGGGTCACCATTACTTCCTTTTTCAATGGAGGTAACTGTCGATCTTACAATTTGTCCATCAGATACAACGATAGGCTCCTTCGTATCCATATCTGAGATAACATGTCCTAATGCCCCGTATTTTTTTGTTTCTGGATGGTAGAAGGTCATTGTCCCTATCCCAGCAGCCGAATCGCGGATATATAGCCCAATTCGATATGCCTCGTCGTTCTTATCCTTTAATGGCATAAGCTTCGCATTGATATCCTCGTTATCTCGGACAATTACTAGGTTTAACGGTTCACCTGTCTTACCGGATTCTTGAACAAATGGTCCAACATCACTCATTTTTTCAATTTTTTTACCGTTAATCTCTTTAATGATGTCGCCCACCTGTACCCCAGCAATTTCACCTGGGGACTGTTTACCATCTTCTGTTTCAATTTGGTGGTGACCAACAACCAATACACCAAGCGTATTAAGTTTCACCCCAATAGATTGACCCCCAGGTACGACTTTAAAGTCAGATAAAACATTAACATTTACTTTTTTAACTGGAATACCAGCTAATGCAACCATCATTTCACCTTCACCTTTTTTCTTTGCAGCAACTGAGATCTGTTGATCATCGACCGCTGATGAAAAGGCAAAATTGGAATCCTGAATAGTTGTGGTGACTGGTAATGAGGATTGTACTGTGAAATCTTGGCCTTCAAATAAAGTAAGGTGTTTAGGAATTTCTATATAATCTTTAAGCGGCTTGTAAAACCCTAAAGCCATTATTGAAACAAGGAGAAATGTACCGATTATATATCTAATTTTTTCTATTTTCATTTACTTTTCACTCTCCTCGCTCCTATCCCACGCCATACTGAATCAAATGCGCCTTAGCATATTGCAGCCCGATTTTTTTAGGTCCACACGATGTGGGTCACAAAGACGTTGCCACATGATGTGGCGTTTTTAGTCTTTGTTCTTATGTCTCAAAAAATTTAATTTAAAAAATCGTGGCATCCGCCGGAGGCTTAACTTCATTCTGTCAGGGTTTGAATCCCGACTGAATAAAGTTATGGCTACATTCTTTAATTTGGCCTTTCAGAGCAACATTTATAACCACTAAGAGATTAAAAAAGCTACCCATTTTGGATAGCATTACAAATAAAAATCGCTCATAACTTTGTATAAAGCTAAACAATCAAAGACATCTAGTGATTTACCATTTGTCTTGCAAGTTTGCTTTCTTTTGCAAGGCTTAACAATTCTTTCGCATGCTCTTTCGTCAAATCTGTGATTTCCACCCCGGAAATCATACGGCTAATTTCCTTGATTTTTTCGGTTTCATCTAGAGGGATAACTGATGTTGTGGTTCTTCCTTGAACAGTTTCCTTCGCAATAAATAAATGGGTATCAGCCATTGCCGCAACCTGTGGAAGGTGAGAAATACAAAGAACCTGAGAGCCTACAGAGACCCCATATATTTTTTCTGCAATTGCTTGAGCAACACGGCCACTTACACCCGTATCAACTTCATCAAATATGATCGAGGTAACACCTTGATGTTTTGAAAAAATACTCTTAATTGCCAGCATAATCCTTGATAGTTCACCACCTGATGCAATTTTTGCTAGAGGCTTAAGTGGTTCACCAGGATTAGTCGAAATATAAAATTCAATAACATCTTTCCCATTTGGAGTGAATTTAATAGGCAAATCCTCAAAAAAGTTAATATCAAATTTCGCTTTTTCCATATACAGGTCTTTTAATTCCTGCGCGATTTTATCAATTAGCTCTTTTGCTAGCTGTTTTCGAAGTTGTGAAACATTTTCAGACTCAAGCTTTACATCTTCCAAAATCGATTCAAGCTCTTCCTTAAGCTTACCAATATGCTGCTCACGATTTTGGATTGTGTCTATTTCATCCTCGATTTTTGCCGCATATTCGAGAATTTCCTCAACGGATTGTCCATATTTCCTCTTTAACTGTGCGATTTCATTTAAACGACCTTCAATAAAATCAAGTCTTGCAGGATCAAACTCTAATTCGTCAAGCTGATCGCGTATGTTATAGGAAATTTCCTCTAATAGATAAAAGCTATTGGAGATGGTCTCATGAATGTTCTTTAATTCTTTATCAATATCCATTACATCTTCGGTATGATTCATGGCTAGTCCAACCCAATCAAGACCTTTTTGGTCTCCATAAAGAGCATTATAGCTATTTTGAAGGGATTTGAAGATTTTTTCGTAATTTGAAATCTTACTTCGTTCCTCGGTTAGTTCTACATCTTCATTAGGCTTTAGTTCCGCCTTTCCAATCTCTTTTAATTGAAATTGAATTAAATCTAGACGATGAGCCATCTCTTGTTCATTTTCATTGAAGCTTTTTAATCGCTGCTTTACATTTAAAAAATTCTTATATACCGCATGGTATTCCTGTAATTCTTGTTTAAGTGGATTCCCGCCATATTGGTCTAGCATGTAAATATGCTGATCCTGATTCATCAAATCTTGGTGTTCATGCTGTCCGTGAATATCAATTAAAGTTCTTCCGAATTCACGAAGTATTGAAATGGTGACAAGTTTACCATTAATTCTACAGACACTTTTCCCTGATTTCGAAATATCTCTTCTTAATACAATCATTCCCTCGCTAATTTCAATACCAAATTCTTGAGCTTTTGCGTAACATGGGTGATTGTCATCTTCGATTAAAAACAGACCTTCTATTTCGGCACGATCTTCCCCATATCGTACAAATTCCACGGAGCCTCTGCCACCCACCAATAAATGAACTGCATCTATTATGATGGATTTACCCGCTCCTGTTTCACCTGTTAAAACAGTTAAACCTTTTTCCAATGAAATAGAAAGAGATTCAATAATAGCGAAATTCTTGATAGATAATTCTGCTAACAATTCCTACACCTCCTTATTCCACTCTCTCCATTACAGCATGTCTAAGAATCGATTTGACACAATTTCGGTTTGTTCTGGAGTTTTACAAATAATTAAGCAAGTGTCATCACCACAAATTGTACCTAAAATTTCGTCCCAATCTAAATGGTCAATTAAGGCGCCAATTGCATTTGCATTCCCCGGAAGAGTTTTCATAACAAGCATATGTCCCGCTGAATCAATTTTTACGAAAGCATCCATCAATGAACGTTTGAGCTTTTGAAGCGGATTGAAACGTTGGTCTGCTGGTAAACTGTATTTATAACGCCCATCAATCATTGGCACCTTTACTAAATGAAGTTCTTTAATATCACGGGAGACGGTCGCTTGGGTAATGTTGTACCCCTCACTTTTTAGAATATCAACAATTTCATCCTGTGTTTCGATATCATTGCTCGTAATAATATCACGTATTTTAATATGTCTTTGCCCCTTATTCATCATGAATTCCTCTCTCTCGTAAAATCGTCGATTATTACCTCTTATGTTAGCCGATTCTGACAAAATTGTACATTTTTTTTAATGATTTTAAGGTTAACAATATGAATGAGGTAAAAATTTTTTCATGAAGAAAGAGGACAGCACAGTGGCTATCCCCTTTACATTATGATTTATCATTCTTTAAATTTGCATGTGCACTTTCAACAACTTCTTGTTGGGAAACAGGTAATTTGTTTTTACCGACTTCTACTGGTCCATTCCAGCGTAAATGAAGTAAAAATTCGATATTTCCTTCCCCACCAGTAATTGGTGAGTATGATAAATTGATGCAATCATACCCTTCCTTCAAGGAAAATTCAATCATATGTGTCAGTACAGCCTCATGAATTTTGGGCTCACGCACAATTCCCTTTTTACCCACCTGCTCCTTACCGGCTTCAAATTGTGGTTTTACAAGAGCTACAACATCACTATTTGGTACGAGAAGTGTTTTTAAAACAGGTAAAATCAAGCGTAATGAGATAAAGGATACATCGATTGTAGCAAACTCCGGTAAACCACTTTGGAGGTCAGCTTGCGTTACATACCTAAAGTTTGTCCTTTCCATAACGACAACACGTTCATCCTGGCGTAGCTTCCAAGCAAGTTGGTTATATCCGACATCAAGAGCATATGATTTCTTGACGCCATTTTGAAGGGCACAATCCGTAAAGCCTCCAGTGGAGGAGCCAACATCAATCATGATTTTATCCTTTATATGTAGATCAAATTCCTTTATGGCTTTCTCAAGCTTTAACCCACCTCTGCTAACATAGGGAATAACATTTCCCTTGACAGTGAGCGGAATATCAATTTCTACTTTTTCTCCTGGTTTATCAAGACGCTCTTCTTTTGTATAAACGAGTCCAGCCATAATTGAACGCTTCGCTTTTTCCCTTGTTTCAATTAACCCACGTTCAACTAATAATACATCGAGTCTTTCTTTTTTTGTACCCATGCCTACACTCTTTTCTTCTTAGGTACGAGCTTATGAATACGTTCAACCACATTCTCTGTCGTCATTCCAATTTCACCAAGTAGGTCATTTACAGATCCATGCTCGATAAATTGATCTGGAATTCCCATTCGATCAATTTTTGCATTTTGATATTCATGCTCATTGGCAAATTCAAGTACCGAACTTCCAAATCCACCCAACAAGACTGATTCCTCAATAGTTAATACAGGAAGATTTGAACCCAAAATTTGATGCATCATATCATTATCAAGCGGTTTAATAAAGCGAGCATTTACGACTCTTACTGAAATATCTTCTTTTTCGAGTAACTCTGCTGCTTCAAGTGCCATCGGAATCGTAGTCCCAAACGTTAAAATAACAGCATCTGTGCCGGGCTTTACAACCTCCCAAGAACCAATTGGAATAAGCTTAAGCTCTTCATCCATTTCGACTCCAAGACCGTTTCCTCTCGCATATCGTAATGCAATAGGACCGTCATCGTAATGAATAGCCGTATTTACCATATGCTGACCCTCATTCTCATCCTTTGGCATCATGATGACCATATTAGGCATATGTCTTAAGAAGGCAATATCGAACACACCTTGATGTGTTTCCCCATCTGCCCCTACCAAACCAGAACGATCGATCCCAATGAATACATTCAGATTTTGACGACAAACATCGTGCAAGACCTGGTCATATGCTCTTTGTAAAAACGTCGAATAAATTGCGAGAAACGGCTTCAGACCTTGCGTTGCAAGGCCAGCAGCCATCGTAGTTGCATGCTGTTCAGCAATTCCCACATCGTACATGCGATCTGGAAATTCATTCGCAAATTTTTCAAGCTTTGAACCTACGGGCATAGCAGGTGTAATTGCGACAATTCGCTGATCATTTTTTGCTAGCTTCCGAACGGCCTCACTAATAACAGCACTCCATGCTGGAGGTGCATTTACCGGTTTTACGAAATCGCCTGTTTCAATTTTATATGGGCCTGTTCCATGCCATGTACCTACTTTGTCTGTTTCAGCAGGAGTATAGCCTTTTCCTTTTTTCGTAATCACATGGACTAGTACTGGGCCCTTTGTTTTCTTTGCATATTGAAGAGTTTCAAATAAATCCTCAAAATTATGTCCATCAATCGGACCTAGGTATGTGAATCCTAGTTCCTCAAAGAAGACTCCAGATACAAGAAGATATTTAAGACTATCTTTCACACGCTCAGCTGTTGCTGCAAGTTTTCCACCTACAGCTGGGATTTTCTTGAGTAAGAGTTCAAGCTCATCTTTTACCCAGTTATATTTACCTGCTGTACGTAATCTCGCAAGGACATGATGAAGAGCACCTACATTTGGTGCTATTGACATTTCATTGTCATTTAGAATGACAATCATGTCTTTCATTTCATGTCCGATATGATTTAATGCTTCCAGTGCCATCCCACCCGTTAAGGCACCATCACCAATGATGGGAACGACAAATTCCTTAGTTCCTTTTACATCACGTGCAACAGCCATTCCCATCGCTGCGGAAAGACTCGTTGAGCTATGTCCAGTTTCCCAAACGTCATGCTCACTTTCAACACGCTTCGGAAACCCACATAGCCCTTTATATTGACGCAATGTATCAAATTCACAAGCCCGTCCTGTCAAAATTTTATGTACATAGGACTGGTGTCCAACATCCCAGATAAATTTATCCTTTGGACTGTTAAACTCCTTATGTAATGCAATTGTTAATTCAACAACGCCAAGGTTAGGGCCAATATGTCCACCGGTCTTTGAAAGTTTCTCTATTAAAAATTGACGGATATCCTGACTCAAATTATTCAATTCGTCTATAGACATATTTTTAAGGAACTTAGGGTCTTTAATACTTAGAAGATCCAAAGGTTTCACTCACTTTCATTTACTATTAGCGCATTTCATATACTTTGATTGAGTATATTTAATGATCTCTAGATGCGATTAGATTGCACATATAGTCTAGTATATCATGTTTCATATCAACACTATATAAAAACCGTTTTGCTTCATCTGTATGAAAAGTTAATTTTTCCTTTGCACCTTCAAGCGTTAATAAAGCAGGATATGTATTTTTATGATTGCCTGTATCACTGCCGACCGGTTTCCCAAGTACAACTTCTGTGCCTTCAATATCTAAAATGTCATCACGAATTTGAAAAGCTAAGCCTAAATGATGAGCAAATTGTGTGAGCTTATCGAGCTGTTCACTAGTAGCATCTGCAAGAATTGCCCCTGCAATTACACTATATGCTAATAATTTTCCAGTTTTATGGCGATGAATGTATTCTAGTTCTTCTAGGTTTAAGACTGCTCCTTCACCTTCCATATCAGCAACCTGTCCACCAACCATTCCTTCAGGTCCTGAGGCTTTTGCTAACTCAGTAATGAGTAAAAGCTTCTTTTCAGGGGAGATGTGGTCTCTCATGGATTCAGAAATTACCTGAAAGCTATAAGTCAAAAGGGCGTCCCCTGCTAAAATCGCGATTGCTTCTCCAAAGACCTTATGATTGGTTGGCTTTCCCCTACGAAGATCATCATCATCCATACTTGGAAGATCATCATGAACAAGGGAATACGTATGAATCATTTCAATTGCACAAGCAGTTGGCAATCCAATATTCTCATCTTTACCAAAGGAACGAAGCGTCCCTAACAGCAATAACGGGCGAATTCGTTTCCCACCTGCTTCAAGCGAATATTGCATGGCATCCTTGATGTTTTGCGGAGCTGATAAGTGTGAAATATACGTTGGCAGCTGCTCTTCAATATTCTTCTTTTGTACGTTTAAAAATTGCTCTACCTCAGTTTGTCTCACTATTATTCTTCCTCCTGAATCGTAAACGGCTCAAGTTCGCCATCTTCACGCAAAATTTGCTCCATTTGCTTTTCAACGTGCTGAAGCTTGTCATGACAAAGCTTTGAAAGCTTCATTCCATCTTGGAAATAAGTGATTGCTTTTTCTAATGGGACATCCCCTTCTTCAAGACGCTCAACAATATGTTCGAGCTGCTCCATTGCTTCCTCAAAGGATAATACCTTCTCTTCACTCATTTACTGTCTCTCCTCTATCTCAATTACTTCACAGTCAAGATGACCGTCCTTAAGCTTCACCTTGATTCGATTCCCCATTTCAACTTGCTGTACACTTTTCACTATATGTTCTTCCTGATCGTATACAAGGCTATAGCCACGGTCCATGATTTTTAATGGACTAAGTGCTTCAAGCTTTGCTACTGTCGATGAAAAGACATATTGCTTTTGTTTTAAAATTTGTGCAAATTCCTTTAATAGCATTTTCGTATTTAGGTCCTGCTTTTGCTTTGCTTGAATAAGCTTTGCACTTGGATGGTTATGCTGCAATCTTAGCTTTAGCTTTTGAAATTCCTCTTGCTTACGAGCAATTGCCATAACACCTTCTCTTTCTAAACGTTCTACCAAGCGATCAAGCTGTTGCTCTTTCTGATCATAGAGATTCTTTGGAAAACGAAAAGCATAGGATTTTTTTAATGTATCTAATCGTTTCGTATCATTTACCAGTTTTTCCTTCATAGCACGTAATAGACGTGTGTGTCTCACTAATAAACGTTCTGAAAGCTCGGCCATATGCGGAACAGCCAATTCCGCTGCCGCTGTTGGTGTAGGTGCACGTAGATCCGCAACAAAATCAGCAATCGTAATATCTGTCTCATGTCCTACCGCTGAAATAATCGGAACCTTCGACTGAAAAATCGCGCGTGCAACAATTTCCTCATTAAATGCCCAAAGCTCCTCAATCGAACCACCACCACGTCCAACAATAAGTACGTCAATTTTTCCAAATTCATTCGCTTTTTGTATGGTCTTTACTATGGAAGGTCCTGCATTGACACCTTGGACTAAAGCAGGAAAAACAATGACCTTTGCAATCGGATATCTACGTCTTATCGTTGTGATAATATCCCGGATTGCTGCACCTGTCGGCGATGTAACAATCCCAATATAATGAGGGATTTTTGGAATTGGCTTTTTATACTTTTGCGAAAAAAGCCCTTCTGCCTCAAGACGCTTTTTCATTTCTTCATAGGCTAAATATAAATTCCCGATTCCGTCAGGCTGCATTTCTTTTACATAGAGCTGATAATTACCGTTCGATTCAAATACTGTAACCTCACCGCGGAGTAATACTTTCATCCCGTTTTCAGGGGTAAACTTCAACTCACGGTTGTAGCCAGCAAACATAACAGCTTGAATTCGTGCTTGTTGGTCCTTGATTGTAAAATACATATGCCCACGACTGTGTGCTTTAAAATTTGAAATTTCCCCCTTCACCCAAATATCTTGAAGGTGCGGGTCGGCATCAAATTTACGCTTAATATACTTGGTTAGAGCTGTTACGGTTAAATAACGATTTTGTTCCATTCTAACCGATCCCTACTTCCTTGAAAGAAGGGCAACATTCTTTGATGATTGAACTGTATTATGCAGAAGCATTGTAATCGTCATTGGTCCGACGCCCCCAGGTACTGGTGTAATATAGCTTGCTTTTTTCTTTGCATCATCAAACACAACGTCACCAACAAGCTTTCCAGTTGATTCAAGACGATTAACGCCAACATCAATCACAACTGCACCTTCTTTAATATAGTCAGCAGGAATAAAATTCGCCTTACCAACAGCAGCAACTAAAATATCAGCTTGAAGAGTCATTTCTTTTAGATTTGTCGTTTTTGAATGGCAATAGGTCACGGTAGCATTTTCTTTAAGGAAGAGCTGACCAACAGGTTTTCCAACAATATTACTTCTTCCAACAACAACGACATGCTTCCCTTCAATAGAAATCTGCTTCGATTTCACCATTTCAATAATTCCAAATGGTGTACACGGAAGGAAGGCATCTTGTCCAGTCATCATTCGTCCAATATTAATTGGATGGAAGCCATCTACATCTTTTTCAGGTGAGATTTTTTCGATAACAGCTGTTTCATTAATTGTTTTTGGCAATGGTAATTGAACAAGAATTCCATGGATAGATGGATCTTGATTTAGGCGGTCAATTTCCCCAAGTAAAAATTCTTCTGTGATCGTCTCCGGATATTCAAGCATTAAAGAATGAATGCCAGTTTCCTTACACGCTTTATCTTTTCCTTTTACATAGGATCTTGAAGCTGGGTCATTACCAACCAAAAGCACAGCTAAACCTGGTATGATTCCTTCCTGTGATAACTTCTGTACTTCCTTTGCAAGTTCGTTGCGTTTTGTTTGTGCTAATTCTTTCCCACTAATTATCTCTGCTGCCATTTTCAACTCTCCCTTTATACATCAAACAATTTTTGAGTTATACATAGGTATGATCACTTCAATAATGTATCTTTTATTTTCGATAGAATCGCATTGATGAAACGACTAGAGCTATCATCACCAAATTCTTTGGCGAGCTCAATTGCCTCATCAATACTTACTTTTACGGGAATTTCCTCTACATATTTCATTTCAAAAACAGCAATTCGTAAAATCGACCGGTCCACATTTGCAAGTCTTTCTAAATTCCATTTTTCTAGATGCTCTCGTAATAACTCATCAATTTCTTCTTTATGTTCGACAACTCCATGAACGAGTTGCTCCAGGAAAGGATCAGAAGACTCTTCTTCCAATACGCTTTCAATCGCTTCCTTCGGATCACTCTCGCTTACATCAACCTGAAATAACGATTGCAAAGCCTTCTGTCTAGCTGTACGTCTTTTCATACTAATTATTTCTCCTTTATGTATATAAAACTTTTGTCCCTATCAGTTACATTCCAATAACATGATAATATCATAAAATAATTTCAAAATAAAAACCAATCCTTAAATGGAAGAATAAAAATAAAAAAGTCTGATAGCGTTTGCCATCAGACAGTTCTCACTTGCTTACATTTCTTCTTCGATTTGAACTTCCGGTTTTTGGGATTCAAATAAGACACCAACAACGTGGATGTTTACCTCATTTGCATCTAGAGCTGTCATATTCAATAAAGCTTGACGTACATTGTCTTGAATTTGACGAGCAACGTTAGGAATGGATACGCCAAAGTTCATGACACAGAATACATCCACAATAATACCTGTTTCTGTTAATTCAACTTTAACACCTTTTCCATGATTTTTCTTTCCAAGTTTCTCAACTACACCTGTAGCAAAGTTACCTCTCATTGAAGCTACTCCTTCAACCTCTGAAGAAGCGATACCTGCAATTACTTCGATTACCTCTGGTGCGATTTCAACCTTACCAAGACTGTTGCTACCTTGATTCATTTCTAAAATATTCGTTTCCGCTGCCATCAGCAAGCACCTCCTATATTTAACTTTATTCAGTCCATCACTTCTATATGTGGTGGATAAATGCTGGATGAGTAATCAATTCAGATGGGGGTTCAAATCCCATCTGAATAAAGTTAAGCCTCCGCCGGATGCCACGATTTTTCATAGGAAATTTCCCCCGCATTAACTGGCACTATGTCCTTATGAAGGGCAACTTCCAGTTAATGCCCGATTGGTTCAACTAACAATCTGTGAAATAAAGCATCTACTGATTGAAGTTTCACTGTATCTCGCATAGGATCAAAGACTAAGTTCGCCACATCCTGTGGCAGCGTCTTTGTGACCCACCTCGTGTGTGCTTAAAAAAATCGGGCGCAAATACGCCAAGGCGTATTTGATTGTACTACTTCATAACCTCATATAATTCAAGAAATTTTGTATTGAATTCCCCACCTACAAATTTTTCATGATTCATTAGACGGAGGTGGAAAGGAATCGTCGTGTGTACACCTTCAATTACAAATTCACTAAGCGCACGCTTCATTCTTGCAATTGCTTCTTCCCTCGTTGCCCCATATGTAATGAGCTTTGCAATCATGGAATCATAATAAGGGGGTATTGAATAGCCTGGATAGACAGCAGAGTCTACTCTTACCCCAAAACCACCAGGTGGTAGATACATTTCAATCTTCCCAGGAGAAGGCATGAAATTCTTCTCAGGATTCTCTGCATTGATTCGGCATTCAATTGCCCAACCATTAAAGGTTACATCACTTTGAGTTAAGGAAAGCTCTTGTCCAGATGCAACACGAATTTGTTCCTTGATTAGGTCTACACCGGTTACCATCTCTGTAACGGGATGCTCAACTTGAATTCTTGTATTCATTTCCATGAAGTAGAATTTATCATTGATATGATCATAGATGAATTCGATTGTTCCCGCACCTGAATAGTTAACAGCTTGAGCTGCTTTAACAGCAGCATCACCCATTTTTTGTCTTGTTGTTTCGTTTAGAGCAGGTGATGGAGTTTCTTCAACAAGTTTTTGCAAACGACGTTGAATCGAGCAATCTCTTTCTCCTAAATGTATCACATTTCCATGGTTATCTGCTAACACTTGAATCTCTACATGACGGAAATCTTGAATATATTTTTCAATATATACCCCAGGGTTACCAAAGGCTGTTGCTGCTTCTTGCTGAGTGATGTTGATACCTTTAACTAGCTCCTCTTCATCCTTAGCCACACGGATCCCTTTACCGCCGCCACCAGCAGTAGCTTTGATAATAACAGGGTATCCCATATCATTTGCAAGTGCGATTGCTTCCTCTGCATCCTTGATAATTCCTTGAGAACCAGGCACGATTGGTACCCCTGCTTCTCTCATTGTTTCACGAGCAACATCCTTTGTACCCATCTTGTTAATGGCTTCAGGACTCGGACCAATGAAGGTTAGATTTACTTCACGGCAAAGCTCTGCGAAATCCGCATTTTCTGCTAAGAAGCCATATCCAGGGTGAATACCTTCGCTTTCTGTTAGCTTTGCCACGCTAATAATATTTGTAAAATTCAAATAGCTATCTTTTGAAGATTTAGGTCCAATACAATAGGCCTCATCTGCTAATTGAACGTGAAGAGATTCACGGTCTGCTTCAGAGAAAACGGCTACCGTTTCAATTCCAAGCTCTTTACAAGCTCGAATGATACGGACTGCAATTTCTCCTCGATTTGCTATTAATATCTTTTTTAACATACGGTCGCTCCTTACTTATGCTTTTACTAGGAATAATGGTTGGCCATACTCCACAAGCTGACCATTCTCAACTAGTATTTCAACGATTTCTCCATTTACTTCTGCTTCGATTTCGTTAAATAGCTTCATTGCTTCAACAATACATACAACAGAATCTTCTTTTACTTTATCACCTTTTTGAACATACACATCAGCATCTGGTGATGGAGATGAATAGAAAGTACCAACCATCGGTGAAACAATTTTATGTAAGTTTTTATCAACTGCTGGTGCAGTTGCAACAGGTTCTGCTGGCACTGCCTGTGGTTGTACCGGTTGCGCAGCAGGCTGAGCTACCTCTGTAACAACTGGAGCAACAGGCTGTGCTTGTACCTTGCTTTCAACAACTGTTTGAACAGCTACTTCTTTATTTTTTTTCATTTTAATTTTTGAGCCTTCGCTCTCAAAGGTAAACTCATCAATATTTGATTGATCAACTAACTTAATAAGCTCACGTAGCTCTTGAATTTTTAACATTCCTTACACTCCTTGTAAATAAATCAAAATATATTACGAAATTTTAGAGTAGCATTTTATTGCTAGTATTAGTACCACATACTAATATGATACGATATTTAAAAGGGTCATTTCAATATTTTGCAGAGATTTTTTATCGAAAACGCTAACATCGGTAATCCAATCATACCAAATCTTTTCCTGATTTTCATTTTTTTATAAAAAAACAAAAAAGCACGGCCATTTATACCGTGCTTTCGTTAACATTATTTTTCTTTTTCACCAGATACTTCAAATTGTACTGCCACATTTTGAAGTTCACCTAACTCACTTCGAACAAGTCGTAGGATCTCGTTAGCTTGCTTCTTTGAGCTATCCTTTGATTTAACTGTAATTTTAATTTTATCGCCCTCTACTCGAACTAGAGCATCGTCGTAGTTATTACTTTTAATCATTGTTTCAATAATCTTTTCTTTTGTCTGAATATCATCTAGCTTTTTTAAATCTTCATATGCTTTATTTTTTTGATCAGCAGTAAGTTCTGTTGAAGCTGTTTGTTCTTCTAAAGTGCTTCTTAATTTACTACGATGCTCGTCAACCTGAAGACGTAATTCCGCAAACATATCATCACTTGCAACAGAAGAAATGACATTGCCATCTTCATCTTCTTCTACAGTAACACTCGTACCGTCTTTATTCTCAGTGGATGTTTCTTTATTATCAGTGGATGTTTCCATATTTTCTTTTTCATTGTCCTTTTGCTCGTCTTGCTCCACTGCAACATTATTATTGTTATTTTCAGGTGTTGTAATGTAATAGACTGACAACACAACAACTAGACTTAGCATTGTTAATAACCACACCGTTTGCTTTTTCAATAACATTTTATGAATCCCCCTTCGTTTTCCTTGGTACAACAGCTACTTTATGATTTGGAACATCAAATCCTTTTGTAACAGCCTCCACTACCATTTGTTTTATTTTCGCGTTCTCAACACCCTTAGCGACGATTAGAACACTGCGTATTTCTGGCTTTTCAATTTTCAGGACGATTGGTGTTTCTGAATCACCACTGCGAATGATTACAGTTTGCTCATCTGATGTAATATCCTCTACTTGTCGTTTCCCACCATCCCTGTCCTCTTCATTTGTGATTTGGCTTTGGGTTACGGTGTTCTTTTCAAGTATTTTTGTTTCAGTAGCATCTACACTAACCGAAACGATTACGTCTTCGACACCAGCAATGGCTTCAAGTGCCTCCTTGAGCTCGTTTTTATAACGATCCTCATATTTTGAAATTGCCATTGTCAGGTCATCCTTTTGCTGCCCAAATGCTGGCTCATCTTTTGCACTTACATCTGAAGATGCAGTCATCACAGAAGATGTTGGTTTATCATCTGAAAATAGATTACTTATTAACATAAAGACAATTCCAACTCCTAATAAAAGCAAGAAATATTGATTTTTCCTGTTTCCCTTTTTATCTGGCGGATCATCCTTAGATCCGGGGAACATCCCTTTGATTGTGTTCAAAATTCCTTTGTTCTTATCCATCTACGACTCTTTCCCCCCTTCCACAGTGACTACGATTTTTTCTGAGTCAATTTCCCATCTAGTAGATAATGATTTTGTGATTGCTTTGACGTTGGTTTGGTCTACTTTTTTATTCACTGGTTCAATCTGTTTGGAGGTATCAATCTCAACTTGTTTGACTACTGGGACATTATCAGGCTCGGCAGTCTCTTTTGATAGCACCACCTCGATTGACTGAATGTCATCATAAGAAACAGTCTCATTGTTTTCAGCTTCATTAGTAAGGTGTATTGCTACATCTTGAACTGTGAGATTTGCTTGATTTTTCATCAACTCCTCTTTAATGTCATTTATGATTTGGACTTGCACTGTTTCTACAGCATATGCACGTTGTGAGGCTTGTATTTCTTTTTTCTTCAAATCTATTAAATTTTCTAGATTTTTTTCGGTTTGAACCGGCTTTAAGTTCATATTTAACAAGGCCTGATCCAAATCAGATTTAAAAAGGGAGAACAACGGAGTTAAGATAATTAGGATTAATAATAGCCCTGTTACCATTTTCACGTATTTTTGCATACTCGAATTTGGCAACAGCATGTCCACAATTGTGGCGAGTAAAATAAATAAAATAATATTCGTTATCCATTCAGCAATAAAACTCAGCGTCCTCACCCCCAATCTCATTTGTTATCTAACCATTAATGTCAGGTTTCCAGCAGCTACAATGACCGTGATACTCAGGAAAAACATCAGCGACACGATTGCTAATGCTGCAAAAATATAAATGACACTTTTACTGATGATATCTAAACATTCAATGACAGGTCCTCCTCCAAGTGGCTGTAAGAGCGCTGCTGCCAGCTTATAAATAATCGCTAAGGACAGCACCTTGATTGCCGGAAACGTAGCAATTAACAAAAGGATTACCACCCCAAAAATCCCCACTGTATTTTTTAATATAACTGATGCACTTATTACGGTATCGGTGGCATCGGTGAACATTCGACCAATGACAGGTATAAAATTGCCGGTAAGAAATTTTGCCGTCCGGATTGTTATTCCGTCCGCAACCGCTGTCGTGGTTCCTTGTACGGATATCACTCCAAGAAAAATGGTCAAAAAGACACCAATGATTCCAATACTCACATTTCGGAGTAACTTGGCAAGCTGTGTCACCTTGTACTGTTCACTTAAAGTACTTACGATGCTCAGCAACGCAGACATAAACAAGAGCGGTAAAACGATATATTGAATCAAAAGCCCACTTGTATTCATTAAAAATAAAATCAGTGGGTGGAAAAATGCCGCTGATGCTATTCCACCTGATGATGCTACTAATGCAAGCAATAATGGCACTAATGCTAAGATAAAGTTGATCATCGACTGGATGGCTTCCTCTGTGTACATAATGGCAACCCGGAAGCTATTTAACGCGATGATGATTAACACCATATATACAATCGAATAAGCGACCTTGCTGACAGCGCTTTTCTCAAATGAATTTTGAAGTGTTTGTAAAAACATACTAAAAATCGTAAGCATGATCAGTGTGCTAAGAAGCTTTCCATTTGCAATTAACTCGTGGAACACGAATTTGACGAGTCCAAGAAGCCATTCCTTCAATGACAGCTCTTTTTCGCCGCGGATGAATTCTAGTAAACTACCCTTTTGACTTTCAGGTAAATACCCGCCATATTCCGTTACAATTTCATCCCAAAATTGTTTTATTTCGTCGATGCCGAGGGTTTCTAACTGTTCCTCAACCTGATTTTGAATTTGATTGTCGATGATTTCTTGCTGTGAGGGTGAGGCTTGTACAATTTGAGGTAAAGAAAAAAAGAAAAGCAATAAGATTAGGAAAGAAAAAGCTTTACTACCGGTCACGCCAACCACCCCCTTGAAACATTCGTTTCAATAGATTAACTAGGAATAAGCCCAATTATTGTTTCTATTAAAACTGTTAATATTGGTATCGCCATTGCTAAAATTAAGATTTTTCCTCCGAGTTCAATCTTTGAGGCAATTGATCCTTGACCTGCATCCTTTGTAATTTGTGCTCCAAATTCAGCGATATAGGCAATTCCGATGATTTTAAGAATTGTTTCAACATACACAGTGTTCACATTTGCATTAATGGCAACCTTCTCAAGCATCCGAATAATATCTGCGATTTCTCCAACTAAAAAGAGAAAAATCACACAGCCGATAAACACAACAAGCATAAAGGCAAAGGTTGGTTTTTGTTCTTTTACAATGAGTGCTAGAAAGGTTCCAATTAAACCTAATCCAACGATTTGAATAATCTCAATCGCTCATCCCCTCCTTACCCCTGAAAGAGGAATACAGATTTAATCTTTTTAAAGAGGTCCTCTACGATTGTTGCAACCATAAACAGGATATAGATGAAGCCCAAAAGTGTAACCCACTGGGCGTACTCCTTTTTACCCATTTGATCTAGGATTGTATGGAGAAAGGCAACCACTATTCCTACACCGGCTATTTGAAAAATAATATTTACATCCACTCCCATTCGCTTCTTCTCCCCCTAAATCAATAAAATGACTACTAATAATCCTGACAAAAAGCCCAGGCTTTTCACCATTTTTTCATAACGCAATTGTCTATCTTTTGCTTCGCTTTCTTCTCGTTCAAGATGGGTAATAGCAAGCAAAATGTGCTTCTGCTGTGAAGTTCTGTCATGCTGCCCAAGTGTCTCACCAAACTGCTGAAGAATCTCAGTTTCTCCTTGGTGAAAAGCGGTCAACTTAGACACTTGTTTCAGACTCTCATCCCAGGCTACCTTGACACTGACCTCGCCCGTTTGAAGCCGTTTTGCAAAACCTTCGAAAAAATAAGAAACTGGCTTCGGAATTTGTCGTGAAAGATGGGTAGCCACATCAATTAATGGAACATGTCCATACATGATTTCTGCCTCTAGTGATTGCAAGGCCGTTTTAAGCATCCTGAGCTGGCGAGGCCTCTCACTTAATTTGCGTGCCGCTTCAAATCCAGCCCATGTTGTTGCAAGTAATATAAATATGGCTCCAATTATTTTTATCATTTACGTCACGCTCACTTTTGGTAAAAGTTGCTTTCCAGTTGGACCAAGGATGGCTTTTACAGTACCTGGTCCTTTTGTGCGTGATAGCTCTACATATCTCTCCATTACTCCTGCGTTTATCATTGTTTCTAGAGACGGTCGCTTCATGAGGTCAGAAATCTGATGACCATGTGCTGTGACAATCAAGCTTACACCAGCATTTACAGCCTCCATAATTGCCTGACTGTCTTCCTCTCTACCAATCTCGTCCACTATTAAAACATCAGGACTCATCGACCTAATCATCATCATCATGCCCTCTGCCTTCGGACAGGCATCTAGTACATCAACCCTTGGACCTAGAGATACTTGTGGAACACCTTTTACACAACCAGCAATCTCAGAACGTTCATCAACGATTCCCACTTTCATTGCGGGAATACCTCTCGATTTAATTCCTGAACTGATCATCCTTGCAAGGTCCCTTAATAATGTTGTTTTACCGGTTTGAGGCGGACCAATTATGATGGTGTTTTTCCAATATGAGTCATAGAGATAAGGAGCAAGTGGTGCAGCAACACCGATTTTTTGTTTGGCAACCCGAATATTGAAGGAGGTTACATCTCGAATGGCTTTGACTTTTCCCTTTTCAGTAATGACCTTACCAGCTAGTCCCACTCGATGCCCGCCTTGGATTGTGACATAGCCACGCTTCAACTCTTCCTCAAGTGTATAAATCGAATATTGACCTAGCTTGTTGAGGAGCTGAAGGGCATCTTCACCTGTAACGATATAGTTATGGAAAATCGGGATTCCATTCTCAATAACTTCAAGAGGTCTCGAGACCCTAATTCGGATTTCTTCCATTTTTTCTATTCTTTCTGGAGGATACTTAGCAATTAGGTTAGCGATTGATTTCGGTAATACCTCAACTATTTCATTCATATAGTAAACTCCTCATATGATCTCTCATAATTCAATGTATGCTAGCTTGGACACATTATGCCTACTCATCCGATTTCTACCGGAAGATACCATACAAAATAAACCCAACCCCAAGCCCTATGAATAGAAGCTTTGAATAAGACAGCTGGTCTGCTAATCCGATTAGACCGATCGACATCGTCGCTATCAAAATAAACGGACCGACAATCGCCAGTAGCGCATTGACGGCTAGTGCCTTTTTCACATCATTAAAAGCCAGCATTAATATGGCTGCCGTAATTTCCAAACATCCAGAGATAATCCTCAGTCCAGCCATCGTTAAAACAGAAGAATCAAACATCGAAAACATTCGTTTCATCGTAGTCCCCACCCAATAAAATTTCTTTTGTACAACCTATGCTTGTTTAATTAAATTCAGAAGGGAAATTTTTTTGATGATATGTAATGTGGTAGAAGTACTGTAGATTTTATAGATAAAAAAAGAACCCACCTCAAACGGTGAGTCCTCAACATTATTTATTATGCGCGTGATATATAAGATCCTTCATCTGTGTTGATGATTAACACATCTCCTTCATTAATGAAGAAAGGAACTTGTACAACTAAGCCTGTTTCAAGAGTAGCTGGTTTAGAACCACCAGAAGCAGTGTCCCCTTTAATACCAGGCTCTGTTTCAGTAACTTTAAGCTCAACTGTATTTGGAAGCTCGACCCCTAGCGTTTCGCTTTGGAACATCATGATGTGAACTTCCATATTTTCTTTCAAGAACTTTAACTCATATTCAATCGCAGATGCTGGTAGCTCGATTTGCTCATAGGATTCATTGTCCATGAATACATGTGAATCACCATTCGCATATAGATATTGCATTCTACGGTTTTCGATTTGTGCTTTTGCTACTTTTTCACCGGCGCGGAAGGTTTTTTCTTGCACATTACCTGAGCGTAAATTACGAAGCTTCGAACGAACGAATGCAGCACCTTTTCCTGGCTTCACGTGTTGGAAATCCATAACTCTCCAAATTCCACCATCTACCTCAATTGTCAAACCTGTACGAAAATCGTTAACTGAAATCATATATTATTTCCTCCTAATTCAATTGGTGACAAATCTTTGTCTAAAGAATAATTAATTCCTTTTTAGAGAAAGTAAGAGTTTCGTTGCCGTCTTTTCTAACAACAAGATCGTCTTCAATTCTCACGCCACCTAAACCTGCTATGTATATTCCTGGTTCACAGGTTACGATCATACCTGGTTCAAGTACATTGTCAGATCGGAATGATAAGGATGGCTGCTCATGAACCTCCATACCAAGTCCATGGCCGGTGGAATGACCAAAATATTCGCCATATCCTTTTTCCGCAATGTAATCACGAGTTAGAGCATCAGCTTCTTTACCTGTAATGCCAGCCTTGATCCCTGCCATACCACGAAGTTGAGCCTCTAAAACAACTTCATAAATATTTCTTAGTTCATCGCTTGGAGTACCAACTGCAACGGTACGTGTGATGTCAGAACAATATCCTTTATAGTATGCTCCATAATCTAGAGTTACAAAATCACCCTTTTCAATCACTTTATCGCTTGCTACCCCGTGTGGTAAGGCAGAACGATAACCTGATGCAACAATTGTGTCGAATGAAGATGAAGTAGCACCCTGTTTTCGCATAAAGAATTCTAACTCAGTTGAAACTTCAATTTCTGTAATGCCAGGACGAATCACATCTAAGATATGTGTAAAGGCGGCGTCAGCTATCTCCGCTGCTTCCTTTAATATCTTAATCTCTGATTCTGTCTTAATCAAGCGTAACTTTTCAATTGTACCTGATACAGGGACAAGTTCTGCCTTCACTTCTTTATCGTATGCAGTATATGTCGCAAAAGAAAGATCCTCCTGCTCAAATCCAAGCTTTTTAATTCCCATTTTTTCAGCTTGTTTAGCGACCTCTTCAATGATCGGACCTGAATGTTGCACAATTTCAAATTCCTTCACTTGTTCATTTGCTTGCTCCACATAGCGAAAATCTGTAATAAAAACTGACTTCTCTCGAGAAATGAGGGCAACACCTGCTGTGCCGGTGAAATTTGTTATGTAACGTCTGTTGTAGCTATTGGTAACCAATAAACCATCGATTCCATAGCCAGAAAAACTCTCTCGTAATTTTTCTAATTTACTCATCTAGCTTTCCCCCTAAATGCTCTAATACGTAAAACTCCCTTAAAAATAGAATGTTCGAACAAGAACATTCTATCATAATTCCCCTTCATTTACCTACTCATTTGTAGAGACAGCTTGCCTTTCTCCCTTCATTTCATTTTGCTCAAATGAAATCGAGTAACCAATAAAGACACCATATAGTATATAAAAGCATATTGTAGTAATAACTGTATTACGGTCAAGTTCGGCAACGGTTTTGATATCCGGAAAGATTGGATTAAACAGATAAAACACAATTAGCCATAAAACGATGCCAAAACCGACACCAACCCAAATGGACTTTAACTTTTTTAGTAAAGCATAATATATAAATGCTACTCCGATTGATATAATACCAATCACAAAAATTCCAATAAACTGACCTAACACACGATTTTTCCAATCACCAAGGATCCATGGCTTAAGAATTAGATTTGGGCTAAGTTCAGTAAAATGGAAAACATACGTAAAATAGGACAGCAAACTCCAAAAAATGCCCCCGAACAAACCTATCACAACAACCTTACCGATTATAGACATCTCACGGTCTTTTTTATTTTGTTCAAGTTCTGGATTCTTTTTTTCAGCATCTACCATAGATCAACACCTCCATTTGGTAGTATGTCCAGAACTTTTTTAATCTATATAAAAAAGATTCGTGGAAAAATGTGTAGTAATGGAAATTGCTGGGCACAATAGTAAATGTTTATTGGAATAAAAATAAAATTGTCATAATTGATGTTGTTAACATAGAGGTTTATTAGTATTTCTTGTAGAATATATATAAGAAGAAGTACTTATTTTTTTTACAATTATCAATTAATTTAATGAAATATACGAGCAACAACGATATTGTTTTATAATACAATATAAGTATAGCTTTCAGGAGGTGTATCTCATGAAACGTCGTAAATCAAATATAGTCGTCATGATTTTACTAGGATTAGGTGCACTTGGATTTGTCTACACTCTATTCACTCGTCCGGGTTCATTACTCGTGCAAGCAGGCATGATTTTCCTATTCATAGGTATAATCTATCTACTATATAAATTTGTGATTAGTCGACGAATGGGAGGAAAGGAACATTCCGCTTATTTACGCGCAGCTAAACAATCAAGGAAGCGATTTAAAACTGGAAGTCAAAAAAAGGCACAGACTATTGGAGTGGGCAGTAAGAAACCTACGACAAGCGCGACAAAACGATCGACTGTATCGTCTATTCACAAAAAGAGAAAAACGAATACGACACACCTAACCGTAATTGAAGGAAAAAAGGGAAAAAAGAAGAATCGAGCATTATTTTAACTTTATTCAGCAGTTGACTGAATAAAGTTTTTTTGATTCTCCTTTAATAACCCCAGGTTCGTAAAAAGGCTTCAGCACGCTTTTTACCTATCTGAATGAGTTCTTGCTTTTTTTCATCCGTTACACTAAACTCTGTCGTCAAACCACTTTCAATTGGTATAAAAATGATGTTTTTTTCATGTCGACGTGAGATATAGCGTGCATCATGGGCATTTTTCATGGTTTCGAAGAGGGCTCCAAACATATCGATGGCATTGTTAATTTTATTTTGTTTTTGCTGCTGACTATTTCCACTCAGCTTAATTCCAAGGACAGGGCGTTTTTTTAATTTTTTTTCTTCATCAAAAAGCCAAATTGGAAAGTTTGATAATACCCCACCATCCACTACGATTGTATTGCCTTGATAGTCTTTTAAACGGACGGGCTCAAAAAAATAAGGGAGGCTACAGCTCATCCGAACCGCTTTTGCAACCGGAAAGGATGCCGGATGAATGCCATAGCGTTCTAAATCATCTGGCAACACTATGATTCTTCCATTCGTTAAATCAGAGGCAATAATCCTTAATCGACCTTGCGGGAGGTTTTGAAAGGTCACAACACCCTTCGCGCGGAGCTTTTGATAAATCCATTTCTCTAACATATCGCCTTTATATAAACCAAGCCGCCAATATAAAAGAAGCCATTTAGCTAGGGGTGTAGGCAACAGGGCTTTTCGTTGATCCAAAAAAGCACTGAGGTCTAATTCTTCCATGAGGGCAATAATTTCACCACTTGTGTAACCCGCCGCAATTAGGGAGGCAACTAAGGAACCTGCACTAGTTCCGGCCATTCTTTTAAAAGCCAATCCCCTTGCCTCAATTGCCTGATACGCGCCAATTAGCGCAAATCCTTTTATGCCTCCACCCGAAAAAACGCCATCGATTAACATAGAACCCCTCCCAATCCCCCACTATAGAAGTAAGGGAGTTCTGCTAAAAAATGTTAAAACAATGCCTTTATACATTTGTAATCACGAAGCTTGGGAATTAGTACGTATGATTATCTTTGAAAATAAAAAAAAGAAGGAATCGATTTGATTCCCTCTTACTGTTTAAATTACAATCCACATTTTAGTTGAGCATTACAGTTTGTACATGTGTTACATCCACCAAGATCTTCTACTGTACCTTGACGACATACCGGGCATGTATCGCCTACTTCAGAACCAATTGTAACGTCAGTTTGACGTAAATCCATGATAGTATCCATAAGGACTACACGGTTTTTTGGTTTTTCTTCTTCCTCTGTTGTAACTTCTGTATCATCAAAAGTATTCTCTTCCGCTTTTAATGTAAGAACTTGAGCGTCCCGGCTTCCATCAACGTAAACCGTTCCACCTTTTGCTCCACCTTTGTAGAGGCGCTCATATACAGCTTCTACTTGAGAAACAGTATAGCCTTTTGGTGCATTAACAGTTTTACTGATGGAGCTGTCAATCCAACGTTGGATGACGCATTGTACATCAGCATGTGCTTCGGGTGATAGCTCCATTGCAGAAACGAACCAGTTAGGAAGGTTGTTTGGATCTGCTTCTGGATGCTGCTCTAAATATTCCTGAACGATATCTGCTTTTACTTCAATAAACTTACCTAAGCGTCCACTTCTGAAATATGAGAATGAGAAGTAAGGTTCTAAACCTGTTGAGACGCCAACCATTGTTCCTGTGCTGCCTGTTGGAGCCACAGTTAGTAAGTGTGAGTTACGAATTCCGTGTTCTTTGATTCCTTCTTTGATATCTTCAGGCATTTTTTGCATGTATCCAGTATTTATGAAGGCTTCTCTGATACGATTGCCATCCTCTTGTGAATTACCTTCTAAGAATGGAAAGCTGCCTTTTTCTTTTGCTAATTCGATTGAAGCACGGTAAGCAGTTGTTGCGATTGTTTCGAACACATCGTCAACTAGCTTATTTCCTTCCTCTGAACCATATTCGGTCTCACAGTAGATAAGGAGGTCGTGTAATCCCATAACACCTAGACCAACACGGCGCTCACCTAACGCTTGCTTTTTATTATCTTCTAAGAAGTATGGAGTTGCATCGATTACGTTATCCTGCATTCTTACTCCAACTTCAACTGTTTGCTTAAGCTTATCAAAGTTAACAGTTTTAGTGTCTTTATCAACCATTTCAGCTAAATTAACAGCTGCAAGGTTACATACACTGTATGGTGCGAGAGGTTGCTCCAGTTCTCGCAAATGTTATCCTACCGGCTTTTTATCCGATAGTTCTTACGGTTGAGTTCCCGTAAGTTCAGCATACATTTTAATTACACAAACTCTTCATGAACCTTAGTAATTCTTTTCTTCCACGATCTTCACCAAATACAGCTTTTGATATAACTCTGAAGTCTTTTACACCAAATTCTGTTTGGATATTTATTAATAACGGAGAAATAGTTGTTTTAATTTTATTAAATGGTGCTCTAGAAACAATTTCGTTATTATCAATTGTCCAGCGAATAATGTAATCCTTTATATCGTGATGAATAATCTGTCTTCGTTCTACATAATGGATTGTTGCTCTTTTTATAGCAACCTTTCCAGCACAAGACTGGCTACAATATTTTTTGGCCGATGTAATAAATGTTTCAAATTGCTTCGCACATTGTTTACAAAATCTTATTTCACGAGGAGTTTTAATATAGCCCTTTTTCATTCCACTTTTTCTTTTTTCTTAATCCACTAAGCATTTTCCGTCTTGCTACACTGTCCTTTGCCCATAGGAGTTTTGTATGATCGCCTATTTTCTTTTTGGTACTCTCACTATGTCTAAGGTTAAAGTGCCCATTCAATTCTCCAAATGCAGCCTTATTAAGTGTTGTGTGTTCAGAATTTATCCATTCTGTGATGACTGAATTTAAAGTGAATGTTAGTGTCATATATAGGTCTAACAATTCCTCATAAGAAATTAATTCACAATCAATATTGTGCTTATCAGCAATTATTTCTAGAACTTTTTTAGCATCTTCATTAGCTTTTTTATTTCGAGATTTAATTTCAACTATCTTCTTTATTTCTCCGTTTTCCCCATAGAAGAAAAAATCAGGCTTATATACTTTATACCCAACATCAAAGTTTGTATCTTCATAGCTCCAAGGAACAGAATGAAAATCAAGGTATCTTGCATATGCGTATTCGTATGAACTCCTTAAATAATGTTCTTTATAGAATCCCGCATATCCTCTATTCATTCTCTCACCTCAAATTTTCACGTCTTGATTTGGGTTGTTTATGAAATTGTGTAATTTTGCGGCCTCGTGGATGGATTATATTCTGTTATAACAGGTTCACCATCTATGCGTTGCCCCTGACTGAGTCTTTACTTTCAGCCTTCGGTTCGGGTTGCCAATCTCAGGATCCCCGCTTTATTCCGCAATGTTTAACGTGAGGCAAGCTATTTACCACACGGATTTGTTGCAACAACTTTTTGACCGTAGCTTTGCGCGTTTGTCATTTCGTTTGCATTATCAATAAAGAAAATTCCTGGTTCCGCAGCATAAGTAGCACAGATATTGATTAGGTTCCAAAGCTCTTTTGCCTTGATTTTACGATATACACGTACTTTATGGCCTAGTTTTTCCCACTCACGTACGTCCCCAACCTTATGCCATTCTTCATTGTAGATTTTCATCTCTTCTTCATTGTAGCTTTCAACATCTGGGAATTTAAGTTCATATAACCCATCGTCTTCAACAGCCTGCATAAAATCCTTAGTGATACACACAGAAATATTTGCACCTGTTAAGAACTCCGGATTATGAACACTATAAGTTCCACCAGTTACTAGCTTTTGTTCAGCGTCTTTTATGATTTTATCACTAAATCCACCAAGACCAGGAATTTGTTTATAGTTCACAATACCTTGGTACATTTGAACCTCTTGCTCTGAAAACGGAGTGAATTTTAGCTTTTCTTGAGCGTATTTTTTAATTGTTTCATCTTCTGTATTTTCGATTAAATAACGAAGAATTCTTGGGTTTTGCATTTTTGAAATGATGAATTCAATAATGTCCGGATGAAAATCCGCAAGCATGATCATCTGAGCTCCGCGTCTTGATCCACCCTGTTCAACAAGATGTGTTAATTTCGCAATGTCATCTAACCATGAAACAGAACCAGATGACTTACCATTTACACCGCGTGCTAGTGTGTTACGTGGACGTAAGGTAGAACCGTTTGTTCCGACACCGCCACCACGGCTCATGATTTCCATGACCTGTTTACGGTGCTCAGAGATACCTTCACGAGAATCCTGAATATACGGCATTACGTAACAGTTAAAATACGTCACATCTGTATCCGCACCCGCTCCGTAGAGAACTCGTCCAGCTGGAATGAAGTTTAGACTTACAAGCTCTTGATAGAACTTTTCAAACCATTCCTTACGCTTCTCTTCCGTGTTCTCAACTGAAGCTAAACCAGTGGCATTTCTCTTTGCAATTTGCTCATAGAAGACTTCAAGTGGCTTCTCAATAACGTCAAGTGAACGATTAACAATTCCTGTTTCCACTTCTTCAGGATTGTCCAACACACCGCGATACTCTTCATCGACTAGCACCTGTGCTGTCTTTTGTTCCCAATCGATGTCAACGATGAAACCTAAACCACGTGCAGGAAACTTAGGATCTTCCTTAATGGTTAGAACAACAAAGTCACCTTCTGCAAGTGTAAGCTTCTCAGTATCCTTAAAGGTATACCTATCAAGCATTACAAGCCTAGATACACCTTTATGCGTTATCTTCATGTCCTCTGTAATTGGATGGACCTGAGGAAAAAGGCGTATATCCTGGTTCAACCTTTCAACATTAATATTCATTTTTTCTAGCACAACAGTCATTCTCACATCTCCCTTAAATCTATTAATTCAATTGTGTTTATTTTAGTGTGATAAAATTAAAGTATCATATATCCATATTAAAGACAACACAAAAATCAATATATAGTGTTTAAATAATTTTCGACACTACTACATATTGATTTTTATATAAATAAAATCTATTTTGTCAAACTAAAAATAGTATAATAAATAAAGAAAAACAGAGGAAAAACTAGGTAAACTAAATTATTTAGTCTTTTTTGAAGAATTTTGTCGGTTGCTTTTTACCTATATTAGCCAAAACTCAGTTACACCAAAGATTTCCGGTTTTATCCAAGTAAAAAAACGACTAAAAAAAGTCGTTTATCGTTTAAAATTCCATTCATCTGTTTTGTATCGTCTTTCTGCAATTTCATGTACATAGTTCAATTCTTCATCTGTCAATTGATAAGGTTCAAGCACAATATCTAGTCCTTCCTCAAAACCTTCTTTAAAAGCCTGCTTTGCTTCTTCATTTGTAACTGGAATCTCTCTTAATGCATTTATAGCAACTGCTTTATTTTTAAAATTGCGTTGCATTCTTTCCCTGACACGTTCATTTGAATATTTAAATAGATCGAATAATTTATCCTCATCTATATCTAGTAGGATCGAACCATGCTGAAGAATAACACCCTTCTGTCTCGTTTGGGCACTACCAGCTACTTTCCTTCCTTCCACAACAAGCTCGTACCAAGAAGGTGCATCAAAGCACACTGCAGATCGTGGATTCTTTAATCCTTCCCGTTCTTCAGCAGTCTTAGGAACAGCAAAATACGCATCTAAACCTAGTTTTCGGAAGCCTTGCAAAATTCCTTCAGAAATGACACGGTATGCCTCTGTTACCGTTTTGGGCATGTCAGGATGCTCTTCCGACACAATCACACTATATGTAAGCTCCTGATCGTGTAGCACTCCTCTTCCGCCTGTTGGACGACGAACAAAGCCAAGACCATATTTTTTCACAGCTTCAAGATCAATTTCTTTTTCTACCTTTTGAAAATAACCGATTGAAAGAGTTGCTGGATTCCAACCATAAAAACGTATCGTCGGTGGAATTTTCCCCTCGCTGTTCCAATCAAGTAACGCTTCATCTAATGCCATATTAAACTCTGGCGAACAATGGCCAGAATCAATAAATCTCCATACCTCTTTTTCCATACGAAACCCTCTTTGTTCTATATTGTTTGCCATTCCTTAGTCTATCAGAACAAAAATTGTTTTTCAAAATCAAAACCTCCAGAGAATTCCTTTGATTCTTTTTAACCACACGAATATAATAGAAAATGAGAGATAGAAAAAGGAGTAGATTGATTTTGGAAATACTTTTAATTGTTTTAGGTGCACTCATTGCATACGGAATTTTTACATTCTTCTACCAAAGAAAAATAGTAACTATTTTAAACGAAGAACAGTTTCGTGAAGGATATCGTAAAGCACAACTGATCGATGTCCGTGAACCAAACGAATTTGACGGGGGTCATATTCTAGGTGCACGTAATATACCGTTATCACAAATGAAAATGCGCTTAACAGAAATCAGACCTGATAAACCAGTCTACTTATACTGCCAAAACACTGTTCGTAGTGGTCGTGCAGCACAATTACTTCGTAGAAAAGGCTATAAAGACCTTTACCAGCTACAAGGTGGCTTTAAAAAGTGGTCAGGTAAAATAAAGAAAAAATAACCTATTCCATCATTGGAATAGGTTTTTTTCATGCCCCTTTATGATAAAATATGGAAAGAATAACCCGAGGTGATACTTTGAACATTTCGAAAGGACTTTACCATACCATCTACCACCCAAGACTAATCATCATCCCACTTATCGTGAATGTGATTCTAACATTCATTGGGGTATTAGGGGTTTATTTTGGCTTTACTCCATTTTCATTTTCCAATTTTGACATTCAAATACCCTATGGGATTCCACTTTTAGATGATGTCATTTTTTCTTTATATGAGCCTTATACAAGTAACTGGCTACTTACTAGCATTGCCACCATCGGAATACTACTTATAAAAAGCTACGCACTTAGCATGTATCTCGGCTCCATGAAATGCTTTTTAGAGGGACCTGATAATACATATTCAATATTAAAAATAGCACCCTATTACTTTGAAAGAATGGTACAATTTTCAATAATTGAGCTCCTAATCAGTATCTTACTCTCTCTATTAGTTCATACTTTTTGGCCACTAGCCATAATAGTAATTCTGATTGTACTTTTTTTCTCCCTAACTCCATACATAATTGTCTTAGAAGATGCAACTGTTAAAGATGCCATTGTAGAATCGCCGAAACTATTTATACAAAATCTTGGAACCCTATTACTTATTGTATTTGCCTCATTTATTTTGACATTTTTAATCGCTAAGCTTCCATTTACTGATAAAAAAGTGGCATACTATATTGTTTCTCTTCTAAATAGTTTTTTGGGAACCACCATGATATTTGCTATGATGGATTGTTTACATAAAAGTATTTTTAAATTCAGCTTGCCAACTAAGAAAATAAAAAAATCAAGAAAGCTGTTCCCACCACTCTGGATTGCTGCACTTCTTTTACCATTACTAGGTGCTTTGTTGCTTTCTGGATAAAGAGAGCTTAGTTAAATAAATGATCTGGAAGAAATTTAGGTGAGGAAACTTATCGAATAGAGGGTTTGCGGTATACATTTATCGTTTTGCAGTTTGGTGATATACCGTTTATGTATACCATTTTTCGTTTTTCGACTTGGCGATATACCGTTTAGGCCGTTTGTGGTATACCATTTATCGTTTTACTGTTGGGTGATATACCGTTTATGCTGTTTGCGGTATATCATTTTTCGTTTTGCGGCATTGTGATATACCGTTTAGGCCATTTGCGGTAATCATTTATTGTTTTACGGCTGGGTAATACACCGTTTAGACCGTTTGCAGTATACCATTTATCGTTTTTCGACTTGACGGTATATCATTTATTGTTTTACAACTGCCAAAATATCCTCAATAGTGATTGCTTGCGTTACCTTTCACACATCATAACTCCAAAAAATGGAACGCATCTAAACTTTGCATTCCCCTTTTACCCATTTCAATCGCAAAAGCGGCACGATTCTACTTAGTGTTACTCTTTCGCACATTGCAAACCCCAAAAACACGAAAAAGACCAACCATATTGGCTGATCTTGTGTTTGCC
>NZ_JBALOQ010000019.1:0-679 GCF_036962705.1 Bacillus sp. JJ1562
TAAACCCTGTCCAATAAATCGATAGAATATATTCAATAATTAAGACAACATAAAGAATGGATGCTGATAGGATCGAAACTTTTTGGTATTTTTTCACATAATATAAGCTATCAATCGGATGGGTGATAAATTTTCCTAGGAACAATAACTCTTTAATAAGCTTCACTTCTACTAATTTAGAGCGTATATCTTTAAGCGTTTCAAATATATTTTTCTTCTTATCAAGAAACTTGAGAATGTAACGCAGAATGACAAAAGCAATAATAATTAAAAATACAATGCTTAAGTTATCCTGCATCCAACGGTGACGAATTTCCCAGAATGCTTCTGAATAACCTGTCTTATCATTGCCTAACTTAAATTCAGATATCGCATCATCATACTGCTGCTGTTTAAATAGCGCTTCTCCTTTTGCCGCATGTGCCAAGCCGAAAGATGAATTTAATCGAAGTATTTCATTCCAATAGATTTCACTCTCGATATAATGACCTTCAGCATATAATTCGAGCCCTTTATGAAGAATGGTAGTGAATTCCGTCGGTTCAAAAACTTGGATAACCCCGTTCTCCCTATCTGTTACAAATAGGCGGCCAACTTTATCAACAGCAATACTGGAAGGTTGCTGCATTAACCCTAGACGGTTAGTTCCTTCATCTTTTCCACCGAAGATAAACAAAGG
>NZ_JBALOQ010000019.1:700-178032 GCF_036962705.1 Bacillus sp. JJ1562
TGCCAAAACGATCAAATTCGTAAAGTACACCATCATTTCCAACTGTATAAATATTTCCTATTGGACCAATAGCAATATCTACTAAATTCATTACATCGGTAATATCTGGGCTCAACATATTCGCCCCTGCAATATTTAATTTTCTGATTGCTTCCCAACTGGAGCCAGATGTAATAGTATATACTAACCCTTGCCCATCAATCGTTATATTGCTGGGAGCAGGAGGAACTTTCATAAATAAACTTGATTTTTGTCTTTGTGTTGTTAGTAAATCTTGAATAATTGTACCAATAGATGGACGGTTGGTATTCACACCGTAATACCCTAAAAATTCACCATCCTGATTCAATTGAATAATCCCGTTTGTTGATCCTTCTCCAACGATATATAAATTACCACGCTTGTCGACAGAAACCTTTTGAGGTTTATATGGTGATTTTTTTCCAAATAAAGGGGATTCAGGCTTATCATACTTTTTTATCAACTCGCCATCCTCTTTGAATTTTAAAACTGATTGTTGTCCATAATCGGTAACATATACATTGTTTTCTTCATCAACGTGTACTCCTTGTGGATGCTGTAACACTCCTTCTCCATAAACTTGAAGAACATTTCCATCCTCATCAAACTCAGTTACCCATTTAGTGCCTGAATCGACAATAAATATATGATTATTTGAATTTATAAAAATATCTTCAGGATTTATTATTTCAATACCTTTTCCAAATAAGCCAATAGGTGTATATGCAGATTGTGTCTCAATAACTTTCCCATCGGCTGTTAATGTCTCTGTTTTAAATGAAACAGAATCAGAGGCAAAGGATTGTATGGGAACCATCATGAATAACCAAAGGCAGCTTAACGCAGTAAAATATTTCCTCATGTCCCTTCCCCCTATTACTTAATTCCGGAGTGTGCCATCGTGTTCATAACTTGACTTTGTAAAATGATAAAGATTATTAGATTCGGAATAAACATAAGCAGTGAAGCAGCTGCAGCCATTCCTTGTCCAGCCACACTATTTCCCGTATCAGTTGCTAGTGTTGACATAAAGAATCCAAACGTTTTTAAATTCTCATCATTTACGAATAATGATGATGTCTCTACGTTGTTCCACACAGCTTGGAACGATAGAATGGCGATTGTGGCAATAGCCGGTTTCACTAGAGGGATAATAATTTTGAAAAATATCCTATAATCGGTTGCTCCATCCATTTTGGCTGCTTCAATCAATTCATTAGGAATTTGGTCAATAAATTGCTTAACTAGGAACAATCCGATTGGCATTGCTAATAGCGGCAAGATATGTGCCCAAAAGCTATCCAACAATCCTATTTCATCAATTAACAAGTAACGTGGAATTGCTACTGCAGCTGGAACGAACATTAATGCTAGAGTATTAATTTCAAAAATTGTCTTTTTTAATTTAAAACGTTTCTTTGATAATGCAAAACCTGCCATCGTACTGATTAAAACCGTAAAAAATACGACTAAAACAGTACTGATGATACTATTAAACAAATATCTCGTCATTGGTACACCGGTTGCATTGGACACATTCATTAAATCAGTGAAGTTCTCTAATGTCGGCTTTTGTACAAAGAAACGAGGTGGATAAGCAAATAGCTCATCAATTGGTTTAAATGCATGTGAAACGATATACACAATTGGCATTGCCATAATAATTGCCAAAGGAATCAAAAACAGATAAAACTTGAGTTGACTTCTATGAAATTTATCAGGGTTCATTTTTGATCCTTGGAAAGATGATGCCATATGTCTCACCCCTAATATTTTAATAATTGGTAGTCTTAATCGTCTTTTTCTCCAAATAGTTTCCAAGCAACCTTCGAAAAGATATAAATAAATAATAGGAGTAACACAGAAATTGCGGCGGCATATCCCATTTCATATCGGATAAACCCGAAGTCTTCAATATGATTAACCATTAATTGACCAGCATATTGTGGCGTTGGGTTTGCTCCAGATAATTCAACACCGATGGCACCTGCTTGGAAAGTTGTAACAACTGCCATAACTGCACCAAACAACATCTGTGGCTTCATTGATGGAATCGTAATATAAATAATCTCTTGGAATCGATTCCTAATCCCATCGATATAGGCTGCTTCATAAATCTCACGGTCAATATTCAAAACACCAGATAACATTGCCAAGAATCCAACACCCATGCTTCCCCATAACGTCACAACAATCATAATCGTCATTAAGTGTTCTGGAGACTGAAGAAATTGAATTGGTTCATTAATGATGCCCAAATTAATAAACAAGGCATTTAAATAACCAGTTTGGTCTCCACTGAAAATAATTTTCCAGACAACTGCCATTGCAATACCTGCAGTCATCGAAGGAGAATAAATAATTAAGGCTAGGATGGTTCTTGGACCTTTCGTTATTTGTGCGAGCATCCAAGCTAATATGAACGAAAGAATATACCCTCCTGGACCAACAATAAGAGCAAATGTTAATGTGTTAGGTAAGACATACTGCATGAATACATTGTCCTGAGTTAATACATTTACATAGTTGGCTAGACCGATGAATGAAGGCATTTCAATCGCATTAAAGTATGAAAAAGATAAGCCCACCGCAACAGCGACTGGAATTATGATAAATATTAAGAACAAAATAATAAATGGCGCCAGAAATACTGTTGTACTCCAATCCCTTTTACTCTTCATTTCTTCCTAGCCACCCTTCAATCTGTTCAATCGTTGGAATTCGATATGGTTTGACTACTTCTCCATTTTTTATATAACCGAATTCCTCAAGCTTTCTTCTCATTTCCCTATCAATGGTTATAACACTATCATCTACAGCTGAACGTGTATTCTCCCCATCAAAAACAACTTTATTCCATATATTACTAATCTCACGTTCTACCATATAAGAATACGGTGTCTTCGGAACTTCTCTTAAATATTCCCATTGCTCTAATATTATTTTTTTATGTTCCTCCGGCAATGGCAACTGAGCAAACGAATTAAGATTTGCTGTATTCCACAAGTACTCTGGTCCAAATAGAGTTTGAAGAGTGGTTCCAAATTCAATCTGTGTTTCTGTTGACATCCACCACTTTAACACTTCCCATGCTCCATCTTTCTTCCCGCTACCTTTAAAGATCATTGCAGACTGTCCAGAACCGGTTGCCCATCTTGCAACAGTTCCATCTTCTTGTTCCACCCCTGGATGTGGTGCAATATCCCACCAACCTGAAATTTCGGCAGCAGCTGAAGTAAGTTGTACATATGTTCCAAATTCAGCAATCCCTATCGGTAAAGTGGAGTAACGGAAGTGATTGTAAAAGTTTGGTACTTGCAATGGTGTACTATAAATCGTATTTAAATCGGTCATAAACTGAATACCAGCTAAGGATTCCTCACTATCAATTGTCGTACCTATTCCATCTTCTTCATATAATGTACCACCATGTTGATATATAAATGGTGCTGTCGTTTGGAACGGTTTAAATGCAACAGCTCCTGCAATCGGTGTGTAATAGTTCATTCCATAACGCTGTAATTCTGGAAGAATCTCGACAACATCTTCCCAAGTATCTGGGACTGGAATGCCTAATGAATCCAAAATATCTTTTCGATAATACTGAACAAAGAAGTCCTGTGTTTCTGGTAATGCATAAATCCCATCATCAACTGTTAATGGTAAAAATGCACCCGGAGAGAACTGCCTGCCAACCTCAGCAAAGTCATCAAATTGTCTTAAATCTTCTGCTGCCCCACGTATTGAAAGCTCGTAAGGTAACCAGTTACTTATACCCAATGCCAAATCAGGTTGAGAATTCGCAGCATTTGCAAGAATTAGCTTTTGTTCATCTGGCATTATCGAGTATTTAACCTTTATTCCTGTCTTAGGAGTGAAATTCTGATCGGTCATTTGCTGTAGTAATTCCACATATTGTCGTGGGCGGTTTACCCACACATCCACTGTATCTTCATCTACCTCTGTTGTTGCTAAATTATCTTTTGTAAATGATTGAATGAAACTTACAACCCAATCTTTAAATTTCTCAAACAAACCAGCTTCTGCTTCAGGCAATTCTTCATCCCCATGGACATAAAAGCGGTCTACTAATAAAGGTTGTTGTTGAATACTAGTCAGAACTGTGCCCAACATTTGAGCGGCTGAGTTCGAACCTTCAGATAGCTCAGTTAATCGATTAGGAATCTCATCTGGCTTATCTGCTAAAGATTGCAATTTCTCGGCAGCAATTTTTAAGGAAACAACATTAGTTGTTTCATCACCATCACTCAGTGATTGAAGGTATTCGGCCTCCTCAGTTAATCCCTGAGCCCACCCCTCTAATACTTGATCAATACCCGGAAGATATTCGCTAATTTTCCAATCTCTTGAACGGTCCTGTCGGTTACCAGTTAGCTTACGAATATCTATTGCAAGGGCTTCAATTTCTTTCATTACATCGTCAATCGTAAAGACAACACGATTATTGATAGATACATCTGCCTCCATACTAATTACATTTGAACCTTCTTCTAAATAAAATAAATAAGGTTCTCCTGCTTCATTTGCAAATGTCTCATTATGCCATTCATTTCGTTGTTGAAACCTATATTGTTCTACTTCTTCAAATGGGACTTCTCCGTTAATCCTCACCGAACGGAATACGGGATCACCACTTTCATTCTTTTGATAAACTTTAAACGATAGTTGATATAGTCCAGCTTCTTCCACTTCTACTTCCCAAAAAACCGTTTGTCCTGGTTTGCTCCAAGAACTCCCTCCATAGGCATTTAAATGAAGTTTTTCTGTATCATAGGGATATACAGCAGGGTTTTCAATACTTTCCGGGCGGATATATGAACTATTTTTTTTAAGTGGATATTCAGCCTCATACGTTTGGAGGACATTCATCTGTTTAGCGGATGAATATTGATTGATATATTCCTGGTAGCTTGGGACATGCTTTGGAGACATTATATAGGCATTTCCGAGCAGCATTTCTCCCCTTAAGTTTATTAACGTAATTGAATTTTTTCCTTCTGTAAGATGGAATGTAATCGGACGCTTTTGCAAATAGTTTGAGTCTTCCACTACTAATTGATGCCATGCTTTAATCGATACTTGCTTAGGAATAATTTCATTACCGAAGCGGTCAATTTCAAAGTCATTCGTCTCATTTTTCCATTCAACAGGAAAAATAACACGTCTACTCTCTGAAAAGAGAAATTCACCATTCACTTTTATAGCACCCTCGATCGGAACAATCACATCACCTAGGGGAAAATAATCAAAACCAATTTCATATAAGCCCTCTTTTTCGACATCTACTTCAAAAGTTACCTCACTACCATCCTGCCAATGAATCACGTCACTTTCATACCCATAGTTATTGGATACTAACTCATCTTCTACATTAAGGAAAGATGGTGGATTGATAGCGTGCTCAAATTGAGCATCGCTGTCAATCCCCTTATTCATTAAATCATCAAGAAAAAGGTGGTAACGTGGTTCGATAAATTGTTCCGCCGATTCAGTATCAATAATATCGTCAGCTTTTACTATAGTTTGTGGCATGATTAATAGGGCTATAAGCGACCATAAAAACAACTTGGGTTTCATGTTAATACCTCCCCAGCGATCGAAGGATTATTGATTAATTGCGTCAAGTCCTTCTTTGTACTTCTGATTTGCCAATTCATTAATTTGACTAACATAATCTACAATTTTAATTTCACCACGCATACCTGCATCAATTAATCCAGCTATGTTTACGTTCGGATTATCACCAACTGCAATACCAGTAGGTGCTTCCCAACGGGATTGTTGATAGCCTGGAACAGTTTTAACAGGTTCGATGATTGCGTTGTCAATGTTGTCATATGCAGCACGCAAGCCTGGTGCATCAAATCTTTCAAAATATGCATCTAATACTTCTTGCTCTGTAGTTACAGGCATACTAGCAAGTGCTAATTCTTCATCTGCATCTGCAATTTCCATTTGTTTCAAGAATCCTTCTGGGCTAAATGACATCCATTTCGCAACTTCATATGCTGCTTCTGGATGTTTTGTTGAACTAGAAATACCATAATAATCTTGTGTCATAACAACACGGTCTCCTGGGATACCAATGAAGTCCCATTCGAAGTCAGATTGAGCTTCTAGGTGTCCTGTAATCCAAGTACCATCCCATTTGATTCCAACTCCACCGTTTAACCAAACTTGTTCTGGGTCTTCTCCAGTAAAGTTTGCTTTCTGATCTTCAGCTAATGTTTCATATGCATAGCCGTTAGTTATCATGTTGTTAGCTAAGTTAACACCACTAATAAATTCATCTGTATCTAATTGGAATTGTCCATTTTGGTAGGTGTACCAACCTAAATCATTATTTGCAGCAGCTGGATACCAATCTGGAATTGAATATGGATGGTTTAAACCTGCCACACCATTATTTACATCTGTAACATCACGAATTGCTGCAGTAAATTCTTCAATACTAATACCCATCTCTGGTGCATTTAAGTTAGCTTGTTCAAATAAATCCTTGTTTACAAAGTAACCCAAGAAGTGTTGCCCTGCTGGTAAAGCATAGACGGTGCCATTATGCTTTACAGCTTCCTGTACAGACTCAGGAACTTTAGCAAAATCTTCATCTGCATCTGTTAATTCGGTTAAATCAAGTAACCAATCATTTGCTAGACCAGTTGGTACTTGTGCTAACATAAACACATCCGGCATAGAACTTGCACTTGCTGCTGCAGATAAAGAACCATTCCAGTCTGCAGGATCAATTGATTCATCAATTTCAACTTGAATGTCATCATGAGCTTCGTTAAATGCATCCACCAATAAGCGATTTAGATTCTTGTCTTCTCCAGTACCAAATCCCCAACTTGCAATTGTTACAGTCACTTGCTCTCCTGACGCTTTTGAATCATTATCGGATTTTGATGAATCTTTTGAATCATCATTGCTACAAGCAACTAATACTGTTATCAGAGCAAGGAATAAAAACATCGTTAACTTTTTCTTCATAGTAATACCGCTCCCTTTTTTTGTTTTTTTGTATATAGAACTCATAATGAGTCACTACCAAGAACATTTTTTTCAAACGTGATCTTTTGTTTTTCCTCTAAAGAAGGTGATAATTTTATTAAAAATGTGGAATCATCTTTTTCTTCTATTTCGATATCTGGAACAGCCTTTGGATACCAATTAGCAGATTGAAAACATAATACTTCATTAGCCTGCTTTAGCTTCACTGTTATTGTAAAAATGTCTTCAGATTCCTCAACCTCAAACACCTCAGCAGTTCCCCACTTTAAAGTTACATCCTCAGTAATTTTTATATTCACGGGTAGCATCAGCCCGCTTCTTCTAGGTACTGATAAAATATGACCATCAAATAACCTTTCACTGTTATAGCTCAATGTAGATTCTTTTTTATAATCATCAAAGTTATGAAGAAAAATAAAATAGCTTTCATTATCGATGGCTCGAATTGAAATATCAAGTTCATCGTCGGTTTTAAATGGGGAAACAACCCCAACTCTTTCAGCTAATTGACGATATACATTTAATTTGTAATTAAAATCAAGGTCCATCTGAACTCCAAACACAAAGACTTTTCCTTGACCAAGTGATTTTTCAAATCCAACCGTGTTTCTTTCATCATCCTCTGTCCAAGCAAATACACCTTCTTTTGCACTGTACAACTCAATCGTTTGCGTTTGAATACTGTCAATCTCTTGGAAAGCCATAAACCCTTCTTTTCTACCAAGCACTTCGACATCAATATAATCCTTTAAGATTGTACAACTACGATTATTTAAGTCTTTTGTTGGTAGACTTGGATATAGAACAAGATGACCACCTGAATCTATATAATTCACTAATTTCTGTTGAATTACTCCATCCATCCATTTCATGGAAAACATCCACAATGTCGGTACTTTGGAAACATCAATTGGTTCCGCTTCCAAAAGATTCAATCCATCAAACACGATGTTATTTAGCCTTAAGCCTTTTGCTAATCCATTATAAAGGTTTAGGTCTCTTTCCTTTTGAAACGTTTCAATTATTGGCAAAGTATAAGAATCACTAAACTCCGTCATATAATAATCCGGATAAAAGGCAACAGTTGTTGCAGTCTTTTGCTTAGATTTTGGGAGTGACTCACCGTATACTTGAAACATCTTTCCTAGATGTTGAATACTGGAAAAATGTGGTCGTTTTTCCCCAGTAAGACCTAACGGCGCTTGCCATTCATGTCTCCTACCTAAGAGACCGATTCCTTCATAGTTTTCCCCACCAACAAACATGTAGTAGTTAACGGCATTCATCCCATTGGCAAAACAAAGGCGCGTTGTTAGATCAAAAGTATATGGTTGAAGTCTTGGCTTGTCTGAACTCTTACCGCCTTGAAACTCCGCCGAGAACAATGGTTGATCCTTAGATTGAATGGCTTTAGTAAATACATTGGCAAGAACTATATCAATGTAATTATCATACTCAATATTACCGATGTAGTAATCACCCGCCATTAACGTATTATCAATTTTTGCTGATTCTACTAATTGTGAAATTCCGATTGGATACATTGTTCCACGTTTCAAAATATCAATCTCATGAAATCCGTGGATATTAACAACAAATGGAAGGTTTATTTTATTTTTTTCTGCTAAATCCTTGAGATGTTCGAGATAAAGACGATAATGCTCTCTCATAAAAAGGCTATATTCATTTCGTAAGATAATAGCATGATTTTCTTTTGGTTGTCTGACATTCGTGTTTATGAATTCACCAATATCAGAAACGTTTTCTTCAAGTAACTGTTGAAACTCTACTAAACTATACTTTTTCCTCAGGTAATCAACAAATTGCTCTTCTGTTACTTTATTATAATCACCTTGATTACTTACCCAATGAAACATCCCAACTTCGTTATCAAGTTGGAACATGATAACGGAACCACCATTTGTTATTTGGAAAGGTTCTATAACAGCACATACCGCTTGATACCATATCTCAACTTTCTCCAAATAGATTGGATGCATATAACTAACAACTCTTGTTGGGTGGTCATCGCCTCCCTTCGTTTTTGCAACTGCTTCTGGGTAATTATCAATGAACCAAGTTGGGACACCATGATCTACAATTTCAGCCATTACGTATGGTCCTGGACGAACTAAGCAGTACATGCCTTCTTCAGCAACAATCTCTAAAAAGGTTTGTAAATCCCGTTCTCCTCTGGTTTTACCTGTAAGATCAATTTGTCCTTCTTCATACTCATGAAAAATCCAAGGTACATACGTACTAATCATATTGATTCCGGATTCCTTTGCTTCCCTTATTCGGTTTCTCCATTCTGATTTTGGAACACGAAAGTAATGAAGTTCAGCACCGAATAAGATAACATCTTGTCCATTAATCGTGATTTTCTCATTTATCACTTGAATCATGCTTTACCTCCATTATTAAGTAGATGAGCGTAAAATTAATTGGACTGGAGCTTCTTCAACCTCAAATTCATAATCTTTCTCCAGCATGTTAAACATTGCTTTGGCTGCGTTGATACCCCATTGTATTTTTTGAACTCTTATCGTGGTTAACGGAGGATTAAAGTATCTAGCGATTTTAATATCATCAAACCCAATGACGGCAATATCATTTGGAACATCCAATCCTTTGTATTGAATTGCTTTGATAGCCCCCATCGCCATTTCATCATTTGCTGCAATAAAAGCCGTTGGATATTCATTATGCGACTCTAGATAGTCATTCATGCCGAATAATCCGCTTGATTCTGTAAAGTCTGCTCGGATTAAATCTTTTTCAAAGTAGGATAACCCATGCTTTGAAAGTGCTTCTTTAAACCCCGACAAACGTGTCTCTCCATCATATGACTCCTCCGAGCCTGCGATAAAACCTATTCTTGCATGTCCTTTTTCAACAAGATGATCAACAGCTAACTCCACACCAACTTTATTAGGTAATAATGCTTCTTTAATGTATGGATGATTCATTTCACGGTCCAATACAACGAGGGGCAACCGCTCACTTGCCAAACTAACAAGTTCATCATCGTTAATATGATAGTTTAATATAATTGCACCGTCGAAAAGCCTCTCTTTTAACAAGCGATGTCTCTGATTAGATGCACACACTATCATTTCATAACCATTTTCAATCACTGTATCTTGAATTCCTTCAAGAAGTTCACCAAAGAACGGACCTGTGAAACCACTAAGAAATACACCAACAATCTCACTTTTATTTTTTTTGAGATTCTTTGCACTTCCATTTGGATGATATCCCAGTTCTTTAGCGGCTTTAAGAACTTTCTCTCTCGTTGACTTTGTAATTAAGTTACTTCCATTAATTGCATAAGACGCCGTTGATACGCTTACATTTGCTTTCTTTGCTACATCTCTTAAAGTAGTCAACGCATTCCCCTCATTTACACATATATTGAAACGTTTCAAAAATACACAAAAAATATAAACGTTTACATAAGCTCTAATTAGTTTGAAACGTTTCAAATTCATTTAAATATTTTGTCGAATAACCTTCGACAATTAAATTATAAACTGTGATGCAAGCGAATACAATATTTTTTTAATAAAGTTCACAAAAGCATCAAACTTTATCCATTCTCAGGGTAATTTTATTATGCAGTGAGTGTTTTAAAAAAGAAGGATAAAATGAAAGACAGCGCCGGCTAAAACGCCATGTCCTGTGGCGAAGCCGACACTAGTGCGTCCTCTAAGTCGAAAGTTCGAGGCAGCGCAAACATTGAGTAGTGGACCGTATGCTTTTTATTTGTAAGCAAAGGTAAAGCAAGTCAAGGAAGAAATTCGGAGTGTTATTTTTACGAGACTTTTTGAAAAGCCCCTAGAACATCCTGTATCCTTTTTTTCTAAGAAGTTTAATTATAACCCCAGATAAAATCGCACCAGCAAGACCACTTAGTAAAATCGCAATATCTAAAGGAGCTAAAGTCATAATGCTATTACCTAAAGAGCGAAATGAACTTCCTGGTGAAGAAAAATAATCGAGAAAGGAAACATCTTGAATGATTGCTAACGCAATAATTGGGTAGATAATAGCCATGATCCATGACATCCGTAAAAGCATGTTAAGAATAAATCCAATTCCAAAAAATAAAACGAAAAACAACAGCATTGAAATTAATAATATGGGTAAAAAACTGAGTGACATGGCCACTCACCTCCTAGTAACAAATGCGCAAGCGCCTTGATCAGCCCCGACAAGCACAAGACGAGATGTCAAAAGGCGTGTTCTTTGACCTTCTTGACAGATTGGCTTGTGACCTCGAGGGGCTAGGCGCTGGAGCTAGACGAACAAATCCCTTCCTAGTGTACTAAAGGGATAGAACTTAAGTCAATTGAATTTACTTTGTCTATAAACTATATCCATTTTATGATTGATGGGACAGCGGTTTGTCCGATATCTTCAAATTTGGATCTCATATCCCCCAGAATTCATAAAAAAAAAGGAATGCGAGTCTCCTCACATTCCTTTAGACTATCTTATAAGAACTTTAATTTACCTTTTTTAAGAACAAGTGATGGACCACCCACGACGAATAGTGCACGATTATCGATTACCTTCTTCATGAATGCTGCTTTTGAACCCCAAATTTTTCTACCAAATACAACTCCGATTCCATCATGCTCACCTAGTGAACAAACTGTTCCTTTGTTATCGAACGCAAATTCACCAAGTTCACCTTGTCCACGAACTAGAACTGCGATGTTTTTCGCAACCAAAGCACCTTGCTGCATCGCAATTTGTGCAGTTGGAGGATATGGACGATTGATTTCTTCGTTAATGACTAATGAACTATCTCCAACAAAGAAAATATTGTCATGTCCTGGTGCGCGAAGCTGTTTGTCAACCTTCACACGTCCACGCATAGCGTCAAAACCAGATGCGTCAATTACACTGTTTCCGCGTACACCTGCTGCCCAAACTACAGTACCAGCTTTAATTTCTTCAGTAACATCATCTTTACCAACAATGATTCCATCAGGTGTACCTTCTTTAATAGCAGTACCTATTTTAAATTCTACACCCTTTTTCTCTAAGTGGTTTACTGCATATTCAACTAATTCAGGATCGAAGCCTGGCAATGCGTTTGGCGCAGCCTCCACACAGATGATTTTTACTTTATTCTGATCAACATCATAGTCACGGCAAAGCTCAGGAACGCGGTTAACTAGTTCTCCTAAAAACTCAATTCCAGTAAATCCTGCTCCACCAACAACGATAGCAAGACGATTCTCGTCTTTTTCTTCTTCTGTATTATAAGTTGCAAATTGATACTCAATATGCTCTTTTATTTGACGTGCTGTATTTACGTTGGAAATCGTAAATGCATATTCTTTCAAGCCTTTAATACCAAATGTCTCTGATTCTCCACCCAGTCCAACAACTAAATAATCGTATTCAACCTGTGAATCATCTTCAAGGATTACACGTTTTCCCTCGGTGTCAATCTTTGCTACAGTGCCTTTAACAAATTTTACTTTATGACCACTAATTACATCTTCTACTTGATAACGTACACGGTCTGCATGTAAAGTACCCGCTGAAGCTTCATGTAACCAAGTGGTTTCATAGTGGTAATCATTTTTATTAACAAGTGTAATCTCAGCTTCATTTACACCTAATGTTTTTTGTAGGTTAACAATAGTAGTTAATCCACCGTATCCTGCACCTAAAACGACGATTTTTGGCTTTCTCACTGTAATCACGCCCACCTTTTCTTTTTTGCAGTAAAAAATGTTCTTACACCTATTTTCAACTGCAAGACTTAATTTTATTGATAAAATAGTTTGTGATATCTTTCACGTAAGATATCATGACTGGACATAAAAAATTACGACATTTGTCAAAAAGTTTTACTATTTAATATCCACATCTTATAATAGGACTTTTATATTGATATTTCAAGTACTTGAGGAGCTTTTTTAAACTTAAGAATATTAAAAAACAACATTTAAAAATGTTTGTAAGAAAAATGTCATTTTATTCGACTAAAATTTGCCACAAATAATAAAAAAAAGTCAGGCTCTTTTTAGAAGCCTAACTTTTGTGTTAACAATTTTCAGGTGTTCCTGCTGCTGTTGCAGTTCGGAAGGATGAACCACATCCACAAGATGCAATGGCGTTCGGATTATCAATGGTAAATCCTCCACCCATAAGGGATTGTTTGAAGTCTATTTTTACGCCATTTAAAATAGGAGCATCTTCTTTATTGATTAAGATCTTAATTCCATGTTGTTCATCATGTAGATCCGCTTCATTTTCTTCTTGCTCAAAGCCCATTCCGTAAGAAAGTCCAGTGCAACCGCCACCTTTAACAGCAACACGTAAGAATGATCCTTCTTCCTCATTCTGTTTCATCATATCTTTAATTTGAAAAGCAGCAGCTTCAGAAATATTAACGACTTGATTTGTCACGCTAGTAGCCTCCTTCTTTTCTAAGGTTTCAAATTCAGGTTATTACTATAAGTATAATGTTAAATTGAATTTGTTACAAATAATCCGTTTAATGTATTTTTTTACTTTCTTTAAGTATAAAATACCATTTTTTTGACCACCATGGGATTATCCCCCGTTTTTTTGGAAACTCTTCATTATTTAATGAAGGGTTTTCTTTTTTTGTCCTAAAACAAGAAAAGTACAAGACGAGCGCTGACAGAAGGCGCTTTTTGCCATCTGAAGCGATTGGCTTTTGACCTCGATCGATGGTGCCTGAAACTAGACAAAATAAGAAAAAGCAGTATGACGACTGCTTTTTTCCGAAATATATATATAGTTAGAACATTGGATTTTCTTCTAAATAGGCATAGATATTTTCAACCAGCTCTTCAGCTGTTTCACCAGTAACTACATCCCCATTCACAAGAGCATATAATGACTCAAAGCATTGTCCACAATAGCTTAGACATCCATACTCAATTACATCAAGATTCGGATCCTGTTCGAGGATTTCCTTTGCTTTTCCGGAGCCACTCGCCAAATTATTAACACAAAATTCAATGATAGGATTCACTGGTTTCTTCACCTCACTACAACTACCTATCGTACTCTCTTTTTTTCCATTCGTCAATTTTACCGATATGAGTTGTTATTTTGTCACAATTTCGCTATACTTTTAGTGACTTTGAAAAGGATTACAGATATAGATAAAAAATATATGAAAACGTTTCAACTAAAGAGAGGAACACAAAGGGGATAATCATCGTGAAAAATCTTGTTATACTTGGTGGAGGGTATGGTGGAATGCGAATTTTACATCGCTTGCTGCCACATCAATTACCCGAGGATATTCAAATTACCTTACTTGACCGAGCACCTTATCATAGTTTAAAAACGGAATTTTATGCACTCGCTGCAGGTACCATTTCTGATTCACATGTTCGTGTAACATTTCCAGAACATCCTCGTTTGCACGTGAAATTCGGGGAAGTTACGGGCATTGATATGAATGAAAAGCTGGTTCACATTAAAGATGATGATTCAATTAGCTATGATGATTTAGTGATTGGATTAGGGTGTGAGGATAAGTATCACAATGTGCCAGGTGCCAAGGAATTCACCTACAGTATCCAGTCGATTGATAATGCGAGGGCAACCTATCAGAGACTCAATAATCTTCCTGCAGGAGCAACGGTTTCAATCGTTGGTGCAGGTCTAAGTGGAGTCGAACTTGCCAGTGAACTTCATGAAAGCAGAGCGGACTTGCAAGTTAAGCTTTTTGATAGAGGTAATCATATCCTTTCCGCTTTCCCGGAAAAATTGAGTATGTATGTTGAAAACTGGTTTGATAAAAACGAAGTAGAAATAATAAATAACTCAAATATTACAAGAGTTGAAGAAAACATCTTATTTAATAACGACCAACCTGTTCAAAGTGATGTTGTAGTTTGGACAGCTGGTATCCAACCAAATAAAGTCGTTCGGGACTTAGACGTAGAAAAAGACGGAAGCGGCCGTGTAGTTTTAACTACGCAACATAATTTGCCAAATGATGAACATGTCTATGTCGTTGGGGACTGTGCGAGTATGCCACATGCTCCAAGTGCCCAGCTTGCGGAAGGCCAGGCAGAACAAATTGTTCAGGTTCTTCTAAAGCGTTGGAAAGGTGAAGCCCCACCAACTGAGTTTCCTAAAATCAAGCTAAAAGGAGTTCTTGGTTCCCTAGGTAAAAAAGAAGGCTTCGGCTTAGTAGCAGAACGTACACTCACAGGACGAGTGCCACGTATGCTAAAATCCGGAGTATTATGGATGTATAAGTATCATAATGGATGATATTTGTAAAATCGCGGTGACTTATGGAGCCGCGATTTTTTGTGTTTTATGGAGGATTACTTAGTTCAGGGACATTTCTTTCGGTTTTGATTGGCTTTTGTCTTTGAAAGTGCGTCTCAGAGACACATTGGTGTTTTGGCTTGTGTTTATTGTCTTTGAGAGAGCACCTCAGAGACATTTCGGTGCTTTCGCTTGGTGTCTTGTCTTTGAATGAGCTCATTAGTGACATTTTGACGCTTTCGCTTGAATGTTTTGTCTTTGAGAGACCACCTCAGATACAGTTTCTTTTCATTCACCAAGGTATTTGTCCATGAATAAAATTCTCCACAAAAAAAGCAAGGAAGATGGCCCCCCTTACTTTCACTGATTTATTCAGCTGCTTTGTACCCGTATTTCTCCATTTCAGCATAAATCGTTTTTAGTTTCGGGCTGCCTTCTCCGACAATGGCACCTTCTAACACAACAACAGGGTAAAACATATCTTCTTCAATAACTCGTGTGGCAAATGACTTTTTCTCTTCGTCCCCTGGTGGATCAAAAATATCAACATGTGTAATGTCGAAGGGTTGGTTCGGAAACTTTCTGCCCAATGCTGCTTCCAGCCACTCATAGGTCTCTTTTGAAGAAGGAAGATTTACACAACTAGGGCAAAGTACTTCTGCACCATATACACAGATTTCAATCTTTTGCTTATCCATTGCATGCTCTCCTTTTCCCTAATCATATTCTTTTTCATTTTACTAAAAATCTGCTAAAATAGACACAGAAAGCTATAAAGAATACATCACATATTTTCTCAATAAGCATATGTAATTAAAAATTGGAAAAATGCTTCTCTTGGTTTTAATAGATTTTTTTCAGTAAACAGATTATAATAATTATAAAGGTATGAGGAAAGGAGTCAACATAATGGATATTAAAGAACAAGTACAAGAAGTATTAGATAAACTTCGTCCATTTTTACTTCGTGACGGCGGAGACTGTGATTTAGTTGATGTAGAAGATGGTATTGTTAAGCTTCGTTTATTAGGTGCTTGTGGAACCTGCCCAAGCTCTACAATCACATTAAAAGCCGGAATTGAACGTGCATTATTAGAAGAAGTTCCAGGTGTAGTCGAAGTTGAACAAGTATTCTAATGAATAGATGTGATGCCTCAGTTTTTGAGGCATTTTTTTATGTCTTTAACGGTTAGTGGCAGTATTTTGGGATTAGTGACAGTATTTTAGAATTAGCGGCAGTATTTTTCAGATAGTGGCAGTAACTTAGATTAGTGGTAGTATTCGAACTCAAAAAGCGAAACCCTAATAAAGGTTTCGCTTCTATTATTCATGTAATGAAAGTGTAGTTAGCTTACTGCCGTATTTCTCAATCGATACTTCTTCTACCTGATACCCTTCAAATACAAGAGAGAGATCTGTTTTTAGCTGATTTCCTCGTCCACTTTCGGTAAAGCAAATCACTGTTGGCCCCGCTCCACTAATAGCAACCCCAAATGCACCTGCTCTCTTAGCAACCCTATGAATGCTGTTGAACTCAGGAATGAGCTTTGCACGATATGCTTGATGGAATAGATCAAGCTCCATCATTTTCCCCATCACCTCATGGTTCTTTGTTAAAAGAGCCGCAACCATGACATTGCTTATAGAGCTAGCTTTTACAGCCTCTTGATAGGATAATTCTTTTGGGAGCACATTACGAGCATCCTTTGTCTTTAATTCATATGAAGGTATAACAACCACCATATCAAATGATACATCATTCACATGAATGAGATCAGTCTCCTCACTTCCACGATGACTACCAATGACTAATCCCCCATATAAAGATGCTCCTACATTATCGGGATGTCCCTCAAAATCACAGGCTAATTCAAGCTTTTGTTGATTTGTTAATTGAAGATTACAAAGCTCATTTACTAGCTCTATTGCCGCGATAATAGCAGCTGCACTGCTCCCAAGACCTCTTGCTAATGGAATATTGCTGTGAACGTAAACCTTGCAGGGAGGTAGCTCACGGGAGTAAATGTCGGCCACCTTTGCTGCGATTTGATAGATAAAATTTTCTTTATCTGCTGGAGTATTTGCAATTTCTTCAGATTGCGGAACAAACTCCCACTGATTGCTTGGTTCGACCTGAAGCGTTAAATAACGATTGACCGCTAATCCCAAAGAATCAAATCCAGGTCCAAGATTTGCTGTGCTTGCTGGAACTTTTATTTGAAAGGCTCGATCAAACTTCATGTAAAACGGCCCCTCTGATATGATCATATACAAGCTTTTCATCGTTAGGCAATACAACTGGTTTGATTGAAGCTGCTTCAATCGCAATATTTGGATCCTTTAATCCATTTCCTGTTAGAACAGCAACCACTCGACTACCTTTTTTAATTTCACCACTACGTACCTGCTTGATGACACCTGCGATGGATGCACAAGAGCCTGGTTCTGCAAACACGCCTTCTTTTCTTGCTAATAATTGATATGCTTCTAAAATTTCAGCATCTGATACTTCATCAATTTTACCATTTGACTCATTTGCAGCTACAACGGCTTTATCCCAGCTTGCAGGGTTTCCGATTCGAATCGCAGTTGCAACTGTTTCAGGATCATCAATGACTTTATTTTTAACAATTGCTGCTGCCCCTTCTGCTTCAAATCCACGCATTTCAGGAAGGCCTGTATTATGACGCTCATGATACTCTTTAAATCCTTTCCAGTATGCTGTAATATTCCCTGCATTTCCGACCGGAATGGCTAATATATCTGGAGCTCCATCCAGCTGCACACAAATTTCAAATGCTGCTGTTTTTTGACCTTCAATTCGATATGGATTGACAGAGTTTACGAGTGTAATAGGTGCAGTCTCACTGATATTACGAACCATTTTTAAGGCATGGTCGAAGTTTCCTTCAATTGAAATGATTTCGGCACCATACATGACAGCTTGAGCTAATTTTCCCATCGCAATTTTACCTTCAGGAATGACTACGATACAGCGAAGGCCAGCACGGGCTGCATATGCAGCAGCTGCTGCCGATGTATTTCCAGTAGATGCACAGATAATTGTGTCACTACCCTCTTCAACCGCTTTAGCTACCGCCATAACCATCCCGCGATCCTTAAAAGAACCTGTTGGGTTAGCCCCTTCTACTTTTACATATAATTCAACACCAAGATCCTCTGAAATGGAATGAAGTGGAATTAATGGTGTATTTCCTTCATTCAATGAAAGCATTGGTGTGTTTGTATTTACCGGTAAATATTCGCGAAATTGTTGTAGCAGCCCCTGCCATCTCATGCTTGGTTTCCTCCTTCAACTCGATATGAGCTTTTAACTTCTTCTGTAATTTGCAAATCTCTAAGCTGTACTAAAATTTCTTCGTAGTCTCGTAATGATGCTTGATGAGTAACAACAACAATTTCGGCTAAATCTTTATTCTTTAACGGCAATTGTAGAATTTTCTCAAAGCTTACACCGCGTTCAGAGAATAGGGATGTAATTTTTGCAAATGCTCCAACTTGATCCTTTACGTGAATACGTAGGAAGTATTTTGAGAAAATCTCAGAGTCTTCTTTTAGCTTTTTCTCATATTGAGGTGATACTGCACTTAGACCATTAACTCCAAGTCTCATATTTTTCATTACGGCAACTAGATCAGAAACAATTGATGTTGCAGTAGGCAAACTACCTGCTCCTGGTCCATAGAACATTGTTTCTCCGACTGCTTCTCCATACACATATACCGCATTAAATTCATCATTAACTCCAGCAAGTGGATGTACTTCTGGAAGTAGTGTTGGTTGAACACCTACTTCTACTTTTTCTCCCTTTCTATGTGCAGTACCAATTAACTTAATCACATAGCCTAAACGTTTACTATATTCGATATCCTCGCTTGTAACGGAAGAAATTCCTTGAACTCGAACGTCTTTAAGGTCAATATTCATGGAGTATCCTAATGAAGCCAGAATTGCCATCTTTCTTGCTGCATCAAGACCTTCAACATCTGCTGTTGGGTCTGTTTCTGCATAGCCAAGCTCCTGTGCTTCTTTTAAAACTTCTTCGTATGCACTGCCATACTTGCTCATCTTTGTTAAAATAAAGTTCGTTGTTCCGTTCACGATTCCCATCATTTTAATGATTCGGTCAGATGCAAAACCGTCTACTAATCCGCGAAGGATTGGAATTCCACCAGCAACACTTGCTTCATAGAACAAGTCGCATCCATTCTTACTTGCAACATTCAATAGCTCAGGACCGTATAACGCCATTAAGTCCTTATTTGCTGTTACAACATGTTTTTTATTACGTAAGGATTGAAGGACTAACTGTCTAGTATCCTCTACTCCGCCCATAACCTCAATGACTACATCTATTTCTGGATCTTCAATAACGTCATTTGCATTTGTTGTCAAAAATGAAGGATCAATTTCTACTGTTCGGTGTTTATGTAAATCTTGAACTAATACCTTCTTAACTTCTATTGGGCAACCAACTTGGTGCATTAATTTATCTTGATGATTTTTTAAAATCGTTACAACGCCGCTGCCAACCGTACCTAATCCTAATAATCCTACTGAAATACTTTTCATTTTATAACCGCCTCCTGTGTATTCCCCAGAAATACATTTGTCTTCCTATAAAAGACATTATAGTAGTGATGCTATGTTTTTACAAGTAATATTTTTCAAAAATTCACACTGAAAACGCTTAACCAACTGATATAAAAGGATATTTTTTTTATTAAAAAGAGCACCTTCATTGCAAAGGTGCCCTCGAAAATTTATTTTAACGACAGTCCCCACTCTTTAATCAAATGCGCTTTGGCGTATTTGCGCCCGATTTTCAGGCCCACACGAGGTGGGTCATAAAGACAAAGACATCAGGATGTGGCGTTTTTAGTCTTTGGTCTTTATGCCTCGAAAAATTTCCTTTGAAAAATGCATGTCTCCGCCGGGGGCTTTAACTTTATTCAGCAGATGTACAGGATTTCTGCTAAATAAATTTTACAAGTGTCTTTGGTTGTTGATTGTTAAGAACAAGCTCAATGTTCTTACAGCAAAGCTCCATCATGGCTACTCGAGTTTCAGTACTTGATGAGCCAATATGAGGCAATGCAACGACATTTGGCAAATTCAATAATGGATGACGGGCATCCACAGGCTCCTTTTCAAAAACATCTAAACCAGCGGCAGCAATCTCACCTTCTACTATTGCATGGTATAATGCGTCTTCATCAACGACTGGTCCTCTTGATACATTAATGAAAACTGCAGACTTTTTCATTTTCTTAAAGCTTTCCTGATTAAATAGGCCTCTTGTTTCCTCTGTTAGTGGTGCTAAGCACACTATAAAATCAGAAGTCTCCATTAACTCATCTAAGGTGGCGTAGGAACAACCTAGACGTTCCTCTGCAGCCACATTTCGGGAACGATTATGATAGAGAATATCCATTTCAAAGCCAGTCGCACGTTTTGCAACCACTTCGCCAATTTTGCCCATTCCAACAATCCCAATTGTTTTATGGTGCACATCATGTCCAGCAAGCAATAATGGGCTCCAGCTTTTCCACTCACCATTTTTTACAAATTCGGCTGCTTCAACAACTCTTCTTGCAGTTGCAAGCAACAATGCAAAGGTTAAATCAGCGGTTGTGTCTGTTAAGACATCTGGTGTATTACATACTGCGATTCCCTTTTGATTCGCATATTCTACATCAATATTATCAAAGCCAACAGCAAGGTTTGCGATCACTTTTAAATTTGGTGCTGCATCAATGAGTTCTTTGTCAATTTTTTCAGAAAGCATGGTTAATAATGCGTCTGCCTTTTTAACCTCTTTTAGGAGTACCTCTCTTGGAACGGCCTTTTCTTCCTCATTCCAAATATGTACTTCCGCTACTTCCATTAGTGGTTGAATGACTTCTTCGGAAAGTTTTCTCGTAATAAAAACATATGGCTTTGTCATTTCTTACCTCTTTAAAGATTTATTAGTGTACTGTTTCTATACTACCATAAATTTTTATCTTTGAAGCCAATTAATGTTCGGAATTGCAAGTCTTTTTCCATCCACTCCTACACTTGATAAAAAGGTGGCTAAAAAACGTTCATGGTTACCGGAATGGTTCAGGATTGATTCTAATCTTTGTAATTGTTTTTCCTTTTTGTTCTCCGATTCTGTCATATAAAACCCTTCAATACATTCGAAAAAATGAAGCGGAAACAATAATCGGGCATAAAGTAGTCTCCAGGAAAAGGGAGAAAGTGGATTTACCCGCTCATACTCGTTCAAAAAGTGCGCGATTTGCCCATTTTGCCTACTTTCCCCACTGGCATATTGATCGCGGATAAATTCGGCCAAGTCCCTTGTGTAATGGTCAAACACCCATTCTATTGGCAACTTCGTAAAAGACTCCTTATCCCATGAAATTTCCGTGAACCGGTGGTGGCAAATTGTAGCTGAATCAATTGCCGCAGGTGTCTCATCCATTTCGGTATCAACCAGGTATTGAATCGCATTTTCCGTTAACCCAATATAATATGGAAAAGCTTCCACAAATAATGTTTCAAAACGGTTCTCAGGATGTTGCTTTACTTTTTCCTTCCAGAACAACTCCATTTGATCCAGCCTTTTTTCCCAAAGAAATTTCCATTGTCCAATTCGATTAACCTTGTTGACTTGATATGGAAAGCTTCTGCCTCGTTTATGAAAACGCGCTAATTCATATCCTAATGCATTCGTTATTCGATGGCTATATACAGGACATCTAATCAAAACAACTTCTTCATCATTGATTATTGTACTTAATTTCCCTTCCGATGTAGGTAATATTGAGCCTACACGAATATCCCCTTTTTGAATCATATAATCGCTAAGAAGTTTTATTTCATACAGCTCTACTTGTTCCAAATTTGATATCGGCACAATACAATATACTATATTTCGATAGATGATTGCTTCATAGCCAAATGCCTTTACTGACCGATCGACCTTTAATTTATATTGTTCAAAAAGTGTATCTTTCATAAATCATCACTCCTCGCACATACTATGTAATTAATCTATATGAAACATTTCAGCATTACTTGTGGTAAACTAGAAAATATTAGCAAAACAATTTTTAAATTATAGAAATTAGGTGAATAAGTTGAGCGAAGAAAATAAAATGGATGAGATTGAACGAACTGCTAGAAGATGGTTAGAGGAAAGAGGCGTCACCATTCAGGATATTGCGGAGCTAGTGTACTATTTACAAAGCAAATATCATCCCAACCTCAAAATGGAGGAATGTATTCATAATGTTGACCGCGTTTTAACGAAACGTGAAATTCAGAATGCAGTACTAACTGGGATTCAATTAGATAAACTTGCCGAAAAAGGATTACTTGAGGAGCCACTTCTATCCACAATCAAGGTAGATGAAGGGCTTTATGGCGTTGATGAAATCCTTGCCTTTTCGATTGTTAACGTATATGGCTCAATCGGTTTTACGAATTACGGATACATTGATAAGAAAAAACCGGGTATCTTGGCTCGATTAAATGATAAATCAACTGGCGAATGTCACACATTCTTAGATGATATTGTGGGGGCAATTGCAGCAGCTGCATCAAGTCGATTAGCTCACAGAGCAGCAAATACGAATTAAGGGAAAAAGATCAAATCCTTACGATTTGGTCTTTTTTAATAGATAAAAATGGTATGCTGAATTTACAAACTATTTTGTCTGAGGTGCCAGTCTTATGGACTTATTATTAAAAATTTTGGGACTTATCTTTTTTGCGATTGCATTCTTCATCACTCTTCCAATGCAAAAAGAATTTAAAAATTATGACGGGCAAGTTCTGCGAAGAAGCCTAGTAAATCGATGGACGAGAAGCCTCAAAACGTCTTTATTTTTATTAATAATTGGTGGCATTTGTTTTATAGTCGGGGTTATTTTGTCCATATAAAAAACGCTCAAATGAGCGTTTTTTATATTCTTTCCATCCATTCCTTTAAGCTGTTAATCGCATAAGTCGGCGGGCGGTCATATCCCTTTAGCAGTTCAGGGGTTGTAACTCCTGTATGAACAAGAAGGGTATCAATACCTGCGTTCATCCCTGCCATGATATCTGTGTCATAATAGTCACCAATCATTATTGTATCTTCTTTTGCAATCCCTAATTTCTTTTGGGCTTGCTCCATGATTATTTTTTCAGGCTTTCCGATAAAAATCGGTTGAACTGTTGTTGAAACAGTTACAACTGAAGTTAGAGAGCCATTACCTGGTAAAAATCCTCTTTCAGTTGGAATTGCAATATCACCATTTGTTGAAATAAATGTTGCCCCGTTACGAACAGCTAGACAAGCTAGCGCAAATTTCTCATATGAAACAGAACGGTCAATTCCAACCACAACAAAATCAGGATTTTCTTCTTGGATTGTAAAGCCCTTATCCTCTAAAGCCGTACGAATCCCTTCTTCACCAATCACATAAACAGTGTCGCCCCGCTTTAAGTCATACATATAATTTGCCGTTGCTTGGCTTGTTGTGAACACTTGGTCTTCTGTACACGCAATATCAAAGTCACGAAGCTTTGCTGCAACTTGTGCTGGTGTCCTTGAAGAATTATTCGTTACAAATAGATATGGGATTTGTTTTTCGTTAAGCGCATTTACGAAATCACATGCCTCATTAATGCGCTCAGTTCCAAGATACATCGTACCATCTAAATCAATTAAGTAACCTTTATATGTTTTCACTACTTCTATCACCTTTTAGATGATGTTCAAAAAGTGCGGTGAATATGACGCATCGAATTTCTTCGTTGGCTTGCTTCTCCGTTCCTCACGTATTAACTGCATACGCTCCGGTACTCAAAGCTGCACCGCCTTGAAATTCTCGGTCCTCTTCATCCTCCTTTTTGAACACGTATTTTATTAGTTTTTAAATGCGGATACAGGTCCTAATTCATTTTCTAGATAGGATCTTACCGCTTGAGGAAAGCTTGCTAGGCTTTCTTTATTTTTTAGCAAACTCAAGATTAAATCATCATGGTTAATTTCAAGATAATCTTGAACAATCACTTTTCGAAAGCGAATAATTTCTTTCAAGTCATTTGCAGCATTTGTAGAAATCACTTTTTCATCCTCAAGAATATTGATAATATCTTCATAACTTCCAGGGTCGCGCATAATAAAGCCATCAATCATGGAATTCCCGACATCTAAAATTGCCTCAATCAAAATATGGGATATGCGCTCTAACGCTTTCTTTTCAAGCGTGCTTGTCCAATTTGAGTCCTCTTCTACAAATCCTAAAGTTTCTTCGTAAAAAAGAAGGGTCTTCTCAATCTTCTCTCGATCAACAAAATACACAGTATCACCTTCTATTTATAATCCTTGATAACATTACATATTATTTTACCATAAAGTTCATTATCATTCATGAATTGACAGAAAATCAAATGCGCCTTGGCGTATTTGCGGCCTGATTTTTTAGGCCCACACGATGTGGGTCACAAAGACGAAGACATCAGGAAGTGGCGTTCATAGTCTTTGATTTTATGCGAGATACAGTGAAACTTCAATCTGTGGAATTGATTCCTCAGATTGTTAGTTGAACCAATCGGGCATTAACTGGTAGTTGCCCTCCTTGAGGGTTAATACCAGTTAATGCGGGGAAAGTTACCTTTGAAAATCGCATGTCTCCGCCGGAGGCTTTAAGTTTATTCAACAGGGTTCGAGCCCCTACTGAATAAACTTGAATAATTCATTTTCTATTTGGTACACCTTTGATATGATAATGTAAATGACTGTTTTTAAAGGAGAATCCATTATGTCTGAACGTTTTTTCTTATATGATGACACAGTTGATACACAAACACGATTTGTAAGCTTTATGGGGGAAAACCAACGTTATGATTTAGCGATTGTTATATCTGACCGTTATTATGGAAAATTTATTGTCTTAAATATTTTGAGCAACCGCTTTGCCATTATCGGGAGAGATGATCTAGATGAGCCAGGTTATATTGAGCATGCCTATCAATTATCTGAGGAAGAAGCTGAAGAGTTACGCTCTTTTCTGTATGAAATTGTCTAACATAATTATGGAATCGCGTGAAAACACTATGAGAAAAAAGTGAGGTGTTTTCAGGTGGCGGAAAAAGATAAAGAAGAATTAAAGTATACCGATTTTTCGAATGTGGAAACGATGGAAGACTTTTTGACCTTTGAGGAATTTCCTGAAGGGCCTACTGGTGCTCCTCGCGGTGAGGAAACACCTGTTCAGAATAAAAGCACGCCATGGAAAAAAGGACAACGTTATTATACACCGTATAATTATGAATTCAAGTCTCTTCATCAAGACTTGCCACGACAATTCCCAGGTGCACACCATACCCATGATGACAACGATGAAAATGAAGAACCGCCGTATGATTGATATTATTGTATGAATAAAGTACAGGTACTTAGCCTGTACTTTATTTTTTAACCTTTTTTAGAACAAAATAGGCACAACCGAAATTACAATACTCGTATAAATACTCGGAAAGGGTACTGATTTTTGTATCAAAGGATGCTTTTTGGTTTTTATCATCAAAAAATCCTTTTAAACGAAGCTGTTCATATCCCCAGTCTCCGACTATATAATCATATTTCGCAAGGATGTCACTATATCTTCCCCGAAAGGCCTCTTCATTAAATCCATCTTTCAGCTCATCCACAAGCTCATATGTACTATTATTGATGCTAATCACTGTTCCTCACACCCCTTATTATATATCCATTATAGCCAATCAACCCATCAATTACTATGCGAATTTTTTGTTGAAATGGTCAACCTACAACTGAGGGGGTGTCGAGATTGAAAAAATACACAATCATCTCAGGATTACTTGCATTAACAGCTTTAACAGGCTGTGGTGCTTCTGACGATAATGCAGGAGTTTACCATGAAAGTGGAAATACAATAAATCGCATTGAGCAAAATGAGCTTTACAATACAAAGGGTGTTAAAAATGATGGTAAGGAAATGACGAATTTTGGCTATGTTCGTCACCAAAAAAATCCAGTCCCTGGTAGGGTAAATGTTTATAGCAATTTGCCAGCGATGGATCGGGAAAAAGTAGCTGATTTGATTAGTAAAATCTGTACAACCATCCCGAATGTTAATGATGTAGGGACACTTGTTACGGATGAAGAGGTCCTTGTTGCGTATGATACCGATTCTAAGGACCGCAACTTAACTGCAGACCAAGTAAAGCGTGCTGCTCTGTCTGTTGTCCCGAGGTTTTTTCATGTGTATGTTTCTGACGATCCAGATATGATGAAACAAATCGAGCGGTTCGGTACGCTTGATTCAGACAGCCGTAATGTCGACCAAATCATTACATCCACCATTCAACAAATGGTAAAATCTCCTCAAGGTTATAAAGTAAGTGATGGTGAAAATGAAAATGGGGAAATGGAAGGTGGATTAAACCCTGAATATGAGCGCAAAGCAAGGGAAAATCAGGACTTCCTAAAAAAACCTAGTACAGGAATAGAGAGTAAAGATGAACACAATCCAGGAATCAAACAAAAGAGAGAATTTGGAAAAGACCTTTTAAGAAAAGGAAACCATTAAAATCGAATGTTGAAAATTGATGAAGGACTTAACGCGTGAAATCTTCATCGGAATGTCCTTCATAACCTCGATGAAGGACTTTCCTACATGAAATTGCAATCGGATTGTCCTTCATAACCTTAATACATCAAAAAAAGGGGGAGTTCCCCCCTTTTTTATGCTTGTTTAAGTTGTTGATTTGCTTTTGCGGAATTTACTTGCTCGTCCGCGTGGTAAGAAGAACGTACCAGTGGACCAGATTCACAATGGCTGAAGCCTTTACTTAATGCAATCTCTTTGAATTCAGCAAATTCATCTGGATGATAATATTTTTGAACTTTTAAATGCTTCTTCGTTGGTTGTAGGTATTGACCAATTGTTAGAATATCTACGTTATTTGCGCGAAGATCATCCATTGTTTCAATAATTTCTTCCTTCGTTTCACCCAGACCAATCATAATACTTGATTTTGTTGGGATATCTGGATTCATTTCTTTTGCACGACGTAGGAATTCCAGTGAACGCTCGTATTTTGCTCTCGCACGAACGCGGTCAGATAAACGGCGAACAGTTTCAATGTTATGGTTCATAATATCTGGCTTCGCATTCATTAATGTTTCTAGGTTTTCGTATACCCCACCCATATCTGATGGTAATACTTCGACTGATGTAAATGGACTCTTTCTACGAATCGCACGAACGGTTTCTGCGAACACTGCAGCTCCCCCGTCCTTTAAATCGTCACGAGCAACTGTCGTAATAACAACATGCTTTAATCCCATTAATGCAACAGAATCAGCTACACGCTCAGGTTCTGCCCAATCCAATTCATTTGGAAGTCCAGTCTTAACTGCACAAAAGCGGCAAGCACGTGTACAAGTATCACCTAAAATCATAAATGTTGCTGTCTTTCGAACAGCCCAGCATTCATGAATATTAGGACATTTTGCTTCCTCACAAACTGTATGTAATTGCTTTTCTCTCATCATTTTCTTTAAGCCTGTGTAGCTTTCATTCGTATTCAGTTTTATTTTTAGCCATTCAGGCTTTCGAAGATATTCCTCTTTATTAGACATACTTTATCACTCCATTGCAAAGGCTATCCCTATTATACTCCGAAAGTAATTTAGAATCCAAGAATTAGCATAATTGCGTTTTTTCTGGCTTCCAACAATTAGCTATTATGAAAATAAAATGATTTAACAAACTAACAAGGAAGAGTATTTTTGGATGACAAATTATCGACCTATTAGTGAACATAGATGTATTTGGCAATAAAATATCCTTGTAATTTTTCGAGAAAGGAGATTTTTGTGCGTGAACAGAAAACTCGGAATCGTTGTTGTTATTTGTTTATTTTTTATCGGATTACCATTGTCGGCAAGTGCAGAAGAAACTCAGCAAAACATGTTTCAGGAACGAATGAATCTTTATACTAAAATGGAGACTGTAACCCAAATTCCTTGGTACTACTATGCGGCGGTTGATCAATATGAAAGAAGTATTCGTCGTGCTCGTAAGGATATACCAAAAGAAGCTGGTTTGATTGGAATCTATATTAAACCCGAGCTTTGGGTTGGTGCTTTAAATCCAAACCTAAATGATACAAATCCACACAGCATTCAGCTTTTTGGAGGAATTGGTCTAGATGGCAACGGAGATGGTGTTGCTGACCAGACAAACGATGAGGATATCTTATTCACTATGTCAGAGCAAATTTTAGCATTCGGGACAGACCCTGATAATTTAAAAATTGGCTTATGGAACTATTACAAACGCGACAAATCTGTTTCCCTTATCACGGGAATTGCAAAAATCTATTCGACTTATGGAACCCTTGACTTGGATAAACATGCCTTTCCAGTTCCACTCGGCTATAATCATAGCTACAAAAACACATGGGGAGATGCTCGTGGGTGGGGTGGTCGGAGAATGCATGAGGGTACGGATATCTTTGCAAGCTACGGTACACCGGTTCGTGCAACATCATATGGAGTGATTGAAATGAAGGGTTGGAACCGTTTTGGTGGGTGGCGCATCGGAATCCGCGATGTCAATAATACGTATCATTACTTTGCACACTTAAACGGATTTGCAAAGGATATTGCAATCGGGCAAGTAGTTGAGCCAGGTAAAATCATTGGCTCAGTTGGTAGCTCTGGATATGGACCACCAGGTACAGCCGGAAAATTTCCGCCACATCTTCATTATGGCATGTACAAGGACAATGGTTTTACAGAATGGTCATTTGACCCATATCCACACCTAAGGGCATGGGAAAGAGCAGAACGAAAAGCGAGAAAAAGGTAAATAAGAAAAGTGCAAGGTGCCCGTTTATCGGCGACAAGCACAAGAAAAGCGCTGACTGAAGGCGCTTTTTGCCTTCAGAAGCGATTGGCTTGTGACCTCGAGCAGATCGCGCTCAAACTAGACAATGAAAACAAAAGGCTACGGTAAATAATACCACAGCCTTTTCTCCGTTCTATTTTTGATCTTTTTTTATATATAAATCGCGGTGGCGATTTTTTCGAGCGGCGCCTCGCTCAGACAATATGGAATTAATGTCCGCCAAGGTAGGCTTTTTTAATTTCTTCGCTTGCTTGAAGCTCAGCAGCTGTGCCCGAAATCGTTACACGTCCAGTTTCGATCACATAACCACGGTTAGCAATGGATAAAGCCATATGGGCATTTTGTTCTACTAAGAGAATGGTCGTTCCTTCTTGGCTAATCTCCTCGATAATTTGAAAAATCGTTTTAACCATTAAAGGAGCCAATCCCATGGAAGGTTCATCCAGGAGCAACAGTTTTGGTCTCGCCATAATAGCTCGGCCCATTGCAAGCATTTGCTGCTCTCCTCCTGATAATGTACCTGATAGCTGTTTTCTACGCTCTAGCAAACGCGGAAATGTTTCATAGACCTTTTGAATATCTTTTTGAATTTCTTTAGAATCTTTTCTTAAAAAAGCTCCCAGCTCTAAGTTTTCTTCGACTGTCATATTGGCAAACACACGGCGCCCCTCCGGTACATGGGAGATTCCTGCTTTCACAATTCCTTGAGCAGCCTTCCCACCGATCGATTCACCTAAATATTGAATCTTTCCATTTTTCGGTTTAAGAAGCCCAGATAATGTTTTCAAAAGTGTACTTTTTCCCGCCCCATTCGCACCAATTAATGAAACGATTTCACCTTCATTCACTTCCAAAGAAACACCTTTGAGCGCTTGAATATTCCCGTAAAAAACATCAATTTGTTCCACTTTAAGCATAGTCATTTTGTAACCTCCTCACCTAAGTAAGCCTCGATGACTTTCGGATGATTACGAATTTCCTCTGGTGTTCCTTGCGCAATAAGCTGTCCATGATCTAATACATAAATCCTTTCGCAAATCCCCATAACTAAATTCATATCATGTTCAATCAACAATATCGTTATTTTTAATTCATTCCGGATAAGTGCAATTAATTCCATCAATTCATGTGTCTCTTGAGGATTCATCCCAGCAGCCGGTTCATCAAGCAATAACAACTTAGGACCAGCTGCTAAAGCTCTAGCAATTTCCAATCTTCTTTGCTGGCCATACGGAAGATTTTTTGCTAATTCATCTTTAAAGGGTTCTAATTGAAAAATCTTTAAGAACTCAATCGATTTTTCTTCCATCTCTTTTTCCCCAGAAAAGTGAGATGGAAGCCTTAGGATCGAGCTAATAATGGAATGGTTTGCTAATGAATGGTAAGCAACCTTAACATTTTCTAAAACAGATAACTCATTAAAGAGACGAATATTTTGGAATGTACGGCTAATTCCAAGGCGTGTTACTTTATATGGAGGCAAACCATTAAGCCGTTTCCCTTCTAACAGAATTTCTCCTTCTGTTGGGACATAAACACCTGTTAGCAGATTAAAGCTTGTTGTTTTTCCTGCTCCATTTGGACCGATAAGCCCAACAAGCTCTCCTTGGTTAATCTCCATATTAAAGCCGGAAACTGCTTTAAGCCCGCCAAACTGAATGCCAGCATCATGAACCTGAAGTAATGGTGAATGGCTCATGCTAGTTGCCTCCTTTCGCGCTTTTCCACTTGAAAAGATCCGTAATTTCACGTGTACCCATTAATCCTTGAGGACGATATAGCATCACGATAACTAACACAAGACTATACATAATCATTCGTGTTTCCGGGTAATCCTGTAAGAATGTCGACACTAATGTTAATAGAATTGCTGAAATAACCGCACCAGATAAGCTTCCAAGACCCCCTAGAACGACAAAAATGAGAATATCAAACGATTTTAGGAAGCCAAAGTTTGTCGGCTGAATGATATAGAAATTATGTGAATACAAACCTCCAGCAATACCTGCAAAGAAGGAGCCAAGTGCAAAAGCGATTACCTTATAGTAGGTTGTGTTAATGCCCATCGCATCGGCAGCGATTTCATTTTCACGTACAGAAATACATGCTCTGCCGTGTCTAGAATTGGTGAAGTTCATAATAACTACGATCGTAATAAATAAACATATAAACGTATAAGTCCAAGTTGTTAAATGGGTAACCTGCATTCCTGCCGCTCCGCCGACATAATCAATATTTAAGAATACGATCCGAATAATTTCTCCAAATCCTAAAGTCGCAATCGCCAAATAATCCCCTTTTAGACGAAGACTTGGGATTCCGACGATGAGGCCAGCTAAGGCTGCAACAATTCCGCCAACTAATAATGCGACTGGAAAAGGCAGATGAAGCTTCATCGTAATGATAGCTGAAACGTAAGCTCCTACAGCTAAAAATCCGGCATGTCCGATCGAAAATTGTCCTGTAATCCCAATTACTAAATGGAGACTGACTGCTAGGATGATGTTAATGCCAATAAAGATGAGTGTATTTGAATAAAATGGATTTAAGATTCCAGCATTAATAAGAAATTGTACAATACCGTATACAACGATTGATAAAATTAAAAATAGCCAAAATCCTTTGACCTTTTTCATCGTTTTTTCACCTACACTTTCTCTCTAGTATTTTTGCCAAAGATGCCTGACGGTCTAAATAATAGAATTAAAATGAGGATGATGAAGGCTGCCGCATCTCGCCATAGAGATAAACCTACGGCACTTACAACTGTTTCAACTACACCGAGAACAAGCCCGCCAATCATTGCTCCAGGAATAATCCCAATTCCGCCTAAAACGGCCGCGACGAATGCCTTTAAACCTGGAATGATTCCCATTAACGGATCAATTTTTGTATAATATACACCAAAAATAACACCCGCTGCTCCCGCCATCGCCGATCCAATAGCAAAAGTTGCTGAAATTGTATTGTTCACATTAATCCCCATCAAACGAGCTGCATCCATATCATGAGAGACTGCTCGCATTGCCTTGCCAATTTTCGTTTTGTGAACAATAAATTGTAATATAATCATTAAAATAATAGAAACGGAGAGAATTAATAGAGATTGGCTGCTGATTTGCACACCAAAAATTTCAAAGGATTTGTTAGGTAATACATTGGGATAAGCTTCTGGCTGTGCACCTCGAACATAGATCACTCCATATTCGATGAGAAGGGAAACTCCGATTGCCGTAATTAAGGCTGCGATACGCGTTGCATTCCTCAAGCGCTTATAGGCGATTCTTTCAATAAGAACTCCAAATATTGCACAAACAGTCATGGCCAATAATAATGCAGGGAAAAATCCCAGTCCCCAGCCTGTAATGGAATAAAAACCAACAAATGCTCCAATCATAAAAACATCGCCATGAGCAAAGTTAATTAATTTAATAATTCCGTACACCATCGTGTACCCTAGAGCGATTAGTGCATAAATACTACCGAGTGAAATACCGTTAACTAATTGCTGTATCCATTCCATGAACTCTCACTCCTTTTAACTTTATTCAGCAGAAGTCCACTACTTCTATAGCAGTGGAAGAATTTAATAAGAGTAACTAATTCAGTTGGGGTTCAACCCGACTGAATAAAGTTAAAGCCTCCGGCGGATGCACAGATTTTCAAAGGAAACTTTTCGAGCACGCTCGAAAAAATCTGTGCGCAAATACGCTAAGGCGTATTTGATTAAACCGCCTTTGCGTTGATGCTATATGATTTTCCTACTTATACCCGACAATTATCGTAACAGTAGGAAAGAAAAATGGGAGGATAGATAATCCCCCCATCTCTCCTGGTTAATCTTAAGGATTAACTTTAGATTTGAATTCTTGCTTACCATCAACATATTCTAAAACGGATGCAGATTTAATTAGATGGTGATTTTCGTCAACCGTAATTGTTCCAGTAATTAAAGATAAATCTTTTGTTTCTGCAAGGGCATCCTTAATTTTCTCTGAATCAGATGTGCTGCCCGCGCGTTTCATTGCATCAACAATGAGGTAAACTGTATCATATCCAAGTGCGTTAAATGCATCTGGAGATTTTCCATTATATTTGTCACCAAAAGCTTTAACAAACTTTTGAATCGTTTCATCAGGATCTCCAGATGAATAGTGATTGATGATGAATGTGTTATTTAGTGCATCAGCACCAGCTAGTTCAACTAGCTTTGGAGAATCCCATCCGTCAGCTCCCATTAATGGAACAGTAATTCCCATTTCTCTCGCTTGCTTTACAATTAGGCCAACTTCTTCATAGTATCCAGGTATGAAGATAAACTCTGGATTTTCCCCTTTAATACGCGTCAATGTAGAACGGAAATCTGTATCCTTAGCTACATATGATTCCTCAGCAACAATATTTCCTCCAGCCGCTTCAAATGTTTCTTTGAATGAAGCAGCAAGACCTTTTGCATAATCACTTGCATTGTCTGCATAAATAGCAACATTTTTTACTTTAAGATCATTTAAAGCAAAGTTAGCTGCAACTGTTCCTTGGAACGGGTCAATAAAAGCCGTACGGAATACATACTCATTTACTGATCCATCTTCCTTTACCGTTACAGTTGGGCTTGTACCAGATGGTGAAATTAGAACTGTCTTATTATCATTCGCAATTTGAGCTTGAGCCACTGTATTACCACTTGTAGCAGCACCAATAATTGCCGTTACTTTATCTTTGCTAGTCAATTTAATGGCAGCGTTTGTTGCTTCGGCTGCATCAGATTTATTATCAACCTTAACAATTTCAATTTCTTTGCCATCTACACCACCAGCAGCGTTGATTTCTTCAACTGCAAGTGCTACCCCATCAGCGATACCTGAACCATAAGATGCAACTTGACCCGAAAGCTCTAGGTTAGCACCAATTTTAATGGTATCTCCGCCTTTAGAAGAACCTGAACCCTCTGATCCTGTTTCTTTAGTACCTCCGCAGCCTGCAAGGATCCCAGCCATTAGCGTTGTAGCCATTAAGACTGAAGTGATTTTTTTCTTAAAAACCATTTCCTTTTCCCCCTCATTCTTTTTTCTGATTGTTCTAACAATTTGGTGTGCAGATAGGTATTCGAGCTAGATTAATAGATAATAATAATCTAACCTCCTTATAAAAAGTCAGTCTATATTCCTAATTAATATATTCCTGACTACTTAATCTAAAGATAGTATATTATTTTCTAACTAGTCTGTCAAAACATTATTTTTTAAATAGTTAAACTTTTTCAAAATATTTTTTTATTGGAATAAAAAAGAGACAAAGGTTCTATTTCCCTTGTCTCTAACATACTATTTAAATTCAGTTATTAATTATTTGGATAATATTTTTTATGCCCTTACTCTGTTTTTCACCGTGATTACAAAAATAATGAACAATACTAAAGTAGCTAGTAACCCTAATAATGTACTTTCAGTTAAACCTAATACAACATAACCAATTCCAGCGATAACTGCAGAGATAATCGCATATGGAAGCTGTGTCATGACGTGATCCATAAGATGGCTACCCGCTCCTGTTGAAGAAAGTATAGTTGTATCTGATATTGGTGAACAGTGATCACCAAATACAGAACCAGCAAGTACAGCTGCTAAAACTGGAAGCAATAGGTTAATATCTGACGCTGCGGCAATATCCCCTGCAATCGGGAGCATCATTCCAAAAGTTCCCCAAGATGTTCCAGTCGCAAACGCCATTAAACCTGCTACAACAAATAGAATGACTGGTAAGTATGCTACATTCACATTCCATTCTTCTACTTTTCCAGCTAAATATGTTCCAGTTTCAAGCTGTCCAATTAAATCAATAATTACCCACGCAAATAGTAAGATATAGACAGCTGGTAGCATAGATTTGATTCCCTCTATTATTCCCTTTGGTAGAAGATTTACGTTTACTGCATTTTTAGCATAAGCCTGAATAAAGAATAAAATAAGTGAAACTAAAATCCCAAGAATTCCACCATATAAAAGAGAAGCTGTTACATCCGTGTTTTCAAAAATTGAAAAAATCGTTACAGTTCCTTCTGAAGCTTTATAGCCTGTCCATACCATAGAAACGACAGTCCCCACAATTAACGCTACAATCGGCCAAACTAAATCTCCGACTGAACCTTTGTCACTTTGTGGTAAATCTTGTTTTAACTCACCAAGAACTCCCTTTTTTGGATCGCTAACCTCACCAGTAGTAATTGCACGAGTTTCATGAACCTTCATACTTCCAATATTCAAGTTAAATATTGCGACCGCGAAAATCATAAGTAAAGCTGCTACTACATAAAGATTCATCGGAATGATATAAATGAATGCTGAAAGTGGTGAATACTCTGTTATACCGTGGGTTGCTAGAATGGGTGCAAGAATCGCGATAATGTATGCTCCCCAGCTTGAAATCGGTGACACCACGCAAATAGGTGCTGATGTTGAATCAATAATATAAGCAAGTTTAGCACGTGATACTTTATTACGGTCTGTAAGTGGTCTGCTTATTTGCCCAACTGCTAACGCGTTGAAATAATCGTCAATAAAAATAATAATACCTAAAGCGAATGTTAACAGCTGTGCACCTGTTCTTGTCTTGACCTTTGTTTGTGCCCATTCGCCAAAAGCACGGCTACCACCTGAGATGGAAATAAAAGCAGTGATCATTCCTAATAGGAATAAAAATAAGACTATATATACATTTCCTGTATTAATTGCACCATCTAATACAAAGACAGATTTAATACTATTCCAAATAGTGAGAGCAATGTTTTGAAGCCAAGCTCCAATTCCTTCATTTAGTAATACTTTTCCGTGTAAAACGACCGCAGCTGACACAATTCCAACTCCAAGGGAAAGTAGAACTCTGCGGGTTAAGGCAACCATAAGGAGAGCAATGATTGGTGGGATAATTGAATAAATAGTTCCAGACATGATGTGTTCCTCCAATATTGATTTTTCGTGAAGGGCCGGTCGTACGCGGTGAAAAAAGAGACTCATTTTTTACAAATAAAAAGAGAGTAATAATAGAAAATAACTATCATTACTCGGTATATACATTTATGATTTCCTTTTGTAGTATAATTCAATACACTCTATTAATCAATTATTCTAGTATAGTATTTTTTGGCATCCAGCTCCAGTGCCTAGCCAGTTTTCACCTTGAATATGCTTCTGTGAGTATCTTGCAAAAAGCTTCGCTATGAGCAGTTCGAGGTCACAAGCCTATCTGTCAAGAAGATCTAAGAGCAACCTTCTAGCCAGCTCAACTTATGCTTGTCAGGGCTTTTCAAGGCACTTCCACTTTTGTTCTTAATTTGTCGGGAGCTCAATAGAGGGTGAAGATTCACTACCATTGTTATAGAATTCAGGAACATCGTGCAAAATATTTTGGTTGATAACAGGAATAATGGTTTCGATTTCAACCTCTCCTGTTGAAAATGGTAAAATAACTTGCATTGTTACTGTCGCGAGAACATTATACTGAAACCATCCATTATTAATTCCCCACTCGTCAATTTTTCCTTGTGGCGTTGTTTCCCCAAAACCGACCATATGAAATCGAATCGGAATTTCCGGACCTAAGTTCCCTAGGATGGCATTGTTTGTTGCCTCTCCAAGGGGTACTTTAAAGACAAATCCTGTTTGCCCTGTTGCATCATCTTTTTCAACTTCTAAATCTGGATTTTCAAGTTTATTAATTTCTCCTTCATTAACATACTTTAAATATCTCTCAATATTTCCAAGCGTCTTTGTTGCCATTTTGTTGACCATCTGAGTGTTATAACTAATTACTTTCCCAGTTTCATCTGTTTGGACAATACTTAAATCCTCTTGGACTAATTCTTCTTCATTTATTTGTTGGTTAATTGCATTTTTGATTACAGAGGCAGCTACCTTCTTTGTTTCATTTTCAGCATATGCCAAAAGTGCAGGCTCAATCGCTTTGTTAATAATAAATAAACCGATTAACGTCGAGAAGATAAAAAAGACAATAGTTAATAAAAAGACGTAACGAAAAGGCAAGGGCCCTTTCCTTCTTGGTTGTAGACGACGTCTGTATTTTGCCAAACGAAAATCCCCCCTTACATGCTATATGTATGCAAGTAAGGGGGGATGTACGATAATTATTTTTATTCAACATAATTCTGTGATAACAGCCTCTATTTATATGGAATACCTTCCCTTAGGTTTTTTAGTATTAGATCATTTTTAATAGGGCGTCTTTGCCTTTCATTCCTACTGTAATTCCTCGGTTTTCGGCTTCATATGTGATTGATTCGAGAGGGGCATCCAGTAATTGCTCGATTGTACGAACACCAACTGCCCTACCAGCAATAATGCCTCGTTCTTTAAGTTTTTCATTTAATAGTGCAACGTCAAGTGCTCCACACATAATGTAGCCATTTTCATTTGTGACTGCCATAAAATTCGTTTTAGGTAGGTTAACGGTAATAGCTGTAAATTGATGATTATCAATTATTATTGGTGTCATTGAGACCATTCCTAGCACACTCCTTTCCTTACTAATTTATAATTATGTATCTGGAAAGAAAATTGTGTTAGAAATTGGTGCTTGTTATTGACCTATCTTTTGCTACATCTTTTGACTAGGAAGCTTAGACCTTTTTACTGATTGATTTTATTTTTTCAGCCAAAAGATCCCTTATGAATTCCGGCATATAATATTTTTTTTCTTTTGCATCCCGTATGACAGGAAAAAGCAATCCGAACGTAAACATATCAATGGTTGCAATCGAATATGTTTTATCTGGCTCAAGCTTTTCACCATTGATTTTAATTTCAGTAATATGATCCACTCCATCTGAGAGCATTGCCGTTTCGAGCTCTACTCCATCATACACCATTTTCCCCATGACCTTTCCACGGAAGCCTAGGCCTTTAATTCTGAGGTTTTCCATTTCCTCTGTATTTGCCTGTAAAATGATTTCCTTAAGTTCATCACCTTTTACCCAAACCTTACAAGGATTGATTGGATGTGGGCAGATTCGATGCAGGTCTTCTCTTGTTACTTTTCCGATTGGGAGCGAATCAAGCAACAGCCCCGCATTGACCATTGATATGTCACCATCACACCATTCACGGAGCACTTCAGCTAAAAGCATAGAAAAAGAGTTCTTAGCAAACCAGTCACTAATGAGTGGTTCATCTATTTCTGCGATAATATCGTTTCTTAAAATTTGTGTGCTTTCCAATAAGAACTGTGAAAGGATTTCATTCGTTTCTTCGCTCGCTTGAAGCAATTTTGTTGGGATTACATTTGCTGTACTTTCGATAAGCTGTTTTTGTTCCGGATCTATTTTAAGGGTAACATGACCGATGTAATTCCCGTATTTTTCCGCACAGCATAGCAATGTATTATTAATTCGTTTGCCATTTTCTAAAAGGTGATGTGTATGCCCACCAAGGAGGACATCAACTTCAGGGAAGCGGCTTGCGATTTGTTCGTCCTCATTGATTCCTAGATGAGACAACAAGAGGATCATGTCGGTTTTGCCTTTAAGTTCATCAAGTGTTTCTCTTAAAACAACGAGTGGGTCTTTGATTTTCCAGCCGAGTAGCTTATATAATCCAATATAATGAATAGTTAAACCAATAATTCCAATTTTAAAACCACTTGGCAAGATGTGAATATCATAGGGACGAGCCCAGTTTGGTAGCTTTTCATTCCGGTCAAAAAGATTTGCAAGTAATACCTTAAATTCAGCTTCGTTATATAAGGAATCAAGATGTTCATAGGACATCGTAATTCCCTCATTGTTTCCGATGGTTGCATAGTCGTAATGTAGCTGGTTTAAAAGCTTAACATTCGTCTTTCCATAGGAAGCTTCTGAAATTGGATGAAAGCGATCAATATGGTCTCCAATATCAATTAATAGCATTTCTTCATTGTTTTGATGGTGATGCTGTCTCATTTCCGTAATATATTTTGTGATTTTGGGCCAGCGGTCAAAATGGCTATGGAGATCGTTTGTATGATAAATATGTACTGTTTCAACCAATCCATTCACCTCCATTCGTATCTTTAAGAATCCTGTATATGTAGTATTAACTAAAAAAGTCTAATTGCCTTGGAGCAAGGCCTCGGTATTCGATTCCGAGCATATCGATAAATTGTTTAGCGTTGTCTGCTGCGTCTCCACCTGAGTTATTATTGAACAACACATAGATGGTTTCGCTTTCTTTGTTGAGTTCATGGATGTACTCAATCCATTCTTCTAGTTCTTTCTTATTATACTTGTATAAGTACCTAACATCACGCCAATTGCCTTCGTTTGGCTTTGTCCATCCATGAACATTGCGACCATGGAATCGTATAAGTGTTTTCTGTTGGTTTGTTGGATGAAGGACCATTGGAATTGAACCTGAGCCGGCTTGAGGTTCGTCACAGATACTATGAATCCACCCTTCTTGTTTCATAAATAATAAGGTTTGATCCTGTAGTTGTGATGAAAACCAAGATTGATGTCGAAACTCTAGTGCTACCGGGATATCCCCCATTTGTTGCTTGCACCATCTCAAATAGTCCACATTTTCACGTTTACAATCATACCACGGTGGAAATTGAAATAAAACCATGGCGAGCTTGTTGGATTGCCGATACGGTTCAAGTGATAAACAAAAGGCATCAAACATGTCTTTTCTTGATTCAAATGGAATTTCACCACGCTGATGTCCTGTCATACCCTGATAGGCTTTGACAATGAATTGAAAGGTATCCGGTGTGTCTTTTATCCATTTTTCAACGTTCCGTTTAGGCTGTATGGCGTAAAAGGATGCATCTACTTCGACGATTGGAAAATGACCAGCATATTCCTTTAGCTTGTCCCTTGGTGATGTTCCAGCAGCATATAGACTATCATGGTCCCCCCAGCCAGTAACACCGACGTAGATCATCGGCTCACCTCCTATGTATAATCAGCAACTTATATCATTTATTTTAACATTTTGAGAAAGATTTTTAATACTTCGTGATGATTTTCGGAACTTTAAAATATAAATCAAAAATTAAAATACACCATGCGGTTCCTTCCGCATGGTGTATTTCCACTATAACAAATTCCAAAACCTCTTTATACATGGCATGTAAATTCATCACTGCATACTAGTCTTGCAATTCGACTTCCTAAAACTTAATAATCTTTCCCACGTTATTACGATTTAAGTTTTAACCAATTCATTCAATCCAAGAAAATCCAATGCATTTTGTCCAAGCATTAGTTTTGTATCTTCTTCTGAAATATCCTCAAGACTGTCAATAACCTTTCCAACCGGCTTTTCACGTAGCAGGAATGGATAATCAGATCCGGCAATAATTTGCTTTGTCCCAAATCGTTCAATCATAAATTTCAAATTATCCGAATCGTAAACGAGTGAATCGTAATACAGTTTTTTTGCATAGAAGCTTGGGGGTTTTTCTGTATTCCGGGTATCCGGCCAGACTTCCCAGCCTTTATCCATTCTTGGAAGGATATAAGGCAGAGACCCCCCACCATGTGCAAAACAAATTTTTAGATTTGGTAGCTTATCTAGCATCCCACTCATTATGATACTTCCTGCTGCTAAGGCAGTTTCTGATGGCATTCCGACAGTATACATTGAATTAAAACGTTGCAGTCTTTCTCTACCTAATGTTGCCCATGGATGGACAAAAAGTGGAACATTCAATTCTGCTGCTGCTTCAAAAAAAGGATACAAGGAATCGTCATCTAGATTCAGTCCGTTTACATTCGATCCTATCTGAATCCCTTTAAGTCCTAACTCATTAACAGCCCTTTCCATCTCGGCTATCGCCAGTTTCATATCCTGCAGTGGAACCGTGCCCATTCCAATAAATCGATCCGGGTACTTTTTCACCACTGAAGCGATAAAATCATTTTGTGACTGTGCAAGCTCCAATCCTGCCTGCGAATCCGACCAGTAGGCGAAGGTTACAGGAATCGGTGACAGAACCTGAATATCCACACCTTCCTTGTCCATGTCCTCAATCCGCTTTTCAGGATCCCATGTCTGGTCCGTTATCTTCCTGAATGTTTTACCTTGGATCTTAATTTCAGCACCGCAGCTGCAGGTCATTTCTAGAGTTGGAAATCGATTATCTGTATATTTCGCTGCCAGATCAGGGAATTCTTCGGAGATGATGTGCGTATGAAAATCAACCCTTAACTTTTTTGTCAAACTGAAAACCTCCTTTCTTAAAATCTCCCGAACGATCTATTTCTTTATTTCTGTACCATAAGTTAAGTAGCTTTTTGGTGGTGTGCTTCCCCACATATCAAGACCAAATTGCCCTGTTCCTGATTGCCATTCAATTGGCTCCCAGTCTGGTGCGAAAATAAGCATTCCACCTGTCCACAGTTCTACTCGATTGCCCGAAGGCTCAAAAGCATATAGGAATTGTGCACCGCTTGTACCATGCTTTCCTGGTCCCCACTCGATTTTGATGTCATTTTCAGCCATGATATTCAGTGCACGAAGTAATTCATCTGGTGAATCTAGAAAATATGCAACGTGATGGAGGAGTGCTCCTGATTGATTACTGTTACGCATGAGCGCAATTTCATGTGCTATATTTGTTTTGCTCAGCCACGAGCCAAGACGAACATCGGCTTCATTTTGGATATAGTATCGATGATGGATTCCAAGGAAATTAGTCCACCATTCTTGTTCTTTTGCAACATCATCTACCATCACATTCACATGGTCAAAGCGGCGTGGCGCTGCACCTTTTCCAGTATATTTCATTGGGTGACTTGGCAATTTGGAAGCTGTTAGTGGGTTCGAATACTTTTCCATTTCCCAGTAAAGCTCAACAGGAATTCCAGCTGGGCTGTGGAATTTGATGGCATCACCCTGTCCAAGTTCAGTACCACCTTGAATCCACTCATAGTCTGTCCCTGACTCTATTAACGATTTTTCGAATGCATAGAGTGACTTTTCAGAGTTAACTCGCCAACCAAAATGATTTAGACCAGATGTTTCGGACCTTTGAAGAACCAATGTATGATGGTCCCAGTCCTGCCATGCTCGAAGATAAACCTTGTCTTTTTCCTCTGCGGATACATGCAGTCCGAGAACCTCAGTGAAAAACCATGTAGATCTTTCGAGGTTAGTCACATTGATTGATGCATGACCAATGTGTGCAACATTCGATAATTTCAAATCTAGTTCAGTAAGTTCTACCTCTTTTTGTTTTGCATTTGATAACGTCATTTTTCATACCTCCAATTTTCCCTTTGTTTTCGAATAAATTATTCCATAATGGAAATCGCTCACATTCCTTAGGTAATTCTCATTATTCAAATAATTCATTGTAAAAAATATGGTTTTTTTGATTTACAGGATGATATTCCTGAACTAGTTCCTATTATATGGGCAAGAAAATGCAAACAAAAGCGCTAGATTCCTCTATGTGGAACAGCAGGGAATATTTTTAGAAAAAGAGGAAAATTCCATTAAAATAATTGTAAACGTTGCCATTTTCATATACACAACCAAATATAAATGATAGAATATTTAGAACATAATTGATTTTTATATGTTAACTAACATTTAAAGCATATATTTTGTTCCGCTATATGGAACATCTAACGAAAGGGGAATGGAAAATGTCTAAGAAAAGAAATGATCCACAAATTCTCTCATCCGTCAGTAATGCACTTCGTATTCTCAAAAGTTTTTCGACATTTGAACCTACACAAAAGGTGAGTGACCTGTCAGAATCTCTCGGTCTAGCAAAAAGTACAGTAAGTCGTTTGCTTGCAACACTTGCCCATGAAGGTTTTGTAGTAAAAGAGAAAAGGACTGGAAAATACAAACTTGGATTATCAGTATTAACACTAGGCGGGATTGTTACAAATCACTTGGAAATCCATAAAGAAGCAGCCCCCCTACTACATAAATTAGTGCATGATACAGGCGAAACAGCACATTTATCGATTCTGGATGGTCTGGACACAATCTATATTCATAAGGAGGAATGCACTCACCCTGTTCGTATTCTCACCCATCTTGGCAGAAAAAACCCTGCTTACTGCACAAGCTCCGGGAAAGTGTTGCTTGCATTTGATGAAACTAATGTTGTTGAAAAGACAATCGAACAAGGGCTGCATGCCTATACAAGTAAAAGTATTACAGACCCAGATGAGTTGCGGAAAGAAATGGAGTTAATTCGACAAAGAGGGTATGCAATAAGTACCGAGGAATTAACAGAAGGAACAAGATCTGTCTCAGCACCTATTCGTGATTATACAGGGAAGGTTATCTCTGCCATAAATGTAGTCGGCCCTCTCCAACGCATGCCAGATTATAAGGTACCGGATATCGCAAAAAAAGTAATAAATGCAGGCAATGAAGCTTCTGAAAGGTTAGGGTATGATAAAAGATTTTTGGAGATCCGATAGATTATTAAAAGGAATAAATTAAGCAAAAGGTAGACTCGAGATATGAGTCTACCTTTTTTGGAAGCTATGAAACTCCCAAATATTTATGCTGAACATCCTTATTTTCTAACAATTCATCAGGTGAACCATTCCAAACAATCGTACCCTTGTTCATGATTAAGATTTCATCCGCTACCTGGCAGGCAAGTGAAATATTTTGCTCCACCATTAATATCGAAAGTCCGGTCTCTTTCAGCTTACAGACAATCTCACCCACTTGGTCAATAATAACCGGGGCGAGTCCTTCAGATGGCTCATCCATTAACAGAAACTGCGGATTAGTCATCAATGCCCGAGCAATTGCCAGCATTTGCTGCTGTCCGCCGGATAGCTGATTACCCATATTATTTTCGCGTTCCTTAAGAATTGGGAATAGCTCATAAACCTTGTCGATATCCCAGTTTACTGCTTGACTATTTCCTTTTCTTTTCCGAGCAGGCATCGTTAAGTTTTCTCTAATGGTAAGGGAGGGAAATATTCTTCTTCCTTGTGGTACTAAGCCAATACCATGACGAGAAATTTGGTGTGTTGGTAGAGCTTGTACTTGTTTACCATTAAAAGTGATGGTACCACGTTTTGATTTGACCAGACCAGATAAAGTATGAATTGTTGTTGTTTTTCCTGCTCCATTTCGTCCCAAAAGTGCGACACATTTTCCCTCTGGAACGGTAAATGTAACCCCTTGAAGGATATGACTTGTTCCATAATAGGAATGAACATCTTGTAACTCAAGCATGTTTTTTCGCACCTCCACCGAAGTAAATTTCCTTTACCATATCGCTATTTCTAACTTCTTCTGGAGCACCAGTTAATATTGGCTCACCATGGTGAAGAACAGTAATTCGATCTGCAATCGCAAAGACTACTTCCATATCATGTTCTATTACCACTAACGCCATGGAGCGCGGCAGTCTTTGAATCATCTCGGAAGTTTGAGTTGTTTCTGCCGGAGACATTCCAGATGTTGGTTCATCTAATAAGAGAAGCTTTGGTTTACTAGCCATTGCCAATAGTACTTCTAGTAAACGTTGTTCCCCATAGGATAGATTATTTATTTTCACATCACGGCGATGGGTAATCTTCCATTCTTCTAATATCTGATTTGTTTCTTTTTTTATGTCAGAACGACTTGTTAGGGAAAACCATACGTCATGACGATATTTTTTCTTGGCTGTTAAGGCAAGATGAATATTTTCTTCGACCGTTAAATCACCAAATAAATTATTCTTTTGAAATGTTCGTGACATCCCTAAATGAACTAATCTATGAGAAGGAAGATTTGTAATATCTTTCCCTTCAAAATGCACCGTTCCTGAAGTAATAGGAAGATGATTTGTTATAGAATTAAAAAGAGTCGTTTTCCCAGCACCATTTGGGCCAATAATAACATGACGTTCGCCTGGCTGTACTTCCAATGATACATCATGTAGTACTTGTAGGGTTCCAAATGATTTATTTATTTTATCTACTTTTAGTAAGCTCAACTGATAACCTCCTCCTTTTCTGGTTGACTAGTAGAGGAATCTTTATTATTTTTGCGTTTATTTTTAAAAATCATATCGACACCTAATTTCAACCACTGGATGACTCCGCCTTTTCCAAGAAGAACAAGGAAGATGAGAATCGCACCCAAAATCAATGGCCATCTTTCCGTATAGGTACTGATAAAGTTTTGGAGGAAAATGAATACACCCGCTCCAATGGCAGGTCCAAGCAAGGTTCCTACGCCCCCAATGATAACCATGATCATTACTTGACCTGAAAACAGCCAACCTGATAACTCTGGAGAGACGAAAACGTTATAGAAGGAATAAAGTGAACCAGCAAACCCTGCTAATGCTCCGGAAAGGGTATAGGCTAATAGTTTATAAACACGAACGTCATAGCCAAGCGCACTCATACGCCCTTCATTTTCCATGACGCCTTTCGTAATTTTTCCTGCTGGAGATTCCACGAATAATCTTAGTAAGATAAAGACGGCGACAAAAATAATTCCCATCACATAATACATAGTACGCGGATCAAATATGTCACCAAATCCAAGATTCATAATAGCAGAAACAGACATCCCATCCGCTCCACCTGTTACATCCTTCATTTGCCAGAATAGAGTAAATATCATTTGGCTAAAAGCAAGAGTAATCATTAGAAAGTAGAATTGAGAAGTACGGATAAATACGGCTCCAGTAATGAATGCAAGCAATCCAGCAATCACAACCGCTATAATAATGATTAAATACGTATTAGTCACAAACTGCCCGATTAATGCAACAGAATAGGCACCAATTCCAAAAAAGGCAGCATGCCCTAGGGAATCTAAACCAGCATATCCCATAATTAAGCCCAAACTCATGGCGAACATAGCCATGATAAAAATTTCAGTTGTTAAATTCGTTCCGAAATCAGAAAGTACTTGTGGTACCACGAAAACGACGAGGAGAAGTAAAACAGCATAAAGAATATTTTTTTTCAATTATGCCACCTCTCTTCCAAATAGACCTTGAGGACGAATAATTAAAATAATCATCATGATTAAGAATACAATGAGCATGGATAAGGATGGGAACCATACTTTACCGAATATTTCCAACACCCCAATGATTAAAGCACCAATAAATGATCCCTTCCATGAACCCAAGCCACCTATTACAACGACTATTAAGGATGTGATAAGGATCTCAGCTTCCATTCCTGTATACATACCTAAGAGTGGCCCGCCTAATACTCCACTAAATCCAGCTAAAGCTGCTCCAAAGATAAATACACCTGTAAATACAACCCCTACATTAATACCTAGAGCACTAACCATAGCACGATCATCTACCCCTGCTCGAATGACTGCCCCTATACGTGTCTTTGCTTCTAAATACCATAATAAAACTGCTAATAAACAACCAACTAAAACGACAAATAAACGAAATACCGGGAATGCCATATCCCCAATTGGGATGGACATATTAAGCATGGCAGGTACTGAAATCAATTGCATTTCTGTTCCCCAAATCCATTTGACAGAGTCAGCAATAACAAGCATTAAACCAAATGTCAGCAACACTTGTTGCAGCACTTTTCCATAAACAACTTTGATTAATACCTTTTCAAGGATAAGACCAAATATCCCTACTGAAATAGCGGATAAAAGTAATGCAAACCAAAAGTTAATCCCATTGCTAATAAAGGTAAAGGCCAAATAGGATCCTAGCATGAACAGTGCTCCATGTGATAGATTAACAACATTCATAACTCCAAGAATAATCGTAAGCCCTGCTGCAATCATAAAGTAAAGCATTCCATATGCAATGCCCGTTATAAGTTGAACTAGAATTATATCCAAGGACTCTCCCCTCTCTTCCTTTTTATAATGTAGTAGAATAATCTGTCTTTTAAATAATAAATGGGGTTGTCTTTTGGGACAGCCCCATTTATTTAGTTAATAATAAATTCTAGTAACCATTATTCAAATGGTGATTTCTCTGGCATTGTTACTTTTTCTTTTGTTTCAATTACTTCAGGAACAAGTTTTCCATCTTTCATCACATTTTTCGTAATATACATGTTCTGAATGATGTTATGCGTTTTTTCATCAATTGTACTTGGCCCACGAGGACTATCATAAGAAATACCTGGTAATTCTTTGATTAATTTTTCTGCTTCCACGCCACCTGCTGCAGCTATAGCTTTGTCAATAACTGTTGCTGAGTCATATCCATTAACAGAGAACGTATTTGGAAGCTTTCCGTATTTCTTTTCATAACCTTCAACAAATTTTTTGTTTAAATCATTCTCTAACCAAGGAGAGTATACAGTTCCAGCAAGAAATCCTTCCGAACCATCTCCAGTAGGCTCTAACATTAGTAAATCACCGAACTCTAATGTTCCAGACATTGGAATTTTATCTTTCAAACCAAATTCCTTGTATTGTTGAATATAACGAATGCCGTCACTACCAGCAAAGAAGGAGTAGATTACATCTGGCTCTAAGCTAGATGCTTCTTGTAAATAAGTAGAGAAGTCATTTGTTCCTAATTTCGGATAAAGTTCTTTTAATACTTCACCGCCTGCTTCTTCATAGGCAGCCTTAAATGATCTTAATACTTCGATACCAGCTGGGAAATCAGAACCCATAATAACTGCTTTTTTACCAACATTTTCTGCTACATACTCTGCAAGCGGGTATCCATTTTGCCAGTTAGACCAAGAAACACGGTATACATAATCACTCTTTTTACTCCAGTTAAGATCGTCTGCTGCTGCGTTTGGTATAATCATTGGAATTTTGTCTTTATTTACTTCATCACGTAATGCAAGAGCGATAGATGAGTTAGTTGTTCCAACAAGAAGGTCTACTTTTTCACTATGAACTAATTGTCGATATTTTCTTAAACCAACCTGAGGATTTCCTTCGTCATCTTCAAATTTTAGCTCTACATTTTTACCGCCTAATTTCCCATCATGTTCTTCTAAATATAGTTCGAATCCTTCTTTAATACTTTCAGATAATGGAGCCAATGGACCTGTAAAGGATAGGACAAAACCAATTTTAATCGATTCGCCTTCTGCTGATTTAGATTTTCCCCCTGTTGTGGTAGATTCTTGTTTTGCTCCTTGGCAACCTGCAACAAAAATCATTATTGCTAAAAGAAACAGGCACATTAATTTCCATTTTGATTTCGTTTTCTTCATTTTCAATTCCCCCTTTTGTAATTACTGATTAACTACCATTTCAAAACTACTTTTTTAAAGCGTTTACATATTCGTTCTATGTAATTTGATAAATACCTCCTTTTCCGACACGTTTTCGACATTTACTTCAAAATGTTCTGAGTTTTCTATCTTACTAGAATATTAGTATGTCTTTGTTCCTTCTGCAACACCATTGTTCCGCTATACGCAACTTGTTTAATTTTTTTAAATAAAAATATAAAAAACCACCTCGCAGTTAAAGGTGATTTTTCAAATTAGTAAATAAAGTTGCAACTTTATATTTTTCCGCAATCTGTGGTAGAGTCTTTTTGAATCATTTATCTGAGAGAAAACGTAAAATAACTTTACAAAAAAAGTAAATTATTGTATGGTTGTATAGTCGAGTAATCAAGTATATATTTCGGAGGTGAAGCTTTGAAGCCATTATTAGATGAAGATCAACCACTTTTTCTACAAATTACACAAATCATATTAGATGAAATTGTGGAAGGTCATTTAAAAGAAGGTGAACAATTGCCCTCTGAGAATGATTTGGCTCAGTTTTACAATATTAATCGTGCAACCGTAAGAAAAGGGCTTCAAACTTTAGTTGATGATGCTTTTATTTATAAAAAAAGAGGTATCGGAATGTTTGTTAGTGAAGGAGCTTATCAAAAAATAATAGGTGAACGGCAGAAACAATATCGTCAGAATTATATAACCCCTTTATTAAAAGAAGGGGCCCGTTTAGGGATGGATGTCCAAAAGATTATCCAACTAATTAATAAGGAGGCTCAAACATGATAAAAGTCAATCAGGTTCACTTTAGTTATGATTCAACCGAAATATTGCATGACTTTAATTTGTTAGAGAGTGAGAGAATCATCGTTGGACTTTGGGGGCGAAATGGAACTGGGAAAACAACTTTTATGAAGTTGTTAGCCGGTCATCTAAAACCTGGTCAGGGTGAGATAAACATACTGGGATTTAATCCTTATAATCATGATCGAATAAATAATCATTTATGTTATATGCAAGAAGATCATCCATTCAATAAGATTTGGAAAATAAAAGATGCGTTACGCTTTGGTGATTATTACAATCCAAATTTTGATATAGATTATGCAAAAGAGCTTTTAACAGTTTTTAATTTGAATGAAAACAAATATGTGTCCGGGCTCTCTAAAGGGATGAAATCGGCATTGCAATTTATTATCGGCATTGCCAGTAATGCTGACATAACAATACTTGACGAACCGACCAATGGTTTAGATATAGGAATGAGAAAGAAATTTAACAAAGTGTTAATGGAGAGTTATGAAGAAAACCCGAGGCTCATTTTTTTATCCTCCCATCATATTGAAGAAATTCAAGCTCTATGTGAAGCGTTGGTAGTGATTCATGATGGTCGAGTAATTTTCCATGAAACAATGGAAACAATGCGGGAAAAAGGCATTTGGTTAAGTGGAGAGAAGACTTCTTTTTTTAATATCATTCAGTCGCACACAGTGTTAGAGCAACAAGAATTGGGTACGAAAATGAAAGTCATGCTTGATGAACCTTATACAAACGAATGGAAGCATTTTGCTCAATCCCATGGCTTATCAATAGAACCAGCCTCTCTGCATGATTATTTATTAAATAGAACGGAAGAACGAAGTGAGGTGAAAATATGAACTTGAACAGTGGGACATTTAGGATTGTTTATGAAGGAGCACTATATGCGTTGGGGAAGTTTCTTTTTCTGTATTTAACTATCCCTTTACTTTTGTTATGGTTATTTATTGGATATTTCTTTAACTTGAATGAAGATGTTATTGCCGCCATCTCAGGACCAACATATTTTTTTATTCCACTGTTTGCAATTAATGGATTCAGTACTATTTTCCCTGTCGCAATAGGAATGGGAAGTACAAGGATCAATTTGTTGAAAACTTTCTATGCGGTAGGTTTAACAAGTGTATTGATTATCACCTTTATTTTAAACGTCTTGCAATGGATTCTCTTAACAATTTATGAGCGATGGAACGTAGCGGCTCAAATATTGCATCCAGCAACCTTCTTTAATCAAGAGTATACTTTCCTATCCTATTATTTAATAGATCTTATGGTAGGTATCTTTTCCTTCTCCTTCGCTTTCCTGTTTTTCACGATAAATTATAGACTTGGTTTCAAGAAAAGTATGATCTGGTTGATGGTAGTAGTGAGCATCTGTACGCTATTAAACTACAGTGGTTTGATCGATTTTTCAATATGGGAATGGTTAGTGACTCAGGACTTTCATGACATGGTGATATTTTCTGTTGTGATCACGATTAGTCTGATTGCATTGTTCATCACATATCCAATCATGCGAAACGCACCGTTAATAGCTAAGGTGAAAAAGGATTAGAAAAAAACGTAACGAAACACATAAAAAAAGAGGCTTCTCAAAAGTTTGCCTAACTCATGAGAAGCCTAATATAAAATGAACTTAGCACGAACTTAGCACGAACCGCAGCTTGGCACGTGCCAAAAAAACAAAAACCCTTGATGTACAAGGGTTTTTAGTATTTATCCGATAGAACCTTCCATCTCGAACTTGATCAAGCGGTTCATTTCAACTGCGTATTCCATAGGAAGCTCTTTTGTAAATGGCTCGATGAAGCCCATTACGATCATTTCAGTCGCTTCTTGTTCAGAAATACCACGGCTCATTAGATAGAATAATTGTTCTTCTGATACTTTTGAAACCTTCGCTTCGTGCTCTAATGAAATATTGTCATTTAGGATTTCATTATATGGAATTGTATCAGATGTAGATTGATTATCCATGATTAATGTATCACATTCAATATTTGAACGAGCACCGTCAGCTTTACGGCCAAAGTGTACAATTCCACGATATGTTACTTTACCACCGTGTTTCGAAATTGATTTCGAAACAATCGATGATGTCGTATTTGGTGCAAGGTGCATCATTTTCGCACCAGTATCCTGGTGTTGACCTTTACCACCGATTGCGATAGAAAGTGTCATACCACGAGCTCCTTCACCACGAAGGATAACAGCAGGATATTTCATTGTTAATTTCGAACCAATGTTACCATCGACCCATTCCATTGTTGCATTTGCATCACAAACTGCACGCTTTGTAACAAGGTTAAACACGTTGTTTGCCCAGTTCTGGATCGTTGTATAACGACAATATGCATCCTTTTTAATGATGATTTCAACTACCGCACTGTGAAGTGAGTTTGTTGTGTATACAGGTGCTGTACATCCTTCAACATAGTGTACACTTGCACCTTCATCAACAATAATTAATGTACGTTCGAACTGACCCATGTTTTCAGAGTTGATACGGAAGTATGCTTGAAGTGGCGTATCAACCTTAACACCTGGTGGTACATAGATGAATGATCCACCAGACCAAACAGCTGAGTTCAATGCAGCAAACTTGTTATCAGTTGGAGGAATTACTTTTGCCCAGTGCTCACGGAAAATGTCTTCATTTTCTTTAAGAGCTGAATCTGTATCCTTAAATACGATTCCTAGTTCTTTAAGGTCTTCCTTCATATTGTGGTATACAACCTCTGACTCGTACTGAGCAGAAACACCAGCAAGGTATTTTTGTTCAGCTTCAGGAATTCCTAATTTATCAAAAGTAGCTTTGATTTCTTCAGGAACTTCATCCCAAGATTTCTCAGATTTCTCAGATGGTTTTACGTAATACGTAATTTCATCAAAGTTTAAGCTATTTAAGTCTCCGCCCCATTGTGGCATAGGCATGTTATAGAAATACTCTAAGGATTTAAGACGGAAATCTAACATCCACTGAGGTTCTTCCTTCATGCGAGAGATTTCTTCGACAATCTCCTTTGTTAAACCACGTTCTGAACGGAAGATGGAAACGTCTTTATCTGCAAAGCCATATTTATAATCGCCGATTTCAGGCATTTTCTTTGCCATTTTACTTCACTCCATTCTTTGTGAGGGACTCTCGTAACATTTCTACGAGTAGGTCATTCACGATTCATTTTGTTCGTTCTTAAATCCCTTTTCCATCGCTTTCCATGCTAATGTTGCACACTTAATACGTGCTGGGAATTTTGAAACGCCCTGAAGTGCTTCAATGTCTCCTAAATCAATGCTATCATCATATTCTTTTCCTAGCATCATTTCTGAGAAGATTTGTGACATTTTTAATGCATCTTCAATTTTTTTGCCTTTAATCGCTTGAGTCATCATAGAAGCGGAAGACATGGAAATGGAACATCCCTCACCATCGTATTTCGCGTCTTGAACAACACCATTATCAACTTTTAAAGTAAGATGAATGCGGTCTCCACAGGTCGGGTTATTCATATCGATTGTTAACGCACCATCTTGAATAACTCCACGATTTCTCGGCTTTTTATAATGATCCATTATCACCTGTCGGTACAAGGTATCAAGATTTATGTTAGAATCCATTGCTGAAATACTCCTTTGTTTTTATGAGTCCTTCAACTAGTTTATCAATTTCTTCTTCAGTATTATAGAGGTAAAAACTTGCACGAGCAGTAGCCGAAACCTTCAACCATTTCATTAACGGCTGTGCACAGTGATGACCTGCTCTTACTGCAATACCATCTGCATCTAAGACTGTCGCAACATCATGAGGATGAACATCTTCAATATTAAAAGTTACTACTCCCGCACGATGTTTAGGACCATAAATCGTTAGACCCTCGACTTGTGACAGTCGCTCTATTGCATAATTTGCTAGCTTGTGCTCATGCTCGAGAATATTTTCAAGACCAATATCCTCTAAAAAGTCAATTGCAGCACCTAATCCAATGGCACCAGCAATGATTGGTGTTCCGGCTTCAAATTTCCAAGGAAGCTCTTTCCATGTCGATTCGTAAAGGTCAACGAAATCGATCATTTCACCACCAGTTTCAACTGGCTCCATTTTTTCTAGTAATGCTTTCTTACCGTATAAAACACCGATACCTGTTGGTCCGCACATTTTATGACCAGAAAAAGCAAGGAAGTCACAATCAAGGTCTTTCACATCAAGTTTCAAATGTGGAGCTGCCTGTGCACCATCGACAACCATTATTGCACCGTTACGGTGTGCAATTTCGGTAATTTCTTTAATTGGATTGATTGCTCCTAGAACGTTCGAAACCATCATTACTGATACAATCTTCGTTTGATTCGTAACAGTAGCTTCAACATCCTTTAGATCAATTGAACCATCCGCTTGTAAAGGAATGTACTTTAATTTAGCACCTGTGTGCTTTGCAATTTGCTGCCAAGGAATAATATTGGCATGGTGCTCCATATAGGTAATGACAATTTCATCGCCCTCTTTAAGATTATCACGCCCATAGCTTTCTGCAATCGTATTGATTGCAGTTGTTGTTCCCCGGGTAAAAATAATCTCTTGAATAGAGGATGCATTGATAAATTTACGAACCTTTTCACGAGCATTTTCATAAGCATCAGTGGCTTTTGTACCAAGGGTATGAACCCCTCTGTGTACATTTGAGTTATATTCCCGATAGTAACGATCAATCGATTCGATAACAGTAACAGGTTTTTGAGATGTAGCAGCACTGTCCAAATAGACAAGTGGCTTTCCATTTACCTCTTGATTTAAAATAGGGAACATGGAACGAATATCTTGGATATTCATTATCTTACTTTCCTTTCGATTACCTCAACTAGTTGCTTTTTAACACCTTCAATTGGAAGTTGGTTTACAACAGGTGCAAGGAATCCATGGATAACTAAGCGCTCAGCTTCCTTCTGCGGAATACCACGGCTCATTAAATAATATAATTGGAGCGGGTCAACCCTACCAACAGATGCAGCGTGACCTGCTGTTACATCATCTTCGTCAATAAGTAAAATTGGGTTTGCATCTCCACGAGCTTTTTCGCTAAGCATTAATACTCTTGACTCTTGTTCAGCATTGGATTTAGATGCTCCATGTTCAATCTTTCCAATACCATTGAAGATTGAGCTCGCGCTGTCCTTCATAACACCATGTTTTAAAATATAGCCTTCTGAATTCTTACCATGATGAGTAATGTTTGTCGTAAAGTTTTGCTTTTGCTCGCCTCGACCTACAACAACTGTTTTTGAATCAGCATGTGAGCCGTCTCCAATTAAATGAGTGATATTTTCAGAAATCGTATCACCATCATTCATTAGTCCAAGAGCCCACTCGATTTTACTATCACGGCCAATAACACCACGACGAACAACATAGGTTGTGTTTCCTGTCGCTAATGCATCAACAGCCCCATAAGTCACTTTTGCATTTGCCCCTACAATCACTTCTGAAACAATATTTACAACCGTATTTACAGAGTCTGTTGTTGAAAGATAGTTTTCAACATAAGTAACAGAACTATTATCCTCTGCCACAACAATTACATGGTTAAAAGTAGCCACTTCGCCGTTTTCTTGAATAAATACAGCATGTAGTGGAACAGTTACTTCAACATTTTTCGGAACATATACGAATGCGCCACCGTTTACGAGCGCAGCATGTAACGCAGTTAGACGATTTTCGTCAACCTTTACAGCTTCTGTCATAAAGTATTTTTGAAGAAGATCACCATGTTTACGAGCAGCTGTATGAATATCTGTAAAAATAACACCACTTGCTTTTACTTCTTCAGTAAGAGAAATAAAGGCTGGTGTATTATTACGTTGAATATATATATTCTTTTCTACTTCAACATGAATTAACGATTTGATTTCTTCAGGTAATTCGTCAATTGAATTATATGGAGCACTTTCCACAACATGGTTTGCAAATTGTGTAAAGTTCCATTTATCAATTTTTGTTTTATCTGGTCTTGGCATTGGAAGTTCTTCTGCTTTGTCAAAAGCTTGTAAGCGAAGTTCCTGTAACCAGCTTGGTTCACCAAGAGTAGACGAATAACCTCTGACATAATCTTTATCAAATGGTAATTTCGTTTCGATTGTCATAATTATCCTCCTAACGCTTACGCTTCTTGACCTACTGTTTCATCTTCAATTCCTAGTTCTTGTTTAATCCAATCGTAGCCTTCAGCTTCTAGGCGTTGTGCAAGCTCAGGGCCGCCAGATTTCACAACACGACCTTGCATCATCACATGTACTTTATCTGGTGTAATATAGTTAAGTAAGCGTTGGTAGTGAGTAATGATTAAGCAACCAAACTCTTCTCCGCGCATATCATTAATTCCTTTAGAAACAACTTTCAATGCATCAATGTCAAGACCAGAGTCAATCTCATCTAGGATTGCAATCTTAGGCTCAATCATCGTTAATTGTAGGATTTCATTACGTTTCTTTTCCCCACCTGAGAAGCCTTCGTTTAGGTAACGTTGAGCCATATCTGGATCCATTTCTAGTTTTTCCATGCTTTTGTCCATCGTACGGATGAATTTCATTAAAGAGATCTCATCGCCTTCTTCACGACGTGCATTAATTGCAGAACGAAGGAAGTCAGCGTTTGTTACACCACTGATTTCACTTGGATATTGCATCGCTAAGAAAAGACCAGCGCGAGCACGCTCATCCACTTCCATTTCTAATACATCTTCACCATCTAGAGTGATGCTACCCTTAGTAACCTCATATTTTGGGTGACCCATAATTGCTGATGATAAAGTTGATTTACCTGTACCATTTGGTCCCATGATAGCGTGAATTTCTCCACCGTTTATTTCAAGGTTAACACCTTTTAAAATCTCCTTGCCTTCGATTTCGACATGAAGATCCTTTATTACTAAAGTAGATCCTGCCATAACTACTACCTCCATTAGACAAAAAATATTTTGTATAGTATTGACAAATTAAGTCAAAACTTTATTCTCATTTTATTCTCATTACAATCTTATAACAAATTCAAAGTGATATCAACCTTTACACATTGCTAATAAGAATACATTTTTGACATTGTGATGATTGAATCTTAATTGTGAATTTCGATTGTTTTTTGAGAATGATATTAAAACCTAAATATGATGTTTTTCCTTAAAACTTGTCCCTCACTAAGATAACATAAATTAATAAGATTTGTAAGGAAGATGGGTAATCGCGCTTTTTTATAGCCTTCTTCTCTTGGCTTATTTTTCACACATTTAGATAATTCATTCTATATGAAAACCCAGCGCTTTGTAGCACTGGGCTCCTTGTACGATACGTATCTATTAGATATGAAATCTTCGATCAATTTGAGCAACAATCATTCGACCTTGTTTATATTCTTGTTCACGGTTTTTCTCAACCCGTAAACGTTCCTTGAACTTTCGACAGTAATCCTCGTAGCCAATCCCATGTGCTTGATGCATTGCCTTTTCCATTTCGCCCGTATAATTTAAACGGATTCGATTGATAATGAACCAATCCCTTCATTTTTGTCGTGTTTTCTTAACACGGTTATAATGGTAACATTATCAATTTTTTATCTCAATGACGGGAAAATGCAATATTTTAAGCTACCTATTCTTATTTAGCTGTATGGGATTAAGGTAAACACGGGATAAAGAATTAAGGCCGATTCCTTTGTTTTCCTCCAGAATAATCAAGAATCGAAAAGAAGCCTACCAATAGGCAAGCTTCTTTTTAGAAATTATTTTACTGTAGTAACGGCACCCGCATATTTTTCTTCGATGAATTTTTGAATTTCATCTGATTTTAATACTTCAACTAATGCCTTAATTTCCTCACGGTCTTCGTCACCTTTGTTAACAACGACTAAGTTTGCAGGAACCACATCGTCCCCTTCAAAGGCAATCCCTTCCTCTGCAATATTTACGCCACCCTCAAGTGCATAGTTTGTGTTAATTACAACCGCGTCACCTTCACCATTTTCAAATGAAGTAGCAAGAAGCTTTGCTTCAATCAATGTTGAGAAATCTAGATTTTTTGGATTTTCGACGATGTCTTCAACTCTTGCTTGGTTACCAACACCCTCTTTAAGTTTGATGACACCTTCTTTTTCAAATATTGGCAAGATACGACCGTGGTCACTAAATGAGTTGCTCATAATAATTTTCGCCCCATCAGGAAGCTCATTTAAACTTTTGTATTTCTTAGAATAAATCCCAATCGGTTCTTTGTGAATTTCACCAACACTTACAAAATCAAAATCCGGATTATCCTTTAATTGTAAATCTAAGTAGCCTGGTGTTTGGAAGTAGTTTGCATCAATATCTTTTCCATGGAGTGCTACGTTCGGTAAAATGTAGTCCGTAAACACTTCAATTTTAAGGTCAATTCCCTTTTCCTTTAATAAAGGCTTTGCTTGTTCAAGCACTTCGGCATGTGGAACTGCTGATGCACCCACGATTAATTCTTTATTTCCTTCAGCTTCTTTAGTGTCGCCACCCTCTGCTTTATCATCACTTGACCCACAAGCAGCTAAAGCAAGGGTTAGTAGTCCAATTAATAGTACATAAAGTAATTTTTTCATTTGTGTTCCTCCTGTTATCTTTTATCTGTACGTTTTGTAAAGTAATCACCCACAAATTGAATAATGAATACCAAAATTAGTATTGCGACAGTTGCAATAAATGTAATGACTGGTTTGCCGCCTTGGAATCCATATAGGTACGCAAAATGCCCTAATCCACCTGCACCGATTACACCGGCCATAGCAGTGAAGCCTACTAATGAAATCGCAGTTACTGTAATCCCTGATATTAAGGCTGGTAGGGATTCTGGAATTAAGACTTTAAAAATGATGGTCGAGTTAGTTGCTCCCATAGAATGAGAAGCCTCAATTACCCCTTTATCTATCTCACGTAACGCAATCTCAACCATTCTTGCGTAAAACGGTGCCGACCCTATAATTAAAGATGGTAATGCGGCATTTGGTCCTAGCATTGAACCCACTACAATTTTCGTGAAAGGTATTAATAATACAATAAGGATAATAAATGGTATGGATCGAAAAATATTAACAAGTGCAGATACAATTCGATTTACTACAGAGTTTTCCCACGCATTCCCTTTATCCGTTAAAAAGAGAACCAATCCTAAAAATAGACCTATTATAAAGGTTGCGAGCACCGAAATCCCAGTCATATATAAGGTCTCTTGGGTTGCTTCCCAGAGATTTCCCCAATTCAATGCTTGATAATCATTAACCAGTTTTTCCCATTTAAGAAGTTCCTGGAATTGTTCAAGCATTTTCAATCACCTCAGCTTCTACTCGTTGTTCCCGAATAAATTCAATGGCTGAAGTGACCTCATTCAAATCACCAGCAAGATGAATAAATAATGTTCCATAAGATCCATTTTGGGTTTGTGAAATCTTTCCTTGTAAAATATTTACTTCAACCTTATAGTCTCGGATTAAAGAAGTGATTAATGGTTTTTCTGCATCTTCCCCAACAAAAGTGAGCTGAACCACTCTTCCATTTGGATAACGTTCAAGCAAATGTTCAATCATTTCTTTTGTTTCCTCAGGCTCTGTCACTTGCTGCACGAAACGTTTTGTTATTTGAGCTTGAGGCTTTTTAAATACATCTAGAACTCGCCCTTGCTCGACAATCACTCCATTTTCCATCACGGCAACACGGTGACAGATTTTGCGTATAACATGCATTTCATGGGTGATTAACACAATTGTTAATCCTAAACGTTCATTAATATCGACAAGTAAGTCTAAAATCGAGTCAGTAGTTTGTGGATCTAGCGCAGATGTTGCTTCATCACAGAGCAAAACTTTCGGGTTGTTCGCAAGTGCTCGTGCTATTCCTACCCTTTGCTTTTGACCACCACTAAGCTGTGAGGGATATGCATCTTCTCTTCCTTCTAAACCAACTAGCTTAATAAGCTCTGTAACTCGTTCTTCCCGTTTGGCTTTTGGGACTTTTGCGATTTCTAGTGGAAATGAAATATTCTCTCTCACTGTTCGCGACCATAAAAGGTTAAAGTGCTGAAAGATCATGCTTATTTCTTTACGTGCCTCACGTAATGCTTTTCCTTTAATGGAAGTGATATCATGACCGGCAACTGAAACTGTTCCTTCAGTCGGTGCTTCAAGTCCATTCAACAAACGAATGAGTGAGCTTTTACCAGCGCCACTGTACCCGATGATCCCAAAGATTTCACCTTCATTAATCTCCAAGTCAATATCATCAACGGCTGTCACAGAATTTGTTTTGGTTTTATATATCTTCTTAACATTTTTTAGTGTTATCACGTAGTTTCACCTTCTATCCAAAGAAATCCAAAAGATAACTATGTTTAGTTTATGCGATGAAAAAAGTAATTACTAATTGAAAAAGCCTTTCTGCAATAAAAGAGCAGAAAGGCATAATCTAGCGGGTCCTTTCTCTCATCTTCCAAAGCCTTTGCTTTGTGTGAATTGGCACCTTTTCAACTGATGTTGACGGTTGCTGGGTTTCATCGGGCACATCCCTCCACCACTCTAAATAAGAGTAATCAACTTTATTTACTTTTTTATCGTACTAAACAACTTGAAAGTTATCTTATCACCTCTAAGGCATAAGTGTCAATGAAAATATGTGACTAATGTACCAAAGTTAAACTGTTGGCAAAGGTAAAACTGAACTTGTTCCATTTGCTGTTTTAATGGCTTGCTCTAGATCCTCTAAAATATCTTCAATATTTTCAATTCCAACAGATAAGCGAACTAAGTCTTCAGAAACACCAGACAACTTTAGATCTTCCGGACTTAATTGCTGATGTGTTGTGCTTGCTGGGTGAATGATTAAACTCTTTGCGTCACCAACGTTTGCAACATGTGACCAAAGCTCAACATTATTGATTAGCTTCTCACCAGCTTCTCTTCCGCCTTTTATACCGAAAATAATAACTGAGCCTGCACCTTTTGGTAGGTATTTATCAGCTAATTGCTTGTTAGGGTGATCGTCTTCACCAGGATACAATACCCAGTCAACCCCAGGATGGTTTTTAAGATAAGAAACCACTTTTTTCGTATTTGCAATATGCTCCTTCATTCGAACGTGTAATGTTTCAAGACCTAGGTTAAATTGGAATGAATTATAAGGACTTAGAGCTGGACCTAAATCACGAAGAAGTTGAACTCTTGCTTTGATAATATATGCAACTGGCCCTAACGCTTCAGCAAAGACCAAATCATGGTAGCTTGGATCTGGTGTTGTAAATCCAGGAAATTTTGGTGAATTCCAATCAAATTTACCACCATCGACGATAATTCCACCCATTGTTGTTCCATTACCTAGTAACCATTTTGTAGCAGAATGAACAACAATATCTGCCCCATGTTCAATTGGTCTACACAAGTATGGTGTTGCAAATGTATTGTCAATAATTAGCGGAATTCCTGCTTCATGGGCAATGTTTGCAACAGCTTCAATATCAAGGATATCTAAGCTTGGGTTTCCGATCGTTTCAGCAAAGATCGCCTTTGTATTTGGCGTAATGGCTTGTCGGAAGTTTTCAGGATTTGTTGGTTCTACTAAATGTGTCTTAATTCCATATTTAGGAAGCGTGTTAGCGAATAAGTTATAAGTTCCACCATACAGGGTAGAAGCAGATACAATCTCATCTCCTGCACCAGCAATATTCAGAATCGCTGTTGTAATTGCAGCCATTCCACTTGAGACTGCTAATGCACCAACTCCACCCTCTAATTGTGCAACTCTTTCTTCAAAAACAGTTGTTGTTGGGTTGTGGATACGAGTATAAATATAACCATTTTCCTTTAGACCAAATAGATTTGCTGCATGTTCGGTTGAATTAAATTTATATGCATTTGATTGATAGATTGGAACTGCTCTTGCTCCAGTTACTGGATCAGCTTCAAGACCCCCATGTATCGCGATTGTTTCGGGTCTATAATTTTTTTGTTTTTCACTCATTTGAATCTCTCCCTCTGTTTTTATGTTTATAAAAATATAAAAACCTCTTCGATAAGAAGAGGTGTATGTACGGTTTCTCTTCTTATCTTTCAGACAAACTAAGTCTGATGGATTTAGCACCGTGTAAATTAACCGGTTGCCGGGCTTCATAGGGCCATTCCCTCCGCCACTCTTGATAAGATTATCGATATGAAATTTTAATACTTTAAAAGGTTAATATTATGCTAACTCTTTTTTTATTATAAGTCAATATGAATTTTTAGAAAAAATGAGCAATTTAAAATTCCGCGTTTATTTAATATTTCTAAGCCAGTATGGAACACGTTCTACAAATATTGTTAATTTGCTCCTTTTTTTCAGGAAATACGATATTTTCCCCCGCATTAACGGGCAGTAAAACCCCCACCTCAAACTTTAGTGAAAACGAAGAAATTTAGGCGGAGGATAACTGCCATAAAGCCCGATTGGTTCAACTAACAATCAGTAGGGGATGATGAAAACCCCTACTGATTGAAGTTTCACTTTATGATATTTTCGCTAGTGGTTTTCCCTCATTTTTAAAGGAATTTCTACTAAAAACAAGTAGGAAATAAAGTGATCCAATTAAATACAAGACAGCCGTAATTGTAAACACATATGCATAACCCCAATAAGCCCCATGCAACATCACAATTGAGGTCGATACGGGTCCCATTAATGCCCATCCTAATGAAAACACCATCTGATTGACTGAATTGGCAAGCCCCTTCATCGAATCGTTCACGCGTCCCATAATAAGAGATGCTTGGATCGGATTACCCGCATTCATTAATGCTTGTCTAAATAAAAATGCGATAGCCGCTATGTAAAGATTTTCAGTATACCCTGTGAGTAAAAGGAATGGAAGCGATGATAATTGCAAATAAACCACTGCGCGAACCTCTCCCACCTTACTAACAATGAAGGGACCTATAATCATTGCAATTGCTGTTGCTGCTTGACCCAATGATAGAATTAAACCGATAATTGTATTACTAGCTAGAAAGCGATCTGCAAAATACAAATTCAAATATGGAATGACTAATCCTGAACCGAATCCAATGATCATCTGTGCAATGGCAAACATAGCAATTAGTTTAATTTGCGATTTATTTACCTTTAATTTTTGACCAAAAGATTCTACTTTTTCAATTTGCGGTTGTTGTCTACGTTGTTCATTCATCTTAATGATTGGTAGAATTCCTGCAATATAGATGATCGTTGCAATTAAAAGAGTGATTCTTACACTCCATAGTCCACTCATATGAAATATAAATTGGAATGAGTCAGATAATGCCCCACCTGCAATGTTTCCAACGACCTGCGCAAACATCATGATTGCTGAATGAAAGCTAAAGAGATGAACTCTTTGCTTAGCGGTTGAATTTTCCGCTAGCCATGGGATACCAGAAACCTGAATAAAGGCCGTTGACAAACCAGTTAAAAATGCTGTCGCTACGAGTAGCTGTTCAACATCTAGGATACTTCTTGCAAAGAATGCGATTGTTGAAACAGCCATACCCAGCAACATCACTTTTTTTCTACCAAATTTATCACTCATAAGACCAGCGGGTACAAGAATAATCGCCGATGCCAAAGCAGTCATGGCAATGATTGTTCCATTTGTTTGCTCAGAGTATCCCAATTCACGTACATAAAAGTTATACATGATGGTGAACATACCCATGCCTAACTGTGTAAAAATAGTCGTTAAGATAAATAGTTTAATATTTTGATTGTATGATTTGTATTGTGTTTTCCATCCAGTCACTATGCTGCTCATATGTTACCCCTATGTTCTGAATACTTCGACTCCCTAAATATAATACAACTTTTCACAAAAATTGCAATATAATCAAATGCGCTATAGCGTATTTGTGCCCAGATTTTTTTCGAGCTCGCCTCGAAAAGATACCTTTGAGAATCTGTGGCACCCGCCGGAGGCTTTTTAATTTTAGAAGGAGGAAGTCCTTCTGAAATTAAAAAACAACGCTGAGTACGCGTTGTTTAGTCTTTTGAGATTATTTCAAGCAAATAGGGCACCGAGTGGAAAGCATAGTATTTTTTTGTCACTTCCCCGTCTTTCAAATGCATTAAGCAAGGGACACTCTCAATTTGCCATTCCATTGCTTTTTGAGTTAAATAATTGAGATCACTTTTCCCAATCGTTACGTTTGGAAGTAACTCATCTACCACCGTGATCATTTTTGATGCCACTTGGCAGGTTCCACACATCGGTGTATATAAATAAAGCCAAAACTCATCCGAATTAGCGAGCTGGGTGTCAATTTCGAGTTCTTTCCATTCCTTCATGTCCACTACAACCTTTGTTTTCTTAATTGTTTCTTATTGTATCATGATTATAGAAAAAACATATGTTTAACGTTTTACAATAAAAATTCCGCATGAACATCAATATTTGCTGAAAGAAGTACTGTTGCAATATGCTGCTCAGGGGCTGTTGCAACCTCGCGATATGTTTTATCGATAAACAAATGCCGTGCTTCAGGAAATTCGCGTTTAAACTGTTTTCTTAGCTTATCACCTGCTCTGTCAGCATCCACTAAAATATAAACATCTTTATTAAATAAATGGTCAATTAATTCATCTAGCTTCGAAATACTAATCGTTCCATTTGTACATATGATTTCAACAGGTTCATTCACAACCGTTTCTACCTTCTTTTTGTCCGTTCTCCCCTCAACAATGATTACTTTTTCTATATCGTCAAAAGCCACCATTTCATCACCTTACTTCAAGTGTACATTTTTCTGCTATATCATTCTATTCGATGTGTACAACTGCTTTTCCTTCATTTTATAAAGAAGATTGTGGTTTGGTGAATAATTTACGCAGCTGGGTCAAAAAAAGGCAGTGGAAAAAAATCACCACTGCCACGCCATTTATCCTATATTTTATGGTGTCCTAAACACACAAATCTAAACAAAAAAAGAACCATTAATAGGCGGTTGCCCTACCATGGTTCATCAGTAAATCAAATACGCCTTGGCGTATTTGCGCCCGATTTTTTTCGAGCTGCCTCGAAAAATTACCTTTGAAAAATGCATGTCTACGCCGGAGGCTCAAACTATATTCAGTTGGGTTTTATTCCAACTAAATATAGTTAGTCTTCTTTAATCATTTCTTCGTATTGCTCGGCTGTCATTAGATTCTCTACATCTCCAGCATTTGTAGGCTCAACAACAATCATCCACGCTTTTTCATATGGAGATTCGTTTACGAATTCTGGGCTGTCATCAAGGTCTTCGTTAATCTCAACAACTTTACCACTAATTGGAGCATAAAGCTCAGATACAGTTTTAACAGACTCAACACTTCCGAATGGCTCGTCTGCCTGGATTTCGTCGCCAACCTCAGGAAGTTCAACGAATACGATATCACCTAATTCAGATTGTGCGAAATCTGAAATTCCGATACGTACTTTATCTCCTTCTACTTTCACCCATTCATGTTCTTCAGAATAACGTAATTCTTTAGGTATGCTCATTTTGTAACCTCCATTAATTCGATTTTATGAATTTTTTGTGGCCACTTTGATGTGTGAACTCAACAAAGTGCTATATGTAAAAGTCCTTAAAAAGGTCTTCCATCCCATTGTTATTTTGCCCAAGCCTCTTCAAACTTCGCCTCATTAAATCCAACAGTTACCTTGGCGCCATCCGTAGTGAGTGGGCGCTTAATTAGCATTCCATCAGATGCAAGTAGTTCTAGCAATTCATCCTCAGACGCAGTACTCACCTTATCCTTCAATCCAAGTTCGCGGTATTTTTGACCGCTTGTATTGAAGAATTTTTTTAATTCCAATCCACTATTTTGGTACATTTCTTTTAATTGTTCTTTTGAAGGAGGATTCTCTACAATATGTACTTCCTCAAAAGCAACCTGATGTTCCTCTAGCAATTTTTTCGCTTTTCGACAGGTTCCACATTTCGGATACCAATAAAATGTTAATGCCATATTCTCACCGCCTTAAATCTGATACCAAGAATATTTTAACATATACAAATTTTAAATTAAAATGATTCGTAAGATCCCTAAGAATAAATTCGACTTATTTGCAGTTTATCCTTCAAGGAAAATGAAAAACCATTCATTTTTCAAATCAAAAAGCCCCTAATAAATAGGAGCTTCATCAAATAAAGGTTATTACACAGTGTATTTTTCGGCTTCGATAAGAGTTGCTGCAATTTCACGTTTCTTCGCAATTACATTTACAGGGGTAAAGCGAGTTAATTTACGCAAAGCAGATGTCATCATGCGTAGTACATCGCCTTCTTCTGTTGCAACAAGTGTTTCTTTAGCATGTGCCTCAATTTCATTGAATGCTTCCTGTACAAATACTTGTGTATATAGAAGCTTTTGCTTATTCTTATCTTCACCTAATTTATTGATTGCTTTTTCTGTACGAAGAACGACTGATTCCATTGCATATATATTAGCCGCGATATCTGCAATATTTGCTAGGATCTCTTGTTCTTTTTCAAGCTTTGGACCGAATTTTTGTGCAGCAAGTCCTGCAATCATTAATGCTATCTTCTTCGCATTACGAACCAGGTATTTCTCTTGTTCAAGAACACCTTCACCTACTTCTTCAGGCATTAACATCATAAGCTCTTCTTGAAGTTGTGTTGCTTTTTCAAGTAAAGGTAATTCTCCCTTTAATGCCTTACGAAGGAATGTTCCAGGAACTAATAACCGGTTGATTTCATTTGTTCCCTCGAAAATTCGGTTAATGCGTGAATCACGGTATGCTCTTTCAATTTCGTACTCCTGCATAAATCCATATCCACCATGGATTTGAACCCCTTCATCCACAACATAGTCTAATACTTCAGTATTGAAAAATTTATTGATGGAGCATTCAATTGCATATTCAGCGATTGATTTTGCTACTTCCTTACCATTCTTCACTTCTTCTTCTGATAATTGACCCATACGGTCCTCGAAATATCCAACTGTACGGTATACACTTGATTCAGCAGCGTAAATTTTTGCTGCCATGTTCGCTAATTTTTCCTGTATTAAACCAAACTTTGAAATTGGTGTTTTGAATTGCTGACGTTGATTTGCATATTTAACCGCAAGTTCGAATGCGCTCTTAGCACCACCAACCGCACCAACACCTAGCTTATAACGGCCAATGTTTAAAATGTTAAATGCGATAACGTGACCTCTACCAACTTCACCTAAAAGATTTTCGACTGGTACTTGTGCATCTTCAAGAATTAATGTTCGAGTAGATGAACTCTTAATTCCCATTTTCTTTTCTTCTGCCCCAGTTGATACTCCAGGAAACTCGCGTTCAACAATAAATGCAGAGAATTTGTCGCCATCAATTTTTGCATATACGATAAACACATCAGCAAAGCCTGCGTTTGTAATCCATTGTTTCTCACCGTTTAAAACATAATGAGTACCTTCTGCATTTAATTTTGCGGTTGTTTTTGCACCTAATGCATCAGAACCTGAACCTGGCTCTGTTAACGCATAAGCTGCAAGTAGCTCACCTGTTGCTAATTTAGGAAGGTATTTTTGTTTTTGCTCTTCGTTACCAAAAAGGACAATTGGAAGAGATCCAATTCCGACATGTGCTCCATGAGAAATGGAGAACCCACCTGCTCTTGCCATTTTTTCAGCAATTAATGCAGAGCTTACTTTGTCTAGTCCTAGACCTCCATACTCTTCTGGTACGTCTACTCCTAAAAGTCCGAGTTCTCCCGCACTTTTCAATAATTTTACGGAAACGTCAAACTCATGGTTTTCAAGATGTTCAACCTGAGGAAGAACCTCGTTTACTACATAGTCCTCAGTAGTTTTTGCAATCATTTTATGTTCATCAGAATAATCTTCCGGTGTAAAAACACGGTCTGCTTCAAGATCTTCGATTAAAAAGCCTCCACCTAAAACGACTTTATCAGTTGCATTTGACATATTATTTCCCCCTAAAAAGTATTCGTTAGAGGCTAACCTTGATGGTTAGCCAATATCATTTAAGCTAATAATTCAAATACTCCGGCTGCTCCCATTCCGCCACCGATACACATTGTTACAACACCGAATTGTACGTTGCGACGCTTCATTTCATGCATTAATGTAAGTGTTAATTTTGCTCCTGTACATCCAAGTGGATGCCCAAGTGCAATCGCACCACCATTTACGTTTACTTTATCTTCATTAAGACCAAGTTCACGAATAACTTGAAGTGATTGGGATGCAAAGGCCTCGTTTAATTCAAATAATCCAATATCAGAAAGCTCTAGACCTGCCATTTTAAGTGCTTTTGGAATGGCTGCTACTGGACCTATTCCCATTACTTCAGGTGGTACCCCTGCTACAGCAAACGATCTAAATTTCACGAATGGAGTTAAGCCTAAGCTAGTCGCTTTTTCACGGTCCATCACCATTACTGCTGCAGCACCATCACTCGTTTGAGAGGCATTTCCTGCAGTAACTGAACCAGTCACTGAGAATGCAGGTCTTAATTTTGCTAATACTTCAAGATTTGTATCTTCACGCACACCTTCATCTTGTGAAAACTGGACATGCTTTTCAACTAATTTATTGTTAGCATCGACATTACGAAGAGTAACGTCGACAGGTACAATCTCATCTAAAAACTTACCTGCTTTAATTGCAGCTGCAGCTTTTTGATGACTTCTTACCGCAAAAGCATCTTGGTCTTCACGGCTAACACCGTATTTTACCGCTACCTGCTCAGCAGTATGGCCCATTCCCATATAATATTCAGGTGCTGTTTCCGCAAGCTTTGCATTAGGTCGAACCACATGACCCATCATTGGTACTAGACTCATAGATTCTGCTCCACCCGCAATGGCAGTATCAATAGACCCGAGCATAATTTTTTCTGCTGCATAGGCAATTGATTGAAGTCCAGAAGAACAATAACGATTCACGGTAATAGCTGGAACTGTATGTGATAGACCTGCTAATGCTCCAATGTTTCGTGCCATGTTTAAACCTTGCTCAGCCTCAGGCATGGCACATCCAATGATTAAATCATCGATATTCCCATCATAATTTCCTGCACGCTTTAATGTTTCTTTAACAACTAATGCTCCTAAATCATCTGGTCTTACATTTGCAAGAGTGCCTTTTTTCGCTTTTCCAACCGGGGTTCTCGCGCCGGCAACGATGACTGCTTCTCTCAACATATTCCCTCCTAACTTATTAACAGACAGGAGATTGAAGATTTCAATCTCCTTAAAGCATGTATGTTTAGTTACGTAATGGTTTTCCTTTGACAAGCATGTGCTGCATTCTTTGCTGTGTCTTTGATTCACCCACAAGGCTTAGGAATGCTTCACGCTCTATGTCTAGTAAATATTGCTCATCTACCTCAGTACCGTATGGAACATTACCACCTGCTATAACCCATGCAAGCTTCTTCGCGATCTTAAGATCATGGTCTGAAATATAGCCGGAATATTTCATGGCTTGTGCACCTAAAAGCAAGGTGGCATAACCTGTTTCACCAACCACTGGTACCTTCTTACGTACTGGAGCTTTATAGCCTTGAGCCGATAATGCTAATACTGATTGTTTAGCGTCATGGATAAGGTGATCACCATTAAAACTTATTCCGTCTTCTTTCGTTAAGAAATTATTTATACGTGCTTCATCAGCTGATGTTGATACTTTCGCCATTGCGATTGTTTCGAATACTTTATTTGCAACATTTTGGAGATTAACTTCTACTCCTGTCGGCATTCCACCGAGATGGTTAATATAAAGCTCTTTATTACCACCTCCACCAGGGATAACTCCAACACCTACTTCAACTAACCCCATGTACGTTTCGCTTGAAGCTTGAACTTTCGATGCAGGTAAACAGATTTCTGCTCCTCCACCAAGAGTCATTCCAAATGGTGCTACCACCACCGGTTTTTCACTGTATTTGATATTCATCATCGCTTGTTGGAAATTGCGTACAACTAGGTCGATGTCATAGAAATTGTCATCCTGTGCTTCCATTAAAATCATTGCAAGGTTTGCACCGACACAGAAGTTCTTTGCTTGGTTTCCAATGACTAGGCCTTTGTAGTTTTTAGCCACTTCTTCAAGGGCGTAGTTGATCATTTGAATGATATCGAAACCGATTGCATTATTCGGTGATGTGAATTCTAACAATGCAACATCGTTGCCTATATCTATTAAACTAGCACCACTATTTTTTTTGATGACACCATTTGTTTCTTTTAATGTTTTAATATGAATGTTCTTCGGATTAACTTTACTAGCTTTATAATCCCCATTTTGATAATAAGAAACGAAGCCATTTTCATTTTTATAAAAGGAAGTATTCCCGTTTGCTAGCATTTCTTTTATCCATCCTGGTACTACAGAGCCTTCTGCTTCCATCTTCTTTACAGATTTTTCAAGACCGATTGCATCCCACATTTCAAATGGACCTAATTGCCAGCCAAAGCCCCACTTCATTGCTTCATCAATTGCGACAATATCGTCCGCAATTTCTCCTAGAAGATTAGCTGAATAGATGAGTGCTGGACTTGTAATATTCCATAAAAGCTTTCCAGCACGATCCTCTGCATATAAAAGAGTTTTGAGCTTATTTGCTGTGCCTTTTACTTGTTTAATAGATGCCGTTACTGGAGTTTGAAGCTTCTTGCGCTCTTCGTATTCAAGTGTTTCAGGGTTTAATTCAAGAATTTCCTTACCTTTTTTCCAGAAGAAGCCTTGGCCTGTTTTACTACCTAGCCATCCTTTTTCCTGCATTTTCTTCATGAAATCAGGAACATCAAAAACTTCTTTTTCTTCCCCTTCAACTTGCTCATAAACATTGTTTGCAACGTGAATAAATGTATCTAGTCCAACAACATCAAGGGTACGGAAGGTTGCACTCTTCGGTCGACCAATCATTGGACCTGTAACTGAGTCTACTTCACCGATGCTATACCCACCTTTCAGCATTTCACGAACGGTTACAAGCAATCCATATGTGCCAATTCGATTTGCGATGAAATTAGGTGTATCCTTCGCTTCAACGACACCTTTACCGAGTACGTCCTCACCAAAAATTTTCAAATAAGAAAGTACTTCTGGACTTGTGTGTTTTGTTGGAATCACTTCAAGTAACTTCAAATAACGTGGTGGGTTGAAGAAGTGGGTTCCTAAAAAGTGCTTTTGAAAATCCTCTGAACGTCCTTCAGCCATTGCTTCAACCGAAATACCAGATGTATTAGAGCTTACGATGCTACCTGGCTTTCTTACTTTGTCGATTTGGCTAAAAACCTTTTTCTTTACGTCAAGGTTTTCAACAACCACTTCAATAATCCAATCCACTTCTGCAAGCTTTGCTAAATCATCTTCAAAGTTTCCAGTTGTGATGAGAGCAATGTTTTCTTTAGAAGTTAATGGTGCAGGCTTTTGTTTTAACAACTTTTGGACAGCTGTATTACTTAAACGATTTCGGACTTCTTTATCCTCAAGTGTAAGCCCTTTCTTTTTTTCTACTTCTAAAAGTTCACGAGGAACAATATCTAATAGTAAGGTAGGTATTCCGATGTTTGCTAAATGTGCAGCAATACCTGAGCCCATAACCCCCGAACCAAGAACTGCAGCTCTTTTAATGCTTTGGATCATTCACAGTTTCCCCCTTTAATTCATTTTGAATGAACACTCATTCATTTTTTCTCCAAAAAAAATATCCCTTATTCTATTTCACCCCATGGAATTTTGAACTTCCTAAAGAATGAGTTCCTTTATATCTAAATATAAAACAATATTTAAATTTTCGCAATATATTCAAGAAACAATTTTTCTTTTTCTTTTTTATTCGCATTTAAAAAGCGGAATCAGGTGATTCTATGAAATGGAGGTGACAATCCAAATGGCTAAAGTTGATAAAAACCCATCTAAACGCGCCGTTAGTGCAGCTAGTGTAAAAGGAAATGCTGGGCCTGATTCCAGAGAAAAATTTGGGAAAACCCAATCCACAAACCAACAATACGGTGCGCATAATACGGGTGGAGAAGAATAATTAGAATTGTAGATCTCGATGAAGGGGATTGCAGTGGGAAATCCCGAATCAATTCCCCTTCATAACCTTGATGAAGAGGATTATGCTGGGGTATCCCAGGCCAACTCCCCTTCATTACCTCGATGAAAAGGATTATGCTGGGGTATCCCGGGCCAATTCCTCTTCATAACCTCGATGAAGAGGGGTATGCTGTGATATCCATGGCCAATTCCCCTTCATATACCGGATGAAGAGGGTTATGCTGCTGATATCCATGGCCAATTCCCCTTCATATACCGGATGAAGAGGATTCAGGGGGAATATCCCAGATCAAATCCTCTTCATAACCTTGATAAAGAGGATTTCGGTGTAAGATCTCAGACCCGATTCCCTTCATAAACACGATGAAGAGGATTTTCTATACAAAACTAATGCAGAATACCCTTCAAACATAAAATAAGTTTACTTGCAAGCCAAAACAAAAAACAGCGCGAGAAAAACATTTTGTTTCCCTCGCACTGCTTCCATTTTTCAAACAACCTACTTCCCAAACACACCTTTCAAAACGAAAGCTACGTTTGCTGGACGTTCTGCAAGACGTCTCATGAAATAACCATACCAGTCGGTTCCATACGGTACATACACGCGCATGGTATAGCCTTCTTTTACGAGTTCCTCATGTCGTTCTGTCCGAATCCCATAAAGCATTTGGAACTCAAATTCGTCATGGCTGATATTGTGCTCCTTCACTAATTCCTTCGTATATTGAATCATCGCCTCATCATGTGAAGCAACTGCTGTATAGTTTCCATTTAACAGATGCATTTTTATGATTTTCTTAAAGTTCTCATCGACATCCTTCTTCTCTGGGAATGCTACTTCAGGAGATTCCTTATAGGCACCCTTAACTAGGCGAAGATTTGGATTATACTCATTTAATTCCTCAATATCTTTTACAGTACGATACAAATATGCTTGAATAACTGTTCCCACATTGTCATAGTCTTTTCGAAGCTCTTTAAAGATCTCAATTGTCTTCTTACATCTTGTGTAATCCTCCATGTCGATGGTAACGAAGACATCGTTTTCTTTTGCAGCATCAAGAATTCTGCGCATATTATTCATCACAACTTCATCTGAAATGTCCAAACCCATTGAGGTCATTTTCAAAGAAAGCTGTGCATTTAATTCCTCTCGACCAATTGCTTTTATTGCATCGATTGAGCCATCAGCCATCAGATTTGCTTCTTCTACACTGTCGACAAATTCACCAAGATAATCAATGGTGACCGCAAGACCTTTCGCATTAAGCTCTTGAATTTTTTTTACGGCTAAATCGATTGTTTCCCCAGCGACAAATCTTGCTGCACCAAAGCGTAAGCCATATTTTCTCGCAATTTTTGTAAACGCTTTATTCTTAGATAAAAATAAAAAGAAATTTCGTAAAACTTGTTCCATTCCAAGCTCCTCCTCGAAAGGTACTCTAGTTGCAATTCTATTAATCTCTTAATTTCAAATATAGTTTATCACGTTTATTTTGCTTTGAATATACACCTAAAAAAGTTTTTCGAAACGCTTTCATTAAGTATTGTATGCATTGCATACAAAAACGTTTAATTGGAAACCTAATATTGAAAAAATGGATAAGGAGGCTTCAATATGCAACAACAGCAATCACAACAGCAGCAACCTTTGTATACTCCAAAGGGACCACAAATGTCAGAAGCACCAGCGGTTATTACATCAAAGGATCTGTTGTATTTAACCGATATGATGTCATGGAATCTATTGGCATTAAAAAAGGCACATTTCTTTGCGGGTCAATGTCAGATTCCTGAAATCTCACAAGCGCTAGAAAAAGCATGCCAAATGCACGAGCGTCACTATCGCCAAATTTTAAATCATATGCAAAAGCATACAGGTCAACCGCCACAGCAACCAAGTCAAAACCAAATCCAAAGCCAGCAAATGCAATAAGGGGGCTACATAAATGAATCAACAAATGAACCAGCAAATGAATCAAAATCAAAACCAAGTGAAAAATCCAAAAACAACTGTTCCAAAAACGCCACAAATGAACGATCGCGATTTTATCAACGACATGTTAGCAACAGAAAAATACATGACATCAGCATACAGCACAGCTTTACATGAGATGAGTCATGACGGATTATATGAGGATATCCGATCCATTTTTAATGAAACACAGGATTGTCAAAGGGAACTCTATAATCTCATGTTTAAAAATGGATGGTATAAGCTTGAGGAAGAAGAAACACAAAAGGTTCAACAAAAGCTACAACAGTTTTATAACTATACAACTACACAATTTCCAAACCACAATACCGTCCAATAATTAGATATGTGCAAGGCACCCGCCTATCTGCGACAAGCATAAGACAAGCGCTGACAGAAGGTGCATTTGACCTTCCGAAGACTAGAGCCGATTGCGCGTGAACTAGAAATAAAAAAAGAGATGAAGCCCTCAAAAGGTGCCTCATCTCTTACTTATTTCTTGAACGATGTTCTTCATTTAATTTTTTGATGTCTGCAATGATTTCCTTGATACCTTCTTTTGCATCAGGATACGTTTCGTTCCAGTGCTTTGCAAGTGGTGGCATTGATTTTGAAATATGCATATAGAGCGACCAAAGCTTTACCTTTTCCATTAATTCAGGTGAACTTTCACCAAGTAAAAGCTCTGTGTACTTTTCTAGCAATCCATCAACTTGTTCCTCTATTTTTTGATTCATCTTATTTATCTCCTATTTTACAATTTAGCGGACAGGTTTTACAACGGTCTTCGGTACTTGTTGACTTATAGTAGAGACAGCAAGTTTTCCTAGTTCGGATGTTTTGTTCATATTCTGGGCGAAATACCTTTACACCGAAATAACGTGATAACGGGTTGAATGCAATTGGCCCGAATAATTCTCCTTCTGCTTTCTTCACGAGATACTCAAAGTCTTCCTGGATGATCTTTCGTTTATCATCAAACTCATGTTTTGCCAACACAGATTCATAGAGCCAATACACATAAATCGCAACATTTTCCCAAAGAACCTTTTTCGATAACCCTGAATGTTTTGTAAGAGTCATCATAACTTCATGGATATGATCATGAAAAATAGCACGAACGGTTTCATCTCGCCATTTATCTCGAGAATCGGAAGGTGCTGACACGGTCTGAAGGTCAGAAAAATAGAACTTCGGATTCCAATACCAAAGTTTCTCTCCTTCACTTGTTTCTAATGATATGTTGGACAATGATACATTTAATCGTTTGTTTAAGACCGTCATTGCATACAAATTAAGGACGGCGAAAAATCCATAACGCTTCATAAACATCGACGCCGCTACACGTTTATCTGGTGCAGAAATCTTTTGTCCGACATTTTCTAAATACTGTTTTATTTTTTCCTCATTAAAAAGCTCTATCATCGGACTAGATAGACTTGATTGGAATCGCCTGTCACTAAAACGGAATTCCTTTAATTGTTCGATTTCCGTTTCCAAAAGGAGGTTTGACATCTTTATACTCCTCTCTTAATCAAATGCGCCTTAGCGTATTTACTGCCCGATTTTATTCGAGCTTGTCTCGAAAAATTTCCTTTAAAAAATCGTGGCATTCGCCGGAGGCTTAAACTTTATTCAGCTACTGCTGAACAAAGTTTAGTATACGTCTTCCCTTGCCATGTGGAATGCATAAAGGTGTTCCGAACAACGGATCAACTGTAACTTCACAATTCATCCCAAACACGTCTTTTACAAGGCTCCCATTAACGACAAATTCAGGTTTCCCCTGTCCGTAAATTTGTTTGTCCTTTATCGCTACAATATGATGGGCATAGCGACAAGCTAAATTTAAATCATGTAAAACCATAATGATGGTTCGTTCTTCAGATTCATTCAATTCAAATAAAAGGTCAAGAATCTCGATTTGATGTGTCATATCAAGATAGGTGGTTGGTTCATCGAGTAATATAATATCGGTTTGCTGCGCAAGTGTCATCGCAATCCAAGCACGTTGGCGTTGACCGCCTGAGAGAGAATCGACGGTCCGCTCAGCAAAATCTGTCATATTGGTAGCCTCTAGTGCATGTTTCACCATATTCTCGTCTTCTTCAGTCCATTGCTTGAGCCAGTTTTGGTAAGGGTAACGGCCTTGTTTGACTAACTGGAGGACAGTCAAGCCTTCAGGAGCAGTTGGTCCTTGCGGAAGAATAGCAAGCTTTCTCGCTACTTCTTTTGTTGGAAGTTTCGCGATCATCTCTCCTTCTAGGAGAATGGCTCCTTGTTTTGGCTTTAGAAGTCTTGCTAAAGAACGTAGCAAGGTTGATTTTCCACATCCATTACCACCGATAAAAACAGTAATTTCACCTTTTGGAATTTCAAGATGTAAGTCTTCGATGATAATAGAGTCACCGTACGATAAAGTTAATTTTTCTGTTTCCAATGCATTCATCAAGTACGCCCCCTTACAAATATTTCAAATCCGTTGTCGAAGAAGTGGACCATATCTAGCTATTCCTACTCTTGTAGAGCAAATAGATAAAATAAGGTGCTCCTATTGCAGCGGTAAAAACACCAGCTGGAACTTCCGTTGGAGAAAATACGGTTCTGCCAATTAAATCAGCTAGCATCACAAGGATTCCCCCTAAAAGGGCTGCAGTTGGTAGCAATGCGCCAAAGGCTGAACCAACCAATCTCCGTGCCATATGTGGTGCCATCAATCCAACAAAACCTATCCCTCCAGCAAAAGCAACCGCACTACCTGTTAACGCTGTACTAGCAAGTAATAATAGAAATCTTTGTTTCTGTACGGAACTTCCTACTCCAGTTGCAAGCTCTTCTCCTAGCTCCTGAATGTTTAAGTTTCGAGCGAGCATAAAGCATATGATCAATAAAAGAATGACAACAGGACTTAGGATATGTACATTTGCCCATGTTGAGCCATTTACAGTCCCTGTAATCCAAATGTTCGCCTGACTTGCTTGATAAATCGGTCCCATTATCATAAATGTTGTGGTCAATGCTTGTGTGAGGGCAGAAACTCCGATTCCTATTAATACAAGTCGAATAGGTGAAACTCCATTTTTCCAAGCTAATACATACACTAAAAAAGCGACAACAGTTGCACCAATAAATGCAGCAGCTGGCATCCATTTTATACTTACGGTTAAGGCATTACTTGAATTTGAGAAGAACGCTAAAAAGGCAACAACCGCGACAGATGCACCACCTGTAATCCCTAAAATATCTGGTGAGGCAAGTGGATTTCGAATAATACCTTGTAGAATACTACCTGCAGCTGCAAGCGCCATCCCTACTAAAAAGGCAATGATTATTCGTGGTAAACGAAACGATGTGACGACCAATTGCTCCATTCGCGTACCATATCCAAATAATGTTTTTACAACCGTAATAGGGTCGATCTTCATTTCTCCAAGCCCCGTACTTATTAAAAACAGGGCAAGTGCCACTGCTATTAAAATAAAAAATGTGACAAGTGCTTTATTATCAATTAAAAAGGAGACATCACCTTTTTTCCCAATACGAAAAGCTCTATATTTATTCATGCTTTACGAAACCCCTTTCTCGCCACATAAATAAAGAAAGGTGTTCCAATTAACGCAGTCATAACACCTACTGGTACTTCTTCTGGCATGACTATAAATCGGGCTGAGATATCGGCTAAGAGAAGTAAAACACCACCAAGAATCCCGCTAAATGGAAGTATCCAGCGATGGTCAACGCCGACTAAAGCTCGTGCAAGGTGGGGAATGACAATGCCGATAAACCCGATTGGCCCTGCCACCGCAACTGCTCCCCCGGCTAAAAGTATAATTGTAATGGCTGTAAGGAGCTTTACTGTGCCTGTTCGTTGCCCAAGTCCTTTGGCTACATCTTCACCCATTGTAAGGATATTAATTTTATTTGCTAATAGAAGTGATGCGACCCATGCAACCCCCAGATATGGAAGAACACTCGTAAGCATTTCAAGCTTCCTACCTTGAATCGAGCCTGCAAGCCAGAATAATACCTGGTCTAGCGCCATCTCATCGATGACGAGCAGGCCTTGTGTAAAGGAAGAAAACATGGCTGCCATTGCCGCACCAGCTAGAGTTAACTTCATTGGGGTGAGACCTTCCCGACCAAGTGATCCGATGAAATAAACGATGAATGCTGCAACTGCTGCTCCTAAAAAAGCAACCCAGGTAAAGGCTTGTAAGGAATTAATTGAGAAAATTGAAACTGCTGCTACAATAAAAAATCCCGCTCCTGCATTGATACCAAATATACCTGGTGATGCTAATGGATTCTTCGTTAAAGCTTGCATAAGGGCTCCTGCTATTCCCAAACTTGCTCCAACGGCTGCAGCAATGAGTGCGCGCGGTAATCGAATGGTTTCAATAATAATATGCTCGTTTGAGCCATTATAAGCTGTAAATGTTTCGAAGGCCATTTTCCAAGATGTATCAGTATATCCATAAACAATGCTTGCACATATCGATAAAAGTAAGACTAAAATTCCGATAATAAGCCCTGCAAATTTAGTTTGATTTGATTTCAAAACCATTAGATTAAATACCCCTCAATAATTAGAAAGAAATGTATGACTTTGGATAAACATGTTTATGTTAATATTAGGTGTTTTTTGTTTTGCTATTCATTTTCTCTATCTTCTTATTGCCTTATAGAAAGTTGACTAAAATTAGTAATTTAGTTCTCTTTTAGTCTATTGGAAATGAGAATGATTGTCAATGAGATGAAAATCATTCTCATTTTTATATTGACTAAAGATTCAAATCACTATATTATCTAAAGTAAATGAAAATCATTATCAATTAACAGGAGGTAATTTAATGAACTTTAGAAAGAAAGCTTATCTCGGACTTCTTACACTATCTGTTTTTTTACTTGTATTGACTGCTTGTGGAGCCGCAGATAATACCGACAAAGGCAATAACGCAGCAAATACTGAAGGAGAAAATACATATACCGTTGAACATGCAATGGGATCAACAAAAATCAATAAAGAACCAAAACGAATTGTCATTTTAACCAATGAAGGAACTGAGGCTTTGTTAGCAATGGGGGTTAAGCCTGTTGGGGCGGTTCGCTCTTGGATTGGCCATCCTTGGTACGCGCATATCGAGGACCAAATGGAGGGTGTTGAGGTTGTAGGTGAAGAAAGTAATGTTAACATTGAAGCCATTGCTGCACTTGAGCCTGATTTAATCATCGGTAATAAAATGCGTCAAGAAAAGATTTACGAGCAATTAAAAGCGATTGCACCTACTGTATTTGCAGAGGATTTACGTGGTGATTGGCAAAAAAACTTTACCCTATATTCAAAAGCCATTAATAAAGAAGAAGAAGGTAAAAAGGTTCTTGCTGAGTTTGAAGACCATTTAAATACAGTAAAAGAGAAAATAAATACCGATAATACAGTTTCTGTTGTCCGTTTTATGGAAGGCAGAACTCGGATTTATTATACAGATACCTTTTCTGGTGTTATTTTTGATAAATTAGGCTTAAAGCGTCCAGAACAACAGGTGGAATTATTTGCCCAAGACAAAAATGATCAATTTGTACGCGAAGTAGACCAAGAGAAAATTCCATTAATGGATGGTGACGTTATTTTCTATTTCACATATGAAACAGGGAATGGTGAGGCAACAAAGGTGGAGGAAGAATGGATTAACAATCCGTTGTGGAAAGGGCTAAGTGCGGTGAAGGAAGGAAATGTCCACAAAGTAAGTGACCCTATTTGGAACACTGCAGGTGGCGTCCTAGCAGCAAACCTTATGCTTGATGATATAGAAAAGTACTTGGCTAAGTAAGAGAAATAAGCTCCCACAGCTATTAGTGGGAGCTTTTGTTTTAGTTTGCCCGTAGCTTTTCTAAAATCAGCTGAGCCTCATATCCATCCTTAAATGTATATAGGTGACTTTCCTTACCTTTAATCGCAGCAACGAGATGATCAATGAGTGTTGAGGTCTCTTCCTTTTCAACTTCAATTGACTCAATATCCTCACCTAGCTTACCACCTTCGAGTTTACCCCAATCTACTAATGAAAGGGTTCCATCTGTACCATAAGCCGTATAGGAAATTCGCTCTGTTCCAGCAATCTGACTTATACCATTAATTAAAAATGGTGTTCCATCTGCTAATTCTAAAGAAGCAATAACTCCCGTTTCACATTTAATAGGATCCTCAGGGAGCTCCAACCGGCTATTTAAATGCGTAATGGAACCAAAGATACGTTGGGTTAATTGAATAAAATGAATCCCTACCTCCAACACAAATCCACCTTGTTCACGACCAGCCACCCAATCATTTTGCTGCCATAGTCGTGGCCAATTAGGGAAAATCATGGAAAGTTCAAGTTTACGTAATTTTCCTATGTATCCTTCTTTAATCATCCGATCAAAGGTATTTGCAGGGCTACTATAGTTGAGTGGGAAATTCATAGCATGGATAATTCCCGCTTGTTCTGCTTTTTCGAACATTTCCTTCGCCTCTTCAACCGAATTCGCCAGGGGTTTTTCACATAACACATGAATCCCTTTTTCAATGACATCCATTGTTACCGCATGATGATATTTTGGTGGTACGGCTACATAGACTAGGTCCAATTCCTCTTTTGCCAGCAAATCCTTGTGGTTATCATACCAATTGATTCCACCAAGCTTTTCTGCCATTTTTTCAGCACGCTCTTTGTCCGTATCGACAACTGCTTGCACTGTCGTATTTTTATTTGCATTAAAGCCTTGGATGAGCCTTTCCCCTATGGCACCAAGACCGATTACTCCTACTCTTACATGTTCCATCTTATCTCTCCTCCCCATTTCCCATTATAATTCCGCTATTTGAAATCGTCCATCACGACCTCAGTGAACCTCTCCAACTAATTGCCGAGCAATTTGATGGAGCATCCCTTCAAAAATGAAAGGATATTTCCTGATTCTTTGACCGTTGCCTTCCTCTTACGAGGGAGGACTTACATAATCTCCACAGGCTTAGATTATACTGTTCGGGCAGGACCTCGACCTACAGTTTTATATAAATTATGCTACATTATATTTGATTTGAGCTAATCCGGTAGATTCAATATTTATCGCCGCATTATGATCTCGATCTAACACAAGACCACATTTAGGACATACATGAGTTCTTACAGATAAAGATTTTTTAACCACATTTTCGCAACCAGAACAATTTTGACTCGTATATTGTGGCTTCACCTTTACCAGCAAACCGCCATTCCTTTCACACTTATAAGAGAGAAATGAACGAAACATTCCCCATCCTGCATCGTGAATCGATTTCGATAAGTGACGGTTTTTAATCATATTCTTTATTTTTAAGTCCTCCACACACACTATACCGTAGGTGTTACTGATGTTATAACTTTGCTTGTGTAAAAAGTCCTTACGCTGATTAGCAACCTTTGAGTGAACCTTATTTACCTTTGCACATTGTTTTTTCCAATTCGAAGAACCTTTCTTCTTATTCGAAAGTTTACGTTGAGCTCTTTTTAATTGTTTTTCTTTTTTACGAAGAAAACTAGGGTTTTCAATCTCCGTACCATCAGATAGAACAGCAAATTTTTTGATACCGAGATCAATGCCAGTGGTTTTTAGTGCACCAGAAAGAACCGTTTGATTTACGTGTCTTTCGACACTAAAAATCGCAAACCAACGGTTTCCCTGTCGTTTTATGATGACCTGTTTTACTTTTCCATCTAACTTTCGGTGAAAATTTATATCAATTAACCCTAGATTAGAAATTTGTAGTTTTCCACCTTTACCTAAAGAGGCAGCTCTACGTACTAGTTGTCGTTTTACTTTGCCTGTCTTCGGATTCTTACTAGCCTGTCTAGCCATCCCAAATTGAGTAAAAGTAATAGAATTATAGTCTTTGTGTTTCTTTAGTTTCGGGTATTTCGCTTCTTTACGAAAGAACTTCTCAAATGCCTTTTCAAGACGAAAAAACACTTCCTGTAGTGGTTGAGAAGGAACTTCTTTAAGTAACGGAGTTACTTTTTTATCAAGAGTTTGTTGCTTTTGCATATCGGGGCGTTTGTAATTACGGTTTTCTTTTTTATAGATGCGTTGTTTATCCAGAAGTGCAGAGTTATATTGCATACGACAAATAGAGATCCATCTCTCGAATGTCACCTTTTGGTCTTCAGTTGGATAGATTTCAAATTTATAGTTTAATAGCAATTTCTTCGCCCTCCTTGACTAAATTATACCAATTTCGGCACGAAAAAACAAACAAATGTTCTTGTTTATTCTTAAGAAGAGCGATTCATCCCCACTAAATCGAAGATTTTGAAGGGGAATTCTCGCTAATTTTTGTTAAAAATAGCCCCTCAAGGAAAATGGGGCTTACGTTTTATAAAAATGATTTTATATCATATACATGTCCATTGATTAATTCTTGATTAATGATTAGGTCTAAGATTACTCCCGCAACAAAATCAGGCGATCTTAGCATACCCTTCTCATTGAATTCAATGAATTGCTCAACCTCAGTGAAATCCTCTTTCTTTGTTTTTCTGATAACCTCTTGCATTTCCGTATCCATGACACCAGGTGAAAATGAAATCATGGTTACTGGATGCTCAGCTGTGTCCTGCTCAAAACCAACTGATTCTGTAAACATATCAATGCCTGCTTTAGACGAAGAGTATGCAGTCCAGCCGTGTCTAGGACGATTTGCAGCCCCTGAAGAGATATTCACAATCACTTTTTTAGTATCAAACGTTGCGGTATGGCGAATGAAATATGAACTTAGAACGATAGGCGCCAATAAATTAACATGAATATTCTCGGTTAGTTCTTTAGGACTTGCCTTTCCAATCGGCTTGATTGGATCAATCATTCCTGCATTGTTCACTAAGTAAATTCCTTCTGCATTTGAAAAGTCTATGGATGAGAAAATTCGTTCCATCACCTTTTCAATTTCTTCTGTCTTTTGGAGATCACAAGAAAAATAATAAAGATTTATTCCTTTTTCAAACGCTAATTCTTTTAATTCATTATTTTGCTTTCTTGAGATACAGAATAAAGTGTGATTCTTGTCCAAAATTTGTTTTACAATAGATTCTCCTAGTCCCCTAGATGTTCCAGTAATAATAAAATATTTCAAAGAAGACACTCCTACCCGACTTTTATCTTTCCTACTACATATAAAAGTATATCATACCCCTTACAATAAATACGTATTTCGTTATTCAATAATACCCGTCTCAGTTAGAATAACATCTGCATGAACCTCAATTTTTATATTAGGGTAATCAAGTTGCCACTTTCCAAAATCTACACCTCGAGTTGAATGTCGGGCCATATACCCAATTCCAACTGGATCAATATTTTTTCCCTGAAAATCCTTTAACATATCTTCGGATTTATTTTTTATTGTAGTCTCCATCTCACTTACTATCTTGTGAATAAGCTTCGAAGTGGTTTTTTGCCCGGAAAACTCACTTAAAATCCCTTCAAACTTAACCGTAATGTTTACCTTTGGATTCCCATGTACTTCCTCGACCTTTATTTTGCGTTTTGTTTTGATGCGCTTGATTGAAGCATATTCATCGGTACCATTTATTCGTATTGTGTAAGATCCTTCACCATAATTTTGCACCAATGCCTTAAAAAAGAATAAATCTTCTTCGTTAATTTGTGATATCATTGTCCCATCTTGAAACAATCCAAGCCCCGTAACCTCCATTTTATCACCGAGCAATTTTAAAATTGGCAAATAGGGATCCATCCCTTCCATATAATGTCTGTACATAAAGGTATGAAGATCAGACTTTGGAAGATCTTGTTTTTCGATATTATGTTCTAAAATGGTGGCAATGTATTCTCCTGTACCCCTGTTTCCTAATGTTTTTTCTAATACGTCCTTTGTCTTTCCCTCGACAATGCCTAAATAAACTTTTGATCCCACACTTGCATCTCTCTGTAGGGCATCAATATACCGTAAGATCCCGTCTTTGGCGAGCTCATTCTCGTACAGTGCTGCGCGTATCCCACCAGTCACTAATGGATCTGCTGATTTTTTTTGTAAAACATTAATGATTTCTTTTGCTAACACCGATTCACCTGTAAAACTTGCATTATCGATACTCTTATCCGCATTAAAAACGGGAATGACAGCAATTCCTTTAATATTCTGACCTTTAGCTCGATCAAACCCAACAGCTGACACTACATTAACTTCATCGATAATTTCCTGCCCTACTTTACCATAAATGACAGTTACAATTACAATGACAACTATAGAAATTACTGTTAGAATCTTTTTCATTTTTTCTCCCTCAGTTTACGATTAACTAGTGTGATCACAAAGAGAATCGGAATATAAACAAAAACAGCATACAATCCAAACTTTGACGTGTAATTGTTAAGGATATCTATTTGAGGACGTGTTTTAAAGAGGGTGGTTGCAACCAAAACCACCGGTAAAATAAAAAGTAACACTTTTCGTTGTTGAACCGAAAACACTTTTTTAAGGCCTCGGCTTGCTCCCCAGAGAGGAATACAAATATTCGGAAGAATCACAAGAAACCATGATGCTATTCCTACATATTCAAAGCGTTCCACAAAAGGCATAATTACAACTTTAAACATCGAGAGAGTTGCCCAGATTTTTTTATCAAGTTGGTCAGCACTAAAAAACATGGTTGCTGTTATGGCAGCAATTAAATAGAGCATTGTAGTTGCTAAAACCCCAAGATGGGCCCATTTTTGGGACTTTTCTGGATTTTTAATAAATGGATAATAAAGCAAAAGAGTTTCAAATCCAATAACACTCAGGGTCATATCCTTCGACGCCTTTGCAATATCTAAAAATGAATGATTCATGATTGGCCACAAATTTCGGACATGTGCATAGTCCAAAGGATAAAATACGACTAGAATTATATAAAATGGTAAGACAACACTGAAAAAACTAATCCCCGTTACTGTCCTAAAACCACCTAGGATAATATAGTACGCGAGAACCAATGTAAAAAAACCAAACACCCAGACACTAAACTCGGGAAACATCCATACCTGAATAACCTCGATATAGGTACGTAAAACAGTTACTGACATTGTCATAAAGTAGACAATAAGAAATAGACTAAGAAATCCTCCAATCCACTTTCCAAAGACCTCTTTATGAACGTCGATAATGTCCCCCTTTGAATGATTTAAAATTTTATACATTATCCATACAATGATGTGCACCATTAAACCAGCAAGGATTACCGAAATCCAACTGTCATAGCCAGCTGATTTTGCAATGATTCGTTGGAAACCAAGCATTCCTACCCCAACCTGCATGGAATGAACTAAGAAAAAAACAAAAAAGGGAGAAACTAAAGATGCCTCTCTAATCCTTTCCATAGCTGCAACTCCTTTGGCTACTCATCAATATCTTTTTTTGTATTTGCTTTTTTTGAGTTAAAACGGTTTTCATCTGCTGGACGAACATAAGTCGGACGCTTTGAAAGTTGAGAAAAAGGTAATCGAATAAATGCATCCCTTAAATCTTTGACACGTAATGGATAGATTGGTTCTAGATAAGGTCTTCCTAATGAAGTTAATCGGATTAAATGTGCTAATAGAAAACAGAAACATAAAACAATACCTAATAATCCCCATAGCTGAGCAAAAATAAGAAAAGGAAAACGTATGATACGGATGGTGTTACCCATTGTATAAACAGGTGTTGTAAATGATGCAAGTGCAGCAAGTGCAATCATAATAAGTAATACATTACTCGTAAGGCCGGCTTCAACAGAGGCCGTTCCAATCACGATACCACCTACGATACCAATCGTTTGACCAACCTTGGCAGGAAGCCTTGCTCCAGCCTCACGAAGCAGCTCAATGACTAATTCTAAAAACAAAGCCTCTAATATCGGTGGCAATGGAACCTCACGCCTTGAAATAACCAAGGTTGCCAGTAAATCCCTAGGAATTAGTTCATGATGATAGGTAAGAACGGCAACATATACTGGCGTTATCAAGATAGAAAAGATAACTGCAAAAAGCCGAAGCAACCGAACAAAAGATGCAATATACCAATTCATGAAATAGTCTTCGAATGAAGAAAAAAACTCAACAAGAGTGGTTGGTGCAATAAATGCTTGGGGCGACCCTTCTGTTAGCACAGCTACCTTTCCTTCTACTAATACAGAAGCAACTCGATCGGGTCGCTCCGTTTCGAGCACTTGTGGGAACATAGACTCCTGATTGTCTACAATGATTTCTGAAATAAAAGAACTGTCACTAATCTGATCAAAATCAATATCATGTATCCGCTGTAATACAGTTTGTACATTCTCCTTTTCAACTATATCTTCTATATATAGTACAGCCACTTTTGTCTTTGTTAGTTTCCCGACGACCAGTTCTTTCACTCGTAATTCAGGAACAGGCAATCGTCTTCGGATTAAATTCAAATTAGTATCAAGGGATTCTACAAAGGCTTCCTTTGGACCATTTACACTAAACTCCACTTCAGGAACGCTGATTGATCTTTTTTCAAATTTCACAGCATCAATAAGGGCACAATAACTATCATGTTTGTGAAATTGAATCATAATACAGCCTTGTAAAATCTTATCTTCTATTTCATTAGCCTTGTTTGTAATCACAATCTCCTTATTTGGAATAATCCCTTTAAGCTCTCGAATTGAATGGATTTTTGCATATAGCAAATAAGGCAAAATGTGTTCGTTGAGGGTTTGTGTATCAATAATATTGCGCTGATAAGTCAACCAATATGGACGAATCGCCTGGCTATTAAATTGGCAAATAAAGTCTTCTGATTTTCGAAAGGTTTGATAAATTTCCTCAGTTAATCGAGGTTTTTTATATTCTTTTTTAAACCAATTTGCCATAATGATCTCCTTCTTACATCCATAATAATCACATCTTCTATTTCTATCCCTTCTGTTAGTTATTCCTTGAAATGTATGGAATTTATGCATGGAATTTCTATTAACTTTATTCAGCCGGAGTTAGAACTCCAGCTGAATAAAGTTAAAGCCCCCGGAGGAGACATGCGATTTTCAAAAAAATTTTTCGAACTTAAGATCAAAGACTAAGAAGGCCACTTCCTGATGTCTTCGTCTTTGTGACCCACGTCGTGTCGGCCTAAAAAATCTAGGTACCAATCCGCCAAGGCGTATTTGATTTTGTTTGAAATTATTGGAATGAAAAATAGGCATGAAAGAAAGCAAAAGGCAAGATACTAAAGAAAAGTGTATCCTGAGGTGATATGAATGTGGAATAAAAAAAGAATTGCTATTGTGGCATTGGTCATTACAATTGGACTGACGCTTTTCGTTTCTTTTTCTTTCTTTAATAATAATGATGATAAGATGAGTCCAAAATCGTATTCTTCTCCGAACAGCCCTATACAATTAGGAAATGAAAAGCCTTATACGCCTCCTCAAATTATGAATGTGGACTCGATTCAACTATATAATAAGGTCCAAAAACAGTTAGATAAGGATGAAGAAATTGATATTATTGACCATAATGGTAAAGACAAAAGTCATTACCATCACCATCAGGTCATAGTTGATTTTAAAAAGCATTTATCACAAGAAGATATTAAACTAATTGAAAAAGAGATAGCAGGTAAGCTATTACGTAAACTTGATTCTTCTTATATTTTTGAATCAAGTAACTTGAAGACACCTGAATTGATTTCGTATTTTGAAAAAAACAAAAACGTGGAATTTGCAGAGCCGAATTTTATTTTAATGCAAAATCAGCAGCATCCAAACGACCTTTTATACAATGATTTTCAATTTAATTTGCGGATGATTGATTCGGAAAACGGTTGGGGAATTACGCAAGGATCAGATAAGGTAAAAATTGCAATCGTTGATACTGGTGTGGACCTAGACCATCCAGACCTCGTTAATCGAATTACAGGTGGCTATAACGTTCTTAAAGACAATAATGTTCCAGATGATGACAATGGACATGGTACACATGTTGCGGGAATTATTGCCTCACAAACAAACAATCACGAAGGAACGGCAGGAATCACATGGTATAACCCAATCATGCCGGTTAAAGTAATGGGCTCTGATGGATATGGGTCCACCTTTGATATTGCCCGTGGCATCATTTGGGCAACCGATCATGGGGCCGATGTCATTAACCTTAGTCTTGGGAATTACCAAGGCTCAAAGCTGTTAAAACAGGCAGTTGATTATGCATACAGACACGATGTTGTTATGGTTGCAGCATCTGGAAACGATAATTCAAGTCAGCCAAGCTATCCTTCTGCATATCCGCAAGTTTTAAGTGTTGCAGCCGTTGACTTAAATGGGGACAAAGCGGATTTTTCAAATTACGGTGATTATATTGATGTATCTGCACCTGGTGTGACGATACCAAGTACCTATATTGATGAACAATATGCTGCATTATCAGGGACATCGATGGCAGCACCACATGTGGCCGCTCTTGCTGCTTTAATGCGCTCAATCAATCCAAACCTTTCAAATAAAGAAATTATGGATATGATCAAGGGAACAAGCTTGGACCTCGGACAAGCAGGAAAGGATATTTATTTTGGCGAGGGACTCATTGATATTGTCCAAGCCCTTGGGCAAGCAAAGCAGGGAGCGGGAACTAAGTAAAAAGTGGGTAGAACCCACTTTTTCTTTTTCTAATATTCATATTCCCTTTGAATATGGAAACGATAAAAAAGAAATTGGGAAACATGAATTTCGTTGAATGGAGGAAGTACATTGTCTCATACTGGAACTCTACAACGAAGTGAGTATCTTCTCATCATCGCCGCATTTTTACTCATCGTCATTTTTGTATCTCCGTATTTTATTCTTGGAGAGAATGCTCATTTACGAGTTCATGACAATTTAGATTCAAATCTTGCCTGGTATCGAGTTTTAGCAAATAGCAATCAAATGCTTGGACCAATTGAGGCGACCATCCCCCAAATTATCAATGGCGAGCTTCAAAGAGGTGCATTTGGAACAGAATTTAGCGGAATTGTTTGGTTATATGTCTTTTTCCCACCGATGGTCGCCTATGGTTTAAGCCAATTCATCACGAGAGTTTTTGCATTTCTTGGGATGTACTTGTTATTAAAAAAATATTTTTTAACAAGTAAAGAATGGTCTTGGATTCGGGTTGGGGTTTCATTAGCTTTTGCACTAACCCCCTTTTGGCCCTCTGGAATGTTAAGTACACTGGGGATGCCGTTAGCGCTTTGGGCACTGCTTAATATTCGTGCTGGTGAGAAATCATGGGTGAACTGGTTGACACTGACCTTACTCCCGTTCTACGCGAGTATTGTCCTTGGCTTTTTCTTTTTTATAAGTGCAATGGGAATACTTTGGATGGTCGATTGTCTACGTGGCAAGGGCCGGAACCTTCGCTTTTTATGGGCACTCATTTATTTTACGTTCATTTTTATGGTGGTTGAATACCGACTTGTATACTCCTTTCTTTTTATGGACGATCCAAATAGTCGTGATGAATATTTTCATGCACGATTGACATTCCTTGATGCCCTACGACTTTCCTTAAAAAATTATGTCCTGGGTCATACGCATGTAATGAGTGTCCATGGCATGATTATTTTGCCTGTGACTTTACTAGCCTTGAATATTGTGATTTTAAAAAAGCAGTGGAAACAAGAGAAAGTCTTTCTTTTCTTACATAGTATAAATGCTATTTTATCGATCTGGTACGCATTTTGGTTTTATAAAGGCTGGGTTCCTTTAACGGAACGGTTTCATTTTCTTAACACCTTTAATTTTGCAAGATACCATTTTCTTAGACCAATGGTGATATACATTTTATTTGCCATTTCGTTAAAAATCCTATGGGAATACAGACCCGGCTGGAAGCGAGCAAGTATATTTTTCCTAGTGGCACAATTAGTGATTGTAGCCTCTTCTAATGAAGAGATCGTTCATAAAAGGAAGCCATCCTTTCAGCAATTTTTTGCAGAAAAACAATTCGAGGACATCAAAATTTTTATCGGATTGCCACAAGAAGACTACCGTGTTGCCAGCATCGGACTCCATCCAGCCATCGCTCAATTTAACGGATTTTACACTCTCGATACATACAATAATTTTTATCCTCTTTCCTATAAGTATCAGTTTCGTGAAATTATTGCTGATGAGCTAGATAAGGATAAAGAAATACGCGAATACTTTGATGAATGGGGCGGCCGTTGCTACATATTTCTAGATGAACTTGGTAAGCACTATATGTTCAAAAAGACATCAAAAAGAGAAATTAAGAAAATGGAACTGAATATGCAGGCATTTTACGATATGGGGGGACGGTATATTTTTTCATCCTTGCCCATCAAAAATGCCGGGAAAAATGATCTCGAACTTGAGCAAACCTTTGATTCACCTGAATCTGCATGGAGGATTTATTTATACCGAGTGTCGATTTCTCAATAAAATGAAAAATTTAAAAAGGGGGATGAAAAGGACCAAGAATTTCAAGGCGGTGCAGCTTTGAGTACCGGAGCGTATGCAGTTAATACGTGAGGAACGGAGATGCAAGCCAACGCAGAAATTCGATGTGTTATTTTCACCGCACTTTTTAAACATCCTATAATACTAATAGGGGGATTCATCATGAATGCACCACAACTTACCATTGTCGTCCCTTGCTACAATGAAGAAGAAGTTCTTCCGGAAACACTGAAGCAGCTTCGAACCCTTTTAGATGAGCTTATTACAGACAAACTCGTTTCAGAAAATAGTAGACTTTTGTTTGTCGATGATGGCAGCAAGGATCAAACCTGGACCATTATTTATAAAAAAGGATTAGAAGACAATAAGATTAAAGGGCTAAAACTTGCACGAAATGTGGGGCACCAAAATGCATTACTGGCTGGACTGTTTGCTGCTAAACGGCAATCTGATTGTCTTGTTTCGATTGATGCCGATTTACAGGATGATATTTCCGTCATTCGAGAGTTTCTGATTCGCTATACTGAAGGATATGAAGTCGTTTATGGTGTCCGAAAAGAGCGCAAAACAGATACCTTTTTTAAAAAACATACAGCACAAGGCTTTTATAAATTGATGCAATTCATGGGTGTGAACCTCGTCTATAACCATGCTGATTACCGATTAATGAGTAAACGGGCAGTTGAAGCACTTGAACAATTTGATGAAAGCAATCTATTTTTACGTGGGGTTGTTCCACTTGTTGGCTTTCAATCGACGTCTGTTTTTTACGATAGAAAGGAACGAATGGCAGGAGAAACGAAATACCCTTTACGGAAAATGATTTCGTTTGCCCTTGATGGCGTTACATCCTTTAGTGTTACACCGATTCGTTTCATTTCCTTAATGGGGTTTCTTTCCTTTTTTGTCAGCCTTCTATTTGGCGGATACTTTTTTTATTTAAAATTTAGTGGACAAACGACCACTGGATGGACATCAATGATTACGTCGATTTGGTTAATTGGTGGGCTGCAGCTGATTGCTTTAGGTTTTATCGGGGAATATATCGGGAAAATCTATAAGGAGACTAAGCGACGGCCGAAGTTTGTAGTCGATATTGATACCTTCAATCTTGCGGTTCCTGATGAAGTGCCTTTTGCTCCAGAAAAGGGTGAACACTTGATTGATTACAACCCACTTTCTGAAACCAACTAACACATTTATTCGCTTTTTGATTATTGGAGTAATGAATACTTTTGTTGGACTTTCTTGTATTTTTTTGTTGCTACATGTGGTCGGTCTCTCCTACTGGCTTTCTACTTTTCTTGGTAATTCAATTGGCGCCGCTGTCAGCTATATGTTGAACAGACGATTCACTTTCGCTAGCGAGACTACGCTTGGTAGGAGTATCCCTTTGTTTGTTATAGTGATTTTAGGCTGTTATTTTCTTTCTTTTTCATTGAGTAAGATGGTTGCTGGATTCTTTTTTGCGCAATACACAAACGAGGTGGCTGTTTTACTGGGGACTGGCTTTTATACAGTTATGAACTATTTAGGGCAAAAACATATTGTTTTTCCACAAAAAAAGCACTTTGGTTAAGTGCTTTTTTTTATGCTTTTTATTGTTTTTTGAAGGAAGACTATACCCACACCTAAAAATAAGAACATAAGGATTGCCGGTAATGGATTCTTTTTAGCGAGGTCAGCCGGATTAATTTCGGCACGTGTCCCCACCGCTTCCTCTGGAATATCCATTTTAAGCTGCTTCATCGCAAGCTGTCGACCATCATCTCCAAGAACTTGAAGTACTCCTTGATCATTCATTGCAACTTGAACAGCTTCATTTTTCTTTTGTGTGAATTTAAGTGGCTTGTTTAGATTGTAGCTTCCGTTCTTTTCAGTGAAAAATTTCTCGTTTGCTGCTACCTCTGTTACCTCGAAATTTTCAAAGCCATAATCTAATAGTGCCACTGTGTCGTCATACGCGTATTCATTGCGTTCAGCCTTTAACACAATAGCAATCAAAGACAAATCTCCTTGTTTTGCAGATGTTGAAAGGGTGTAACGCGCTTCTTGAACAAAACCAGTTTTCCCACCCGTAATCCCTTTATAGGGGATTTCCCCTCTTAGAAGTAAATGGTGGCTGAAAAGAGTTGTATCCCATGATTCTCCATCCCATGCTAATTCCTTCGTTCCAAAAATCTCACGGAAAGTGGGATTCTTTAACGCATATTTCGTAATTAAAGCAAGGTCATATGCTGTTGTGTAGTGATTTTCATCAAAGAGACCGTGCGGGTTGGTAAAATGAGTATGATCCACACCAATTTCTTCTTTTACATATTTATTGAGTGAATCTGCAAAGGACTCAATACTTCCATTAAGATGCTCTGCAATAGCAACTCCGGCATCGTTTCCGGAATTAATTAATAAGCCTTGAATAAGATGTTTTAATGGGACCTTTTCCCCTTCTTCTAGGTAAACGCGCGTACCATCCGTTTCATAGGCATTTGCACTTACCGATACAACATCATCTAAGTTTCCTTTTTCGATCGCATAAATGGCCGTTGCCATTTTCGTTAAACTTGCTGGATACATTTTTGTATGACTATTTTTCTCATATAGGATTGAACCAGTATTCGCATCTAATAAAATGACTGAGTCACTCTTAATCGCAGGTGCTCCAACTTCCTCAGCACCTTCTGCATAAGCTTGAAAAGGCGAAAGAGAAGTCATCAGAAATACTAGAATCAAAACAAAATTAAGTAGCTTCATTTCACTTCTCCCTTTTAGAACATTAGGACTCACTCTCGTGTCCCAGCAGTGTTTCCGACTACATGAGACGATAAACCTCGTCCCACGATTTTACAATTACAGTTATTCGTATGTCAAATGGGTTTTCTGACGGGACAGAGAAGAATGCGCAAGGTGACCGTCCATCGGCGACAAGCACAAACATGCGCTGATAGAAGGCGCTATTTGCCTTCAGGAGCGATTGGCTTGTGACCTCGAGACGTTGGCACCTGGAGCGAGACAGAGAAAAGACGTTGGCATTTTTCGCCAAACGTCTACATTTACTTTATTTATGGTATGTGTAAATGGAACTCCATTCATGGATAATATTTGTTGCCAATAGTGCTTCTCTAGCATACTTTTCAGCTTTCTTCATGAGTTGTTTTTCATCTATCTGACCTTCAAAATCAGGATTCACTTTGTAATACATGTAGGTGTTCGCTTCGTTTTGGCGAAACCGAACAAACGCTACAAAATCCTTCTCTTCATAGACTGAATAAAAGTAATCTGTGGACTTTCTAAACAATTCAAAATCGGTCCAATTTGTAACCTTGTATCCTTCCGCTTCCGTCATTGGAACAAGGTTCAAATCTATTATAACATCTGTAAAAATGTCCGTAACGTTGAAATGCTCCACCACAATAATGGTATCCTCATTAAGCTCAAATCCATCATTTTGCAAAGGCTTCTCCCAGCTAAAAATATGATCTTCGATAAATTCATCCAAAGTGGAATTTTCACCTTTTGCAATTCGTTCTCCCACTTCACCTTGAATTTCGCCAAATCGAATTTCATAAAAATCGGTAATTTGGATGTTTGCTTTATGCTCATTCCTTTTTGTAAAAACCTGAATAATATCGCCAATTTCGCTTTTTTCATCGCTTGGTAATTGATCATACCAAACCATTGGAGTACAGGTAACTGTCTTCACACCTCGTAGTACCTCTTCTAGAAGTCTTTCATCGTATTCATCTCGACCCCAAAAATCGATTCGTTTCATTCAATCACCTCTTCCCACTACTTGAATTATATAATGGAAGGTTTGAAAGAAACAACTAAAAACTCGGTAAGCCTTGTGGAAAATTGGCTAATTTTCCTTTTACTTGTCTTCGCATAAAAGATCAGATACTTCTAATACTACGAATGAAGTACTAAGAATGGAGATGAACGAATTGGGTAGAACAAAGCGCGGAAATGCAAATGCCAATCGAAATAATAATGTAAAAAAAGGAAATAGAATCAGCGAAGAGCTTGTTGAATTTGCTTCCTATACTGAAGTAGAAGCGGAAAAACAAAACGTTCAAAAGAAGAAAAAGAAATAGTAATCAGGGACTGTCCAAAAAGTCATTAAAATGACTATTAAAGACAGTCCCATTTGTTGGTTTTACTATCGCTTACCAATAAATTTTCTGATAAACCCAATTTAGTATTAAAACAAATAGTCCGGCTGATATATTTAACCAACCTAGAACCTTACTAACTTTTTGTTCTTTCTTCATTTTCGCTTTTTTATAATTTTTTACATCAAACAGGAGAATCAGGACTCCTGTCGTAACACTTAGGATAACAACATAATTTAAATATCCAATAAATATCATTTCGACTCCTTCGTACATAAAGCCTACTTTGCCTTTGTACCCACTCTTCGAATTTTTGTTGTACATTGAATATCAAATGTCAAATCCTTATATACTTCACGCCATTTCTCTTTTGTTTGAATCTGACTATTCCAGTATGCCGGTTGTTTTGCACGAAAATATTCACCAAATCCAAATATATCTGATTGCTCAGCCTGCATATTCTTAATTAATGCGCTTGCTCCTTCAATAACACCCTTCGAGGCCTCCGCTTCAATTTTTTTAATAATTTCGGGATTATCTATATTTACACTACTTGATCCTTCATCAATTAAACTTTCATAGTGAATTTTAATGGTTACATGTGGCTTCCCGTCCCGAATAGTTGGTTTTATTGATGACATCCGGGTTTCTGCCCTAACTAACACTTTCGCATTTGAGCCAGGTACTTGGACAAATACTTCATACCCGCCTTTTTTTTCTCCTGTTATCGCCATGAATAAGCCAATCTCAACTGGTTCAGTTTTACCTATCATTTTGTCATCTGAAAAATATGCTAAACCAGCAATTTGAATATTATCTTCTTTTTTCAATTCTAAATAAGGGAGGAAAGTATCTTGTCCTTTGCTTTGAAGCTTTGTCCAAAACAACCCGATAAAATCCTCAGGAAACCTACCTAATCTTATCGCATTTTCAATCATGGCAGACAAATAAAGAGTAGGGACACGCTCAAGCTTAGGTGCTACCTTCATAAATTGTATTGCTTTTCCTTTTGAAACGACCATCCAAGCGGTCCTTCTAATTTCCGGATTTCTTCTTAGATAATCATTGAATCTTATTACCCCATCCTTAGCGACTTCTTCACTAATTACAATAATCCGTAAATGGCCGAAGAATAGTCGGTCAGCCACTTCCTGCTGTAACACTGCTAACGCGTCATCAATTGAATATCCTACCACACTAATTAACCATAATGGTTCTTGATTTCCTCCCGCTCCACCCGTTTGCGGTCCCAATGGAATTCTTCCTGGAACAGCGATTTGAGCACTTAGTTTAATTAACCCTTCCTTTGGCTTTGGAAATTTGTTTTCTAAACCCGTTATTTGTTCATGTTCTTCTCCGTCTATATCATCGACCTTATCAATAGATATACCCAATACGACCGCTCGGTTTTCAATATCATCACTATCCCAGCACCCTGTTAAGAATAGTACGGGTGCTACAGCGATAAGTATCGATTTTATACATTTTTTCCAACTATGCTTTGATACTCCCATTTTTTTTCACCTTTTTCTTTATTAGGTCAACACATACTAATAACATGGGATAACCGACCGTTAGAATAAGGCCAAATCTACCAAAGATTTCAATTACATCATATAATTGCAATATATTTTGCGGTATCATTGCGATAATGAAGACGATTGGCAAAATAAAAAAGGAAAGCATTTTATGATCGCGTAATCCAACCATTTGACTAATCGAATGAACAGTAAACATATAACTAGAAAATAATGTAGTGAATACAGCAATTACCCATACAGATAAAAAAACAACATCTAATCGCTGAAGGATATTTCCGGGAATTGAGGTCGTTCGCGCCAACTCAAGTGTTGGCCATAGCAGATTCAATATTTCACCTGGGCCAAATACCGCTACGGTTGCAATTACAATTAATAAGTATAAACCCCCAGCAATAATCATTCCCCAAAGACTCGCTTTTATAGCTTTTTGTGGATGTCGCATAAATGGAATAATCATTGTAAAAATAAAAGCCCCCTGAAATAATGCTGCAATGGTAAACGCTCCAATTAAATAGTTCCCAGGCTCATTCCCTAATATTGGTAATAAATATAAGGTGTTTGCATTTTTTAATGATAAAGCAACTATGATTAATCCAGGAGCTAAAATAAACGGCACATAAAAATTATGGATATAGGCAAAAACATTCATATCATTTCTTGTCGAAAGTGCAGCTAGTATCAACATAATAATAACCGTTACTTCTAGGGGAGTTTGCTTTAGAATGGCTGTAATAACAACCGCACCAAACTCTCGTGATGTTAAACCCGTTAAAATGGCAAAAAAGAGAATGATAGCTAAACTCGATACCTTTCCTAGCCATTTTCCTAAAATATCTTCACTATACAAAATGATTGATTTACTTGGGTGACGCATTCCTAAAAATGTGATTAATCCTAGGCCTATGGATGCGATCCCTATACCTAGTAATGTAACAAAAGGAGCACCCGTATCAGCTGTTTTAACTGCAAAAAGAGGAAGTGCTAATAGCCCCACACCGATAATCGTGCTAATTAGAATCGTCGCTGCTTGAATGACCGTTATCTCGCGTGGATATTCCACTAGACTTGTCCTCCTCCCATTTTTCATTCCCAACCTTTATTGGATCCAATGTGTTATTTGGAGCCTTTTTGACTTCTTCCTTCTTTCCTAAGCGGTCTGAGTTTTGAGGATGCAGCATGGCTGGCCGTTTCGGCATCCATGAAAATGGTGATCTAACAATGACATCCTTTAACCCTTGATAATTCCCAGGAGTTACCGGGCTCATATAAGGGACCCCAAATGATTTTAAAGAAAGCATATGATTAAAAATAAAAATGACGCCAATTACAACTCCATAAAGTCCAAAGAACCCTGCCAAAATCACAATTGGAAATCTAAGCATGCGAAGTGCAAATGCTGCATCATATGCCGGTGTTGCAAATGAACCAATAGTTGTCATTGCAATCACCACAACTGTAATTGGACTTGCAATCCCAGCTTCAACTGCAGCTTGTCCAATAACAAGAACTCCTACAATTGATAGGGCACCGCCCACCTGTTTTGGAAGCCTTACAGTCGCTTCACGTAGTATCTCCATTGCGACCTCAATCATAAACACTTCAATCACTGCCGGAAATGGAACACCTGAGCGTCCACCAGCAACGGCAACAGCAAATTCTGTTGGAAGCAACTCAGGGTTAAACGAGATAAAGGACACATATAGCGATGGAAAAATTAATGAAAAAACTAAAGCAACCATACGTGCAAGACGGACAAAACTACCCATTAGAAATCTAGAAGAGTAGTCCTCTAAGGTTTGATAGAATTGATTAAATACAACTGGAGCAAGGAGTGCGAATGGTGACCCATCAACTAGAATCGCCACCCTCCCTTCCAAAATATTACCAACTGTCTTATCTGGCCGTTCCGTGCTTTGAATTTGTGGGAACGGGGACATATGATTATCTTCAATAAATTGTTCAATATAGCCTACATCCAGAATGGCATCAATATCAATTTTTCCTAATCGATTCTTCACTTCTTTTACTAAGTCCTCTGTTGCGATCCCTTCAAGATAACAAATAGCTGTCGTTGATTTTGACAAACGACCAATTTCCATTGTTTCGACTCGGAAATCAGCTGTTTTTAATCGATTTCGCAATAGCGCCACGTTTGTCTGTATGGATTCGATAAATCCTTCACGCGGACCTAAAATGACCTGTTCTGTTTCAGGCTGGGTGATCGACCGTTTTTCAATATTTTTTACTGCAAATTGAATTCCAGTAGCTACGCCGTCAATAAATACAAGGGTTTCCCCACTAAGGAGAGCTTTAACAATCATTTCAATATTATTTTCCTCTTTAGTTTCACTATGAAATATTGTCTCATTTAGTATGAAATCTTTTACATTTGAAATTGTAAGCTTGTCAAGGTTGGTATGAATGGGAACATACATTAACGGCCTCATAATTTCATTATTAATCGCACTTTTATCAACTAGGCTTGAAAAATAAACAATCACAGCTCGAAATTTACCATACATTTGAAACTGTCGATGAAAGAAATCAACATTTTTCCCTAATAGATTTTTCAGTAATTCAATCGTATCATCGAGATTTTCACCTAGCAGGTCTTTTGGCAATTCTTCAACCAATTGATGTGGAATGCTATTGTCATTTGATTTCATAGCTGGTTGCTCAGTTGTTTTAGTATTTCTTCGTTTCGGACTCCTCTTGATTGTAGACCAAGACATTTCGATACCACTTTCTTCAAAAGAGACATTTTCTAATATATTCCTCCATAAATGGTATTTTATTCTTATACAAAAATAAGACAGTTCCTCGAAAAGAACTGTCTTAGTAATTTATCAATATTTAAAAATGTTTTTTATACCATTCAGCTGCTGCTGCAACCTCTGTTCCTGTTAACATATGACCATTATTTTCCCAGTGAACCTCGACATCTGCATTTGCTTTTTGCAATAGGGTTTGAAGGTCAATTGTTTCTTGTGCCGGACAGATTGGATCATTTTTACCAGCTGCGATAAAGACTGGTGTACCCTTGATGTCTGGTAATTCAATGTCGCGTCTTGGCACCATTGGATGATGGAGGATCGCTCCTTTTAATGCATCTTTGTAATGGAATAATAGGCTTCCAGCAATATTTGCTCCGTTCGAATATCCGATTGCTATAATATTATTTCGATCAAATGAATATGTTGTTGCTGCTTCATCAAGAAATTCATTTAATTCTTTTGTTCGGAAAATAAGATCCTCAATATCAAAAACACCTTCGGCTAAACGACGGAAAAAGCGTGGCATGCCATTTTCAGATACATTTCCACGTACACTTAATACAGATGCACTTTCATCAATATGTGGTGCCAACGGCAATAAGTCAGATTCTGTTCCTCCTGTTCCATGTAGTAACAGAAGGGTTGGTTTTGTTTTATCTTTACCTTCTTGGAAAATGTGCTTCATTATTATTCCCTCCAAAACAATTACTCGTTCTAGTATTTCCTACTGAAATTTAAATAATAGATTAAATTAAAATATCTTAAATTCAAGATAATATACTATAATCCTTTTGTCAAATGTCATATATGTAGGACAAGTCACATATCCTTTTATATACGTTATTAGGAGGGGCAGTATGAGGCAAAAAATCATTTATCTATTTATTTTACTAGCGTTTTTACTAGGATGTACTTCAAATTCAAAGACAGCATCAGAACTGTACGGCACCCTTGATCAGGATCTCTCACAGAAGGACCAGGCTTTATTAGATAGCCTACAAAGTCATGTACAAAAGTTTATTCAACTTAATAAGGAACTCGACATGCTTTTGGACGAAATGAAAAAAGATGATGAACTTGAAGCCGCAATTGAAACGATGCAAATCGCGAATGAAGAGGCAATGTACATTTTTAACTTAATTGAGCTTGATGGTCAACCGACCAATGAAAATTTACATGAACTAAGGAGCCATGTACAAGCTTCCATTGAAAAATACATGGAAGCCATGAGCATGCAGGTTGAAGGGATTTCAACTGGTGACCCAAAGAAGACCGAAAAAGCTATTGATGAAATGAAAATGATTAATAAGGAATTTGATAAATTGAATCGTTCAATGAATGGCTAATTTGATTTAAGGCGTCTCAGGTGCAAGAATAGAAATCGATTTTTATCCTATACTACCATATATGAAGTTTTGAGGAGGTGGCCTCATGGACAAGCATAATGTTCGCTTATCTAGTGCCGAAATCGGTGGATTGTGGACGACTTTCATGCAGGGTGGTATGAACGTTTGCTTAATCAAATATTTTCTTCACCATCTACATGATGAAGAAATTAAAGCTATTTTGAAAAAATCTTATCAAATTTATAGTGGGCAAATTAAAGAAATTAAAAAGATTTATTCCGAAGAAAAAATCCCAATACCTGATGAATTCAGTGATGAGGATTTGAACCTTTCCGCACCACCACTGTTTTACGATTCATTTGCACTCACCTTTGTGTATGCAATGAGTCGAATGAACATGGTTAATTTTAGTTTTGTTACATCTAATACAGCTAGAGAAGATGTTCGATCATTTTTTTCAACATGCTTATCAGATGCATTGAATCAATATAATGAAGCTACGCAGTTAATGCTTGAAAAGGGAATTTATGACCGACCACCAATGGTAATCTACCCTACTGAAAATGAGTATATAGAAAAGAAGACATATTTAACTAAGCTAATCGGTGAAAAAAGACCATTAAATGTGGTTGAAATCACAGATATGTTTTTTAATATTGAGCGCAATTACTTCGCGATTGTCCTTTGTATGGGGTTCCAACAGGTGGTCCAAGACAAAGAAATCCTGGAATTTATAATAGAAGGCAGGGAGATTTCTGAGAAGCAAATTACCTTTATTAATGATTTATTTAAAGAAGAAAACCTCATGGGAACAACATCCATCCTAATGGAGGTCACAGGTTCAACAGTTCCACCTTTTTCGGATAGATTGATTCTTACACTTTTCCATGCACTTAACGGAATTGATATTACGCTGTTAGGCCATGCCCAGTCAATATCGATGAGAACAGATTTGGTTGCTTTTTACACAAAAACGATTGGAGAAATTTTCTTATATTCTGCTAAAGGGTTTAACATGCTAGTGGATCGAGGCTGGATGCCGGAACCGCCTCACAACCTTGATCGAGATAAATTAAAAAACATTCATAAATGAACGGCGTGCGACTGGAGGCACGTCGTTTATTTTCATTTATTTAAAATATCGTTTGTTGTTTAAGAAACAAAATTAAAATTTCCTTAACATTATTGAAATATCATTTTTAAAAACATATGAGATGATTTTGAAAGATATCGATGAATTTCACATGTTTTTGAAACCTTTTTACGTCTCTCTCCGTAAATACATTAATTCCAAATTTGGAGAGGTGAAAAAAAGAGATTGCATACTATTTACTGTATAGTACAATCAAAAAGAAACATTTTTTACAAGGGGGAAACCAACTTATGAAGCGTACAGGAGAAATTGTGTTAACGATTATTGGAGCGTGTTTTTTTGCACTAATTAGTGTATTTGGATTTATGTTTTTAGGTCTTAGTGGAGATAATACATTTACTCAGGATATGGAAAACATTATTGTTGCTGAAGATCCATCTCTTGAAGGAACAGATCTATCTTTCCTTTCAGATTTGGTGTCAGCTGGTGGCTGGTATTTCATTATCGTGGGAATCCTGGCGGTTATTCTTGGAATTGTATCGCTCATTCTATTAAAAGGTGATAAACATCCAAAGGCAGCTGGTATCATTTTAATTGTAGTAGCTGTACTTAGTGCACTTGCAACTGTCCTTATCTCGATTATCTCAAGTATCCTTTACTTAATCGCAGGTATTCTTTGCCTCGTCCGAAAGCAAAAGGAAACATTTAATCCTGAATACTAAAATGAAAATGCTTGAAGGTTTTAATGCCTTCAAGCTTTTTTGTTATTTATTTTTTAATGCCTGACTAAACCGTTTCAAGCCTTCTTCCAGCAGCGCCTTTGGACAGGCAATGTTAATTCTAGTGAAGCCTTCACCTTCTTTTCCAAAAATGTAACCTTCATCAAATGCGACTTTCCCTTGTTTTTGGATGACATGCTCCAGTTCCTTGGCATCCAATTCAAGCTCACGGCAATCAAGCCACACAAGATAGGTTGCATCTGGTTCAATCACTTTTACCTCTGGAATATTGGACTTGATATAATCTTTTAGAAATTGAAGATTTTCTATTAAATAGTCGAGAAGCTGGTCAAGCCATTCATCGCCATTCTCGTATGCAGCAATTAACGCAGTTACCCCAAATGTATTGGTTATGCCTATAAAACGATCCTCAATTGCTTTATTAAAGCTTTCACGAAGCTCTTTGTTCGGAATAATCATGTTGGATGTTTGTAAGCCTGCAAGATTAAAGGTTTTGCTTGGTGCAGTGCAAGTAATCGAGTTACCGGCAAATTCCTCGGATATCGATGCAAATGGGATATGAACATTTCCTTTATATACAAGGTCGGAGTGGATTTCATCTGAAACAACAAGGATATTGTGCTTCAAACAAATTTCACCTAATTTTGTTAGTTCATCCTTTGTCCATACACGACCGACAGGATTATGTGGATTTGAGATAATAATCATTTTTACAGATGAATCAATCTTTTTCTCAAGGTCATTCAAATCCATATAATAACGACCATTTTCAAGTCGTAATGGATTACTGACAATTTCCCGGGCATTCTTTTCAATCACACTCATAAATGGATAATATACGGGCTGCTGAATCAAAATTTTATCGCCTGGTCTTGTAAAGTTTTGGACAATAATCCCAAGTGCTGGTACGACACCAGGTGTAAAACAAATCCAATCCTTTTCAATCGTCCATTTATGGCGACGTTTCATCCAACCCACTGTTGCTTCATAATAGGAATTAGGTCTTGTTGTATATCCGAAAATTCCGTGCTCCACTCTCTTTTGTAGAGCATCGATGACTGGCTGTGGTGATTTAAAATCCATATCAGCCACCCACATCGGAAGGATCTTTTTGTCACCAAATAAATTTTCTACTTCGTCCCACTTCACTGAATTCGTCTGTAGTCGATTTACTGATTCATCAAAATTATACTTCAAGCCAACCCCTCCATTTATAAATGCGCCTTGGCGTATTTGCGCCCAGATTTTTAGGCCCACACTAGGTGGGTCACAATGACGTTGCCACAGGAAGTGGCGTTCTTAGTCTGAGTTCCTAAAATTCAGCTGGGTTTAAACCCCAGCAGAATAAAGTTAATAGAGACTTTTTATTACTACATTTTCAGGTAGCTTAAATGGATTCTCTTTGTTGATATGATCGTAAAACATGATCCCGTTTAGATGATCGATTTCATGTTGAAAAACGATTGAAGCATATCCTTTTAAACGTAGAGAAATTTCTTGTCCGTTGATATCAAATGCATTTATTTTAATTTTTTCATATCTTGGAACATAGCCTTCTACCGGGCGATCGACTGAAAGACATCCTTCTCCTTCCGGCAGATAAGTCATCGAAACAGAATGGCTGATAATTTTCGGATTTACGATATGATATTCATACAATTTATCATCAAAATCCGTAAAATAAGTGACAAACATGCGCTTATTAAGACCAACTTGGTTTGCAGATAAACCAACTCCAGGACGTAGACCGTACTTTTTCGATAGCGCTGGATCCTGGCTATTTTTCACATAATTCATCATGCTAATTATGGATTCCTTGTCTTCTTCCGAAAGTGGCACAGGAACCTCTTCTGTTTTTTGAGCTAAAATCGGATGTCCCTCACGAACAATATCCTTCATCGTAATGATGTAATCAGATTTATAGTACATTTCTTTTCATCTACCTTTTCTCTTTTTCATGTTTTTATCTTATCTTTCCCTTACGTTTATGTCTATTGTTATACAGTTTTTCACTTTTCTTTCGTTGTATTCTTTATCAAAAAAAAATGCCACCATTTAGGAGGCACTTATTGTTACATTTTTTATTAATGAAGTAAAAACTTCACTGCTCATTGTTTTATAGCCTTCTCTTGTCAAATGAATACCATCATCACTAATATAGTCATTTAAGTCTCCGGAATGTTCCATTGCTGAACGCACATCAATTTTCAGGACATTTAATTGCTCGGCTAAGCTGTTCAAGCTACGATTATATAGGCCATGCCAGTGCTCAATTCCTCCCTGAAGACTAATCCAATGACTGATTGAGCTTCCATACGTTTTAGCAAGCAGCTTGTAATATCGAACAGGGTCAAGGGGTGGCAATGTCATCAAAACAGGAATGCTATTCGTTTCTTGTATTCTATAAATCAATTGTTTTATGTTTTCAATATAGCGTTCAATCGGGACGATTGGTTGATGTTCAACTTCAGGTTGTTCAGCCACTTCATCCCATTTAAAATTGCAGTCATTACCACCAATATTTATAATGACGTAATCCGGGTGCTCAGCAATCACATCTTTCTCAACGCGGGACAATAATAGGTCGGAGTTATCATTAAAAACACCTTTATTTATAACTGTGAAATGCTCAGAAGCGAATTGCTGCAAAAATGAGGGATAATTCTCTTTTAAAATTCGCATGCGACCTTTCACAAAAGAAACACCTCTCGTTAAACTATCCCCAAAGCATACAATTTTCATAATTTATCACCGCTTATCTTTTTTATTCGCGTTACCATTACACGTGGTTTCCAATACTACATATCATGATACACACATCTCACCATGTAGTCAACATTTACTTCTCAGTGGTTATAGGGTAAACTAAATTAAAATAATATCGGAAAAATGAGGGGTTACAGTGAAGCTTGAAAGGGACTTACTCAAAGCTTTAGAAATGGATAAAAATATTTTTTTAGAAAATATTCCACAAATTGATTTATATATGGACCAGGTCATTCAACTCTTTGAAAATACTTTTAATACTGCTAAGAGAAATGAAGACGAAAAGATCCTAACGAAAACGATGATCAATAATTATGCAAAAGGGAAATTGCTGATTCCTATCAAGAATAAGAAATATTCAAGGGAGCATTTGATTTTATTAAGCTTGATTTATCAGCTAAAAAGCGGCCTTTCAATCAATGATATTAAGGCAACACTTAATGGTGTAAATCATAGGATTATGAATGATGAGGAATTTGACCTAGAGGAATTTTATGAAAGCTATCTGGCTTTATATAAAAAAAATACAGTTGAATTTAAAGAGGATATTGATAGAAAAATGAAGGATGTTAAAGAAGAAATGGCTTCTTCTAAGGATGAACAACTGAAAAAAGTGCTTTTGATTCTATCCTCTATAACAGCTAGTCAATTTTATCGTCGTGCAGCGGAAACTTTGGTAGATGAGTTAATAAGTGAACAGGGTGAAAAAAAAGAAAAGTGATTGGCTCACTTTTCTTTTCCCTTACTTCACACTATTGATTAACCCGTTCATCATCTCTTTATCCATCGGTCCCACAATTTTTTTCCGAACAATGCCTTTGGAATCAATTAAATAACTCGTTGGAATCGCATGGGCTTGATAGATTTGCCCAATATCCCCTTGTTCGTCAAGCATAACTGGAAATGTGAGCTCGTACTCCTCTACAAACTTTGCCACATCTGAACTCTTTTTCTCCGCGGTCGTTAGATTAACAGATAAAAGTACCACATTGGATTCTTTATTTTCCACATAAAATTCCTGCATATGTGGCATTTCTGCTTTACAGGGTGGGCACCAGCTCGCCCAAAAATTTAAAATGACTCTCTTCCCTCTAAACGCGGAAAGCTTCAATTCTTCTCCACTTATTGTTTTAAGAGTAAAATCGGGAGCTAGTTGTCCTTCGTATATGCCTACTTTTTGCTCTACTGTTTTTGGTTCATTTGCTGGAGTTGCGAAAGAGATGTTGCTATTGACTGTCCAAACGATAAGCCCCGTTAAACCAACAATAAGTGCTACCTTTCTAAACAAATGAAACACTTCCTTTTTCTGTTGTCCTCTATAATAGAATGTCAACAAAAGAAGAAAGAATGCACCCATTGATTTTATAAAATGAAGAACTATGTGTTCTCGAAGCAAAAATAAAGCAAATAAATCATAGACCATCAAGGTTACAGAGCTCACAATTAGTATTGAGCGCGTGAGTTGTGATGTGTGAACTGTACGCTTTTTAAAATGATGCAGTAAATAGAGTAGTGTAATGACTAATGCAATCACTAATCCTTTTGTGCCACCGGTAAAGTACAGTAAAGACATTGGACTTTTAATGACGAGTTTTGGTTCAAGGACTAACAAACTTCCCTTCCACGCTAAAAAACCAATAAAAATGCCGTTTGTGAGTAGGTTTAGGATGTTTTTAGTCGTTTCTTTAGATTGTGTTTTTGCTGACCAAACTCGTACAACAAGAAGTCCAACGATTAATCCTATTCCAAGAATGACCCATTTTGACATGATCGCTAAAGAGCCAATTTGTATGAATTGCATGCATATCCTCCGCCTGTTTTAGTACAACTATTATATCTCTAGCAGAGAGCAAAAAATAGTATTTTGAAATGGACAACAGTTCCTTAGTGAACCTGAATTTGGCTTTTAGCATAAATTCAATTTATCAGCCATAATAAAAAATTATTAGCCGTAAATCTCTTTTATCAGCTATATTTTGAAATTATTAGCCGTACATGCATCACATAACCAAGTTTACTTTTTAAAAAAGAAGCTCCTGACAAAAGGAGCCTCTTTTTCATTAATTTGTTGGTCGTTTGAATGGCCACCAGTTGGCTATGCCAAAGTTTTTCACCATAACCGGTATAAATAATGGCAATATCACAAATGCATACAGCATGAGGCCGACGAGTGTGATTGATGCAATCTGGAGCAAGGATAGCATCCCAGAAGGCATCATTGCTGCAAATGTTCCTCCAAGAATGATGGCTGCTGAAATAATTACAGTTCCCATCTTCTTCATCGAAAGAAGCATTGCATCCGCGACTGAGATATCACGGAATTCATTAAAGCGATCCATTAAGAAGATACTGTAGTCAACCCCGAGTGCAACGAGGATGACAAATCCAAAGAAAGGAACGGCCCAGCTAATTCCGGAATATCCGAGGATATTAACAAAAATCACTTCATTGATCGCCATTGATGTGTAATACGTTAAAATCAGTGAACCGATGATATAGATTGGCATAATTAACGAGCGGAACAAGAAAATTAAAATAAGCGCAATCCCGATAAACATTAAGACGATTGTTCGAGAATAGTCCTGCTCAGACATTTTGCTTAAATCTGTATTTGTGCTTGTGATACCACCTAGGGCGACATCTGCATTTTCAAGCTTTGTACCTTTCGTTGCTCTTTCAACTGCTGCATTGATTTCATCGATTTGACCCATAGCTTCATTTGAATAAGGGTTTGCCTTAAAAATGACATCCAATGTCATGACTTTACGGTCTTTAGACATGTAAACATCTAGGACCCGTAAGAAATCGTCACTTTCAAGCACTTCTTCCGGCATGTAAAATGCATTTAATTCTTCTGAGTTTGATAGATCATATAAGTATTCTTGAGCAGATCCTAAACCATCTGAAACCTGACCAAGTCCCTCAACACTTTGAGTGAGTCCATCTGTTAATTGTGTAATTTGACCACCTAGACTTCCAAAGCCATCAAGTAGCTGCTGTTGGCCATCGTTAATCCCTGTTAAGCCATTCGTAATTTGTGGCATACCTTGAACGATTTGACCTTGCCCGTTCGCTGCTTGAAGAAGGCCACCTTTAAGTTGTTCAAGTCCATCAATGAGCTGTTCAAGCCCCGCGGGTAGAGCTGCTTGTTCTTGCAGCAGTTGTTCGAAACCATCGTTTGCTTTAATCATTCCGTCATTAACGGCTGAAAGGTGTCCATTTATTGTCTTAATACCCCCAGATAACGCTGGGATTCCTTGTTGTAATGAAAGAATGCTTCCTTTCATCCCATCGTAAAATGGATCTGCAGCTACCCCTTGATGCCTATTTTGGAAATCCGCAAAACCTTGTTCAGTAAACTGATTTAACTGAATAGATATTTCATCTATTTGAGAAGCAACTCCTGAGTATTGTTCAAGTAATGAAGCAATGCCCCCTTGTGCATCCTTATACCCAACTAATAGATTCGTATTATAATATTTTAATAATTCTTCTGAACCGACTTTTGCTTCATCAACCTTGGCAATCATTGTATCGATTCCAGCTGTTCCACTACGAATACCAGACTCGATTTTGGAAAGGTTAGTTTGGATTGCAGATAGGCCAGATTTCACCTGATTTGTACCTGTGATTAATTCACCAATTCCATCTGTAGCCGTTTGAAGCTCAGGCTCTGATTTTGCAAGCTCACTACCTGCTTCCTCTAAGCCTTCCTGAATTTGAGTGAGTCCATCTTTTCCTTCTCCAAGACCTTCCTCAAGTGTCTTTGCTTGGTTAGCGACAAATAAATCCTCGATCGGTTCGCCTGTTGGTCTTGTGACTGAACGGACCGTGTCAACTAAGTCTACCTTTTCAACTTCTTGGCTAATTCTTTCTGCTAGTTCAATATATTCGGTTGAGTCCATGGCTTCATCATTTTTCACAACGATTTGAGTTGGCATGGATTCGCCAGGTCCGAAGCTACCTGCAATGGCATTGAAAGCTTTAATTGAACTTACATCACCACTTAATTCCTCTAATGAATCATAAGAGATGTCACCATCATACACAACTAAAAATGGAGTAACGATTGCCGCAACCACTAAAAGTGATAACAGTGGACGACCTAATGAAAAGCGACCGGCCATTTCCCAAATCTTACTGTCCCCATGCTCCAAATTCTTCTTAGATGGCCAGAATAATTTTTTCCCTAACACGGCCATAAAGAATGGAACGACTGTAAACAATGCACCTAATAATAGCGCTACTCCCACAGCCACAGCAACAGCAGATTGGTATAAAATAAATTGGGAAAACCCGATTGCAGAAAATCCAATCATTACCGCAATGCCGCTAAAAAGAACGGTGCGCCCCGCATTTTTATATGTCTCAATAATCGCTTCTGTTAAGCTCTCCCGGTGTGAAAGCTCCTCTTTAAAACGACTTAATAATAAGATACAGTAGTCTGTTCCAATTCCAAATAACACAACAACTAAGAATATCTGTGTGTAGGTTGAAATTGGGAAATCAAATTTATCAACCAGCATCGCAACAATGGATTGTGACCCAAGATAAGCAAACCCTACTGTCACAAGTGGTATAATCGGTGCAATTAAAGATCTAAACACAAGTAAAAGAACAACAAGAATAAAGACAACTGTAATACCCTCTGTCTTTTTCAAGCCTTCTTGTGAACTTGTCATCAGATCCTCAGTAATGAGCCATTCACTAGTGTAATAGTGATCAACCTTAACATCTTCAATTGCTTGATATAAAGCCTTGCCAACCTCTTTTGGTTCACGATCATTCCAGCTAACCGTCACTGAAGCAAGAATAGATTTTCCATCCTCTGAAACAAGCTGCTCCTTTAATGTTTCTTCATTAAAATGAGTTAGGATTTCGGTAATTCCGATTTCGGTTTTCTTCTCTTCAAGAAGTCGGATTGCCCGTTCAGCTTCCTTGATTTCGTCTTCTGTTAGCTTCTGTTCATCATGAAATACAAGTGCCACCTGTGTTTCGTTTCCCCCACCCTCCTGGGACTGGGCATCGTTTAAAATATTTCCTGCAATGGAGGAAGAGTATTCAACTGGAACGGTAATCTGGCCCTTTTCACGAACAAGGTCCGCCATATTTGGAGCCGCAAGAAATAATCCAGCTACGACAACAATCCATGCGATAAGAACAAACCATTTCCGTTTAATGATAAAATTCATGTTTAATCCACCACCTTGTTATTTTTTGTTTGTTGAAGGATTCCATTAAGCTTTTCATACGTTTTTAGAAATTGAACTATCTCCTCTTCTGAAAATTCACCAATAATTGATTCGACTAGCTTATGAACCCGCTCCTCCGTCTTGGAAAAAAGTGCATTTCCTTTGTCAGACAACGTTAAGTAAACAATTCTCCTGTCATTTTCATCACGTGTTCGTTGAATCAAGCCTTTTTCAAAAAGGCGATTAATGATGGCAGTGATCGCACTCTTTTTTACTTCAAAAACATCTGCAAGTTCAGTTGATGTACATGATCCTACTTTATTTATGTAGCGAAGTGTATAATGCTGATCATTTGTAAGATCGCTTCCGATTTGTTCCTTTACAAGCGACTCCGCAGTGGTATTCACAGAAAAAGAAATGTCTATATAAGAATCAACTAATTCCTTAATGTTTGTTTTGGTCATATTTCGTATCACCCCACAAAATAAAAGCTGAATAATAGTTAAACTATTTAACTATTAACAAAGTTAACTATAATTCGCACCCATGAAAAAGTCAATAAAAAACATCCCTCTTAAAACGAAGAGAGATGTCGATTTATTTTTCCTCTATTCAAGTACTTCAATATCCTTTAACACTAGGTCTGTGTCCCTTTCAAATGACACATAATACTTTACATACCCGTTATCATCCTTTGCATATTCAGCATTAGAGTCATCAATGATGTTCCCGTTAATGGTGACATATTCATAGGAATAGTTATTTTCATTGAGAACTTTTTGAATGACTTGGGACTCCGTTAGAACATCTTCCTTCGTCGATTTGGTTGAATCCAACACAATGTGCATGCCAAATGGCTTTTCAAGCTCCATGTCCTTATTCCAAGTGGTATTTGAATCGTAATGACCTTTTTGAACTTCTAAAGCAACTACCATCCCTTTAACAGTCTGAACCGATTGCTTTAACAGGGCCGTTATTTCTGTTTGAGCTTCGGCACTTAATTTCTCCATTAATGGTTCATCTAAATTCTCCGTATAAATGCTATCTAATATCACATTTGGCTTCAAAAATCCTCTAACGTTAAATTCATGTTTATTTGGACCATTTTCAGCTGAAACACCACCAATTTCAATCACGTTAAAATCATAGGTTTTAAACTTAAAATTATAGAATCCTTCCTCGATCCGAAATTCGCGTTCAGGATATGTCTCCTCTAAATAATTTTCTAAAACTTTCGTAGCGTAAAATTTACTTGCAGGATTTCCATTAAATTCGTTATAGATGAATAGGACAAACAATATGAGAACTCCAAGGATTATACTATAAATTACTTTTCGCTTTTTCATTTATCCTCACCATTCCTTATTTTTAGATATAAAAAACCAATCATGCTGCCGATAAAAGCAAATAGATAATGAATCAAGGTTACCAGAATGGATCCCATTGCGGATTGTAGTAAAAACTTCCCGAAGGAAACGGTGGAACCTATGTCCCCATTCAAATAGTCGCCTATATTACCACCAAGTGACCAAATAAAGATTGGGATAAATGAAATATAAAAAACAATTTTCATATCTTTGTAAAACAGGTAAGTGAGCAATCCAAGTACTGCATACCATAAAATAAATCCAAAGCTTTCATTAAGCATGGAAGTTTGAATGGCAAGAAAAAAGGATAGTCCAACAAAAATAAGTTGATAAAGTGCGAGTCTTCTTTTAATGTTTGTGATCATTTTATCGTGCTTAACAGGAGAATCAATTTCTTCTTTTTCAAGTGGAATCGTTGATTGGTCCACGAGCTTTTGCAGTTCTTTATTATCTTGTATCTGTTCCTCTAACCATGTGGTCGTTTCTGCACTTAGCAGTCCCTCATTGTATAGTGGAAGCAAATCTTCGATGATTGCTTGTTTACGTCTATCCATGATATCCCTCCATTTCCTTGTGAAGCTTGAGTTTTGATCGGTGAAATGTAACTCTTGCAAAGTTTTCACTTTTTCCAAGCAAGCTCCCAATCTCATTAAACGATAACTCCCCGTAAATTCTTAGTGTAACAACTTCTTTTGATACGTCATCTAACCGATTGATATACTCGATTAGATTTTGTTTCACTTCCTTTTTCAGGACTTCCTCCTCCGGTGAAGTCGATTTCCCAGTTTCTTTTTTGAGCAATTCATTTAGCTGGGTTTTATATTTTTTTGAGCGATAATGGTTTAACAGTCGATTTTTTGCAATGGAGAATAACCACGTCTGGATTGTTGATTGCTGTGAAAAGGTATGCATGCTTTTCAGTGCTTCATAAAAAACCTCTTGAGTTAAATCCTCCGCAATCTCTTTGCTAGAGGTTTTGATAAAGAAAAAAGCATATATTCGTGGTTGTACTTCTTTATATAGCTCCTCTAGCTCCATTTTTCTCTCCCTATCTGCTTGAGTTTTGTTATTTCAATGTATTAGTACCTTGAGTTTTGATTTCGTTACAGACTAATTAGAATTATGTAATCACCCAAAGCTTAATCCAAGGTAAGCTTTCTGTAAATGAAAATTTCATGATTATCTAACGTAAAAAATGCCTATCTCTAGGCATTTTTTAATTAACTTCTCGTAGCCCTTTTCCATCAAGAATTTCTTGTACCCCTTCCTCGCAAACACCATAGGCGCGCCATGAACAGGATTCACAAACTTTTTGAATATCTGATGGGATGACAGATTTGCGGATTCGTGATTCAACGTCCTCCCATCTTAAAATTTTTCCAATTCGCAGTCCCAATTTTTCTAGAATCATAGCATCCCTATCATGGATGGAGGCGTCTTGGCAGTGGTATTTACCATTGTTCGGGTATTTTTCGCATAAATGATCTGGCCCTTTTACAATCTGAACAAGCATCTTCGGGTTCTTTCTAAGGGTTTGGTGGACAATCGTCATATTTTCCACGTATTCCTGGGAATAGCCCATTCCCCGGTAGCCTAAAAGGCAAAATAAATGATGTCCGCGTAGTTTGTACATAAGCATACCTCCCGTTTGTTAACCTGAGTTCGATTGATGTTTACATATATTTTATCTTAAAACCTACTAAATTTGTTCAAATACTTCTACTTTTTTACAAATGACTTGTAAAATATGGTACCCTCTAAATGAGTCCCTGAATATAATAGTTGTTTGTTACAGTTGCCAATTGGAATACGAAATAAGGGGTTAATTCCATGCAGAGCGAAACAAAAATAAATGATAGAATAGATAAATTTTGTAAACAAAGTAATTTCACAGGAGTGGTCCTTGCAAAACAAAAGGATGACATTTTAATTGAATCAGCTTACGGCTATTCGAATAGAGCAGAAGAATTGGCCAATACAATGAATACAAGGTTTGGAATAGCCTCTGGCTGTAAGCTTTTTACCGCCATCGCAATTTGTCAGTGATAAAGGTTTGGTAACATTTGAAACTAAGTTAGAGGATTGCTTGAATATTGAGTTTCCCAATTTTGATGAAAGCATTACTGTCCATCACCTGTTGACTCACACTTCCGGTGTCCCTGATTATTTCGATGAAGAGGTTATGGACGATTTCGAGGAGCTTTGGAAAGAGAATCCCATGTACCTCATTCGCGAGTTAAAGGATTTCCTTCCTTTGTTCCAGAATGGGAATATGATGTATACACCTGGTGAAAGATTTCACTATAACAATGCAGGTTTTATTTTATTAGGGTTAATCGTCGAGCAGAAAACAGGGATGTCCTTTACTGACTATATTATGGAAAATATTTTTAAACCATGTGGAATGGAGGAATCAGGGTATTTTTCTCTTGATTGTCTCCCCAAAAACACAGCGCTTGGTTATATTGATAACGAAGAAGATGGAACATGGCGAACAAACACGTACTCGATTCCCGTAAAAGGGGGATCTGATGGCGGAGCATTTATCACTGCACCGGATATGCTGAATCTGTGGGACGCACTCCTAAATAATAAATTGCTGAACAAGGTAACGACTAATCTACTATTAACACCTCACGTACATGCTGAGGATGACGAATATTACGGTTATGGCATTTGGATTAGTAAAAGAGAGTCGGAGATTTATAAATATCATGTCATGGGGTACGACCCTGGGGTGAGTTTTGCCTCATCCTATTATCCTGCTTCTGGCATTACCCTTGTCATTCCATCAAATCAGTCATATGGTCCACACGATGTAACTGATGTATTTGAAGAATATATGTAGTAAAAAATGAGGTCAGGATATAGTCCTGGCCTCATTTTTCAAAGAAATAGATATTAGTCTCGGTCATCATCGTAATCGTCATCGTCGTTATCATCACGGTCATCAATTTCTTTTTTCAAAATCGTTCCGTCTACTACGGAAATTTTCATTTCGACTTCTTTACCTTCATACTTCATTTCAATTTCATAGTAGCCGTCATCATCTAATTCGAACTCCACGATTTTACCTGGGGTATCCTTTGTTGCTATAGCCATTGCTTCTTCCTTAGAGATTTTAGCTGAAGTTGCAGCTACTTGAGTAGTAACACGATCGTCGTCATCATCACGATCATCTTCTACCTTAACGACTTTACCAGTAGTTGCATTAATCCTAACCTCAGCATCGTCATCATGTGCACCTTCAAACTCAACTTTGTAAACAAGCTCTCCATGCTCTCGCTCTAGCTCAACCTCTTCGATTTGCTTCCCTTTTACCTCTTGTGTAGCAATTTCCTGTGCTTTTGAAAATGGGATCTGAGCTTCCTTTGAAAACGCACCGACCCCAACTGCTCCTCCTAATACAACTGCCCCTACAATTCCTAGTACTACAAGATTTTTCTTCATTTTTGTTTCCTCCTTTATTTGAACTATCTTAATCATAGCCAACGAAAATGAGGAAACTCAGATAATAAAATGAGAATTTGATGAGAATCAAATGAGTTTTTCTAAGAAATCGAATACGCCTTGGCGTATTTGCGCCTGATTTTTTTCGAGCAAGCTCGAAAAGATTCCACTGAAAAATTGTGGCATCCGCCAGAGGCTTTAACTTTATTCAGCAAAGGTTTGAATTTCTGCTGAATTAAGTTAGTCTTCCAAAACAATCGTGATGACCTCACCTGAGATTGGATGAATCTGTACGATTTTTTCTTCTCCCTGGTTTGTTTCAATTTCTACAAAATAATAATATTGCCCTTCTTCTTCTTCAAATTCAACCTCATCAACAACACCTTCTACATGCTGGAGGGCAAGTTCAATTGCCTGTTGCTCTGTAATCTGTTGTATCGTACCTGCTGGAGGCTCTGGTGTAGTCGGCTTTGTTTCAGGAGGGTTCTCTGGCTGCTTCATATTTTGGACAACATCCACAATCTCACCTGTTGTTGCTTTTAATTTGTAAATTGATTCTGTATTTCCCTCTAGGACAGTTGCATAATAATAGGTTTGTTCTTGTTCGAGTTTCTTTTCAATTGTTTGGATTTCACCCGCTTGCTCTTTTGCTAAAATATCCCGAATCTCAGCCTCCGTTTTTTCCTGAGGTTCCTGAGAAATCTTTGTTAAATTCGTAATATCACCTGTTTTCCGGTGAATGTCAATTTCATAAATGCCTGAATTACTCTTAAATTTAATTTTATAAACGTCGCCTTCTTGACTCACTTCTGCATTTTTTCCGTTGTACATCTTTTCCACGAGGTCAATGGCGTCACTTTCTGACAAAGGCTCTGCAGACGTATACGTTTTTGTTAGCTGCCAAATGACAATTGCTACAAGTAAAATGCCTCCTACAGCAAAGAGACTATTTCGAAGGGTTCTTTTTCTCATTGCACTCACTCCATCATTTTCTTTGAGAGGATGTTAAAAAGTCTGGCGAAAATGACACATCGAATTTCTTCGGACATTGCTCCGAGAACATCGTGAATAACTAGGCTATGCGCTTGCGTCTACTAGATTATTCTGGAAGTTAATTCCTCAGCGCAAGGCTGCAAGGATGTTAACTCAAGCAGTTGCCTCGCTCTGGTACTCAAAGCTTCACCGCCTGGTACTCCTCGGTCCTTTTCACCCTCCTGTTTGAACATTCATTTGTTTCTACTATACCTGTTTTTTATGAGAAATTAATGAGAATCCTCATCGGGAAGTAGAATATTGGCTGTAGTTCCTTCCCCTTCTATGCTATCAAATTCGATTTTCGTATGAATTGCATCTGCCAATTCCTTTGCAAGTGAGAGCCCTAATCCATAGCCTCCTGTTTTCCTTGTTCTTGCCTTATCCACCCGGTAAAAACGGTCAAACACCTTATCAACATCCTCTGCCGGAATTCCTACTCCTTGGTCAATGATTTTAATGCTCGGTCTTTTCCTTTCTCGTCCGAGTACGATAATCACAGGTTTTTCACTGTACTTCAGCGCATTTTCCATTAGTATATAAAAAATCTGCTTGAGCTTTTGTTTATCTGTTTTTATAACGATTTCTTCTTCCACAATGATCGAAATTTCACGTTTATATGCCTCACGGAAGGATCCCACCGATTCGTCAACAAGTTGTAAAAGAGGTATGGTTTCGATTTGAAGCTTCCACTGCTCATCATGTTTTGCTAGTAGTAGAAGCTGTTGGGTTAATTCACGCATATGGATGGCCTCAGACTGAATGGCATCCACCGCTTCATGAAAAAGCTTTGAATCTGCCTGCCCTCTCCGTTTTAAAAGGCTTGCATATGAGTCAATTACAGTTAATGGTGTTTTTAGCTCATGAGACGCATTTGAGACAAAATTCTCCTGCTTCTCATAGTTCACTTCTAATAAATCCATCATTTCATTGAAGGTTTGACCCATTTCATATAGTTCGTCTTTTGATTCCTTTGATAATTCAATTCGTTTATATTGTCCGCTCTTCCGAATTTCTCTCATCGTCTGAATCATTGTAGTAATTGGATGAGTAATGACATTACTTAGTAGCCTTGTTGATACTAGAACTGGAATGGTTGCAATCAATGTGACTGCAAGTAAAACAAGACTTAATGTTTTTAAGTTACTTGCTGTAGCCGAGAGGTTTTCAATCACCTGTAGCTCCGCTACCTCCCCATTCAGCCAAATAATTGGGTATGACACAAAAGAATGTGGAACCCCATTAAAATCAATGATTTGTCTTTGTTTTGTTTTATGATAGGTTGTTGGAAAATTCTCCAAGCCCTGTTGCTCTGGAACGAGTGCCTGTGCTTCTATACTCCCATCCGGCCGTACTACCTGCAGCATGCCGTCAATGGGGAGATATGTACGAAGTAATGCCCCAGCAGAAACTGAACCATCTACTTTAGATATGCCGTTCATGGTACGTTCTGCTTCGGCTTCAGTACGATCCAATTCACTGTTAAACATCGTGTGGCTAAATGTAATATAGGAGGCAATATTGATTAGAACTAGCAAAATGATAAACACAACTGCCGTGAATAAATTGATCTTTTTTCGTAGTTTCATTTCGATTCCTTCATTACATACCCAACACCACGTACTGTGTGAATTAAAGGCACGTCATATGGCTTATCCATTTTATTTCGTAAATAGCGAATATACACATCAACTATGTTTGTGTCTCCGTAATAATCATAGCCCCATACCGCATTTAATAGTTGCTCCCTATTTAACACCTGGCGTGGATGCTTCATTAAATAGGCGAGCAAATCAAATTCACGAGGTGTCAATTCAATTGCATCGTTATTTCGTGTCACTTCATAGGTACTTTCATTCAGCTTTAGGTCCCCTATGCTCAACCAGTCATCTACTTGCTCTTGCTTTGAAGTATCCTGTTTGCTATTGTTGCGAAGTGCTACTCGAATACGCGCTAGCAATTCTTCAATTTGAAAGGGCTTTGTCACATAATCATTTGCTCCTAAGTCTAGGCCTGATACCTTGTCTTCTACCGAGTCTTTTGCGGTCAAAAGAATGACCGGTGTTGTCGCGTTTATAGCCCGAATTCGCCTTAGAACCTCAATTCCGCTAATGCCCGGAAGCATCACATCTAGGAGAACTAAATCCCACGTCTCCTCTTGGAACTTTTCCAAGCCTGAGTTCCCATCGTAGGATTTTCCAGTTTCATAGCCTTCATATGTTAATTCAAGCTCCAATACCCGTGCAATCTTCTCTTCATCTTCCACAATTAAAATACGTTGTTTCTGCATCTCCGTTCCCAACCCCCATTTCTCTATGTATCTACTTATTGGTCTCTATTCACCATTTTACCCCAAAACAGGTATGTCCAACACAAAAAGAAAAGTACCAATCAACAAAGGGATTTTCACCTATGTTGACAGGTACTTCTTAAGAGTTTATTCTTCTTCGAGTTCTTCCTCTTCAGGTCTTGGTCTTCTTCTTCTTCCCCAAAAGAAATCCCAGGCATCCTTTCGTTGAACTTCCTGTTCCTCACGGTTTTCCTTTTCTTTGTTATCAGTCAAAACCGACACCTCCCCAATATAATTATCGTTTTTATCCTATTCAATGGGTTGGCTATAAGTTTGGGAGTTTGCCTATATGGAATAAAAAATTCATGTAGAATTGTGCGAGTAAACCTTGTATACTGAATATGTAAAAATTTTGAAGAGGTGATTGAAGATGGCTAAATCAAACGCACGGAAACAGCGAGAGAAGCTTGTTCGTGAAGGAAAGCGAAATCCAGAAAACGGAAGAAGCCTATTTGCATTAACTGATATGCAAACAAGAATGACAAAAACGAAAAAGGATCACTTATACCGCACCAAACATAAGAACCAATCATTCACAGATGGAAATGATGGTTCTTTTTGTTTTTGTGGATGATTATTTACAAGCGTAGTTTGGCATCTATCGATTTTATATTCATTCTATCGGTTTTATTTCAGTTCTATCGATTTTAATTCGATTCTATCGACTTTAGCCAGTTCCATAAAAAACTGACATCAAATGTCAGCATTATTACTTACATAATAATTGTAAATGATATTCAATCACTGCCTCTACTCTTTCTGAGGTTATTTTATCTGGGTGCAGGATGCTGTGCATGGCTAATCCATCAATTAAGGCATAGAGTCTTTCAATCTCAAGTTCTTTATCTAGGTCTGCTTTAGCAAGATCTAAGTGAATGAGTCTCTCAATAATATGAACCATTCCACCTCTTAGTTCCTCATACACTTTTTCACTTAACGGCCGCAATCTGGAATCAACAAGTGATTTCGTTGTAAAAGCAAGCCAAACCTCCATTTCTAGTCTAGTATCTTCATTTAATGGTACTAATTCTTTTAACAGATTAAGCATAACCTCTAGCGGTGGACCACCGAAATTCATCTGGTTTATCCTTTGATGGACTCGGTCAGATACAAGGTTCATTGTAAACACATAGAGCTCTGATTGTGATGAAAAATAATGTCGTAGTGAACCTACTGACATATTCGCCTCCTTTGCAATATTTCTCACTGTTGCTTGCTCCATGCCTTCACGCTTAATAACCCTTAAGGTTGCTTCCGCTACTTTTTCTCTTCTTTTATCATGATCAACTATTTTTGGCATATTTTTATTATACTCGATTGATTTATTTAATACAACTGTGTTAAATTAGTTTTAGCACAGTTGTATTAATAAAAAGGGAGATGGATTGATGATTGGTTGGCTTATTGTCGCTTGTGAAATTGGTTTTTGGATATTTGTCATTACAGGTCTGTTTTTTCGCTATATATTACGCTATAAAAAGGTTGGTGGATTGTTGCTCTTATGTACACCACTGGTGGACTTAGTATTAATAATTGCGACAGTCATTGATTTAAAAAATGGCTCAACAGCAAATATTTTTCATGGATTGGCGGCTATTTACCTTGGAGTAACCATAGCTTCCGGACATCGTATGATAAAATGGGCAGATGAAAGATTTGCGTATCGATTTGCAGGCGGGCCTAAACCCCAAAAGGCTCCTAAATTCGGTGCAGCTCGTGCCAAGCATGAACAAAGTGGTTGGTTCCGGCATGCCCTTGCCTGGGCAATCGGGGGAATATTATTATTTGCAATGATCTGGTTTGTGGGTGATTCTTCTAAAACAGAAAGTTTAAGTGGTTTATTCAACGTTTGGTCGATGGTTCTTTTCATTGATTTTTTAATTAGCTTTAGCTATACAATTTGGCCAAAGAAGGAAAAGATAGAAAGTAAAACATTTTAGAAAAAATGCTGACACGTTGATGTCAGCATTTTTCGTTTCCCCTATGATAATATTCGTTTTTCTCCTTCAATTTCCTGGATTGGAGCTATGTTTTGTGAGAATTCCATCGTTCCGATATATTCCCCATCCTCATCCCGTATGGCAAAGTATCGGATATACACGTATTTACCTTTTGCTTTGATCCAGAAATCTTCTGTATCTTTTTTTCCTGCTTTGAAGTCTTCAAGTAATTCTTCAACAACATGAACACTTCTAGGAGGGTGGCAGTTTTGAACCGTTCTCCCAATAACTGCTTTTGTCCTTGCAAAAATACGCTCTTTTCCTTTGCTGAAATAACGGACGACGTCATCCTTATCGATAAACGTAATATCAACCGGTAAATGATTTAAGAGCAATTCAAGTTGTTTTAAGGATAAGATACCTGTTTCCATCTTAATAAACCCTTTAGTTGCAATTTGTTCTTCATCCATTACATTTCGCGCAGGTTTCCAATCATCAGGTGAAATCAAGCAAAATCCGATTTCATCACTCTCATGGGCTATTTTTATCCACTCATCTTCGGTTAAATTATTTAAGGACATTGGGAAAAGAATATTTTCCTCTCGATAAATCATTTCATTTATTTGATCAATAAAAAATTGAATAACCTCAACGACAGACTGTTTATCCCCATCGTAATCTGTTAGCATTTTTTTGGCATCTTTGATTGCATCCTGAATGAAATCATCGATTTTCCACATCATATTGGTTGGTCCATAAATTCCGTACTTTTCTAAGTAAGGAAAAAGAAGCTGTTCTTTTCTTTCATAATGCTTGCCAATATCCAATAAGAGGTTGCAGTCTTCGAGTAACTTCAATCGGTTTTCTTCATGATCATCTTGTTCAAATAACTCTAAGTGTGGCTTGATACTATCGTTTACTAGCTTTTCTAGTTCTCTATTTTCAAGCATAAACGTATGAACGGGATGCCCTGGTTGCTCTTCTGGACGGGCAGCCCTGGTTTCTTCTATTAAGTCCTTAAAAATCTCCCGATGCTGTAAACAAATTTCTGTTGCGTCACCTGCTGGGATGTTCTCTTCTTCCAACAATACATGCTGTAGTCTGGAGATTTCTCCTATTGTAATATAACCAACCTTATTTGCTAAATGGGATTTAATCTCTTCTACTGATTTCCCACTATGTAAATCCAAAAAACTTTGTTTTATGATGACTTCTCGCTCGAAATCACTCATTTTATTTTTTTCTCTGTTATTAATAAGTTCACTCACACAAAATTCTCCTTTCAAACTATGCTGTTATATTTGAAAATAGCATAGTTTAAGGAAAAGTTTCGTGATGCGAATCACATCTCAAAAATCAAATACGCTTTGGCGTATTTGCGCCCGATTTTTGGCCCACAGGAAGTGGGTCATAAAGACGTTGCCACAGGAAGTGGCGTACTTAGTCTTTGATCTTACAGCTCGAAAAATTTCCTTTGAAAAATCGTGGCATCCGCTGGAGCCATTAATTTTATTCAGTCGGAGATTGACCCATTGAATTATACGCCCCTTATGTATTCACTTGTTGAATTGGGGGACTTGTGTTGAATAAAATTAATAAAGACCCACATATTGTGGGCCTAAGGTTTTGGGTATTGATATTCCAATTCATCTTTGTCTTGATTATAGTCGACTATGAGATTATGGCCGTTGAAGTACCAAATGTCATCCTCTTCTACATAGAACTCAATATCATCGACCTTTTGACTTGTGTGAATTTGAATAGGTTCGTCATGTGTTGAAAAGGCGAGTGAATACTTTTCTTGTACTGGGCTAGATCCGTAAAACATCGGATAGAATCGAACGGTATCTCCTTTTTTTACACTTATATCTTCTTTAAACCATTTTATGGCTGCGTCACTTATTGTCATTTCCATATGTATAAACCTCCCTAGCGTCCTTCTGATATTTTACGCAGAATTATGGACTTTATTAACTTAATACTACTAAAGTTTTCACATATGGGAAACCAATTGATTTGTGAACTTTATCTCAAACAAAAATATTGCAGGTAATTATGAAGACTGGTGTAAGACTGGTGTACCTGTTTTTTTAGCTTATAAAACGTTCTTCTCTTCAAAATAAAAAAAGCAACGCCTCTTTAAACGTTGCTTCTTCTTGCTTTTATCGAACTGTCTTCAATGCCTTACCCCAAGATACAACTTGATCTAACAGCATGTTCATATTATCATCATGAATATTTTGTGGTTTAAAATTAGAGCCATTTTCAAAGTCTAGGAATAGTGATAGCGTTGGATGGGTGCGAACATCAGCTAGGTTTAATTCACCACAGATTCCACGGAGATGTTCCGCTGCACGAGCACCACCAGTTGAACCATAACTAACGATTCCCGCTGATTTGTTGTACCAAGCTTCACGTGCTAAATCCATCGCATTCTTTAATGCTCCTGTTATACTGTGATTGTATTCTGCTACAACAAATATAAATCCATCAAGACTTGCTAATTTCTCATTCCATTTAGCGATTCCAGGTGCATCTCCTGTTCCTAGAAATGGTAAATCGTAATCTTTAATATCTACGATTTCGTAATTTGCATTCCCTTTCTTGTCTCCATACCCTTTTACCCATTCGCCAACCTGTGGACTTACACGTCCTTCACGTGTACTTCCTAAAATAATCCCAATGTTTAATTTTTCTTCCGTCATTCTCTTTTCCTCCGTTGCTGTGTTTTTGCCAAACAATTTGTCTAAAAAGCCCATACTTAACACCACCTATGTAGTTAAGAAAAGCATTACAATATTAATTTCCCAATATCAGATAGACTTTATACATACATATTATGTGGGGTTCAGAATTCTTTGTAAAAATCGTTTTGTCCGCTCTTCCTTCGGATTTTTCAGTACTTCATCTGGACTCCCTTGCTCGACGATGTACCCACCATCCATAAATAGGACTTTGTTAGATACTTCGCTAGCAAATTGAATTTCATGGGTCACAATGAGCATCGTCCAGTTTTCATTGGCTAAGTCCTTCATAACTTTTAGAACTTCTCCAATTAGTTCAGGGTCTAGCGCGGAGGTAGGTTCATCGAATAAGAGTAATTCTGGTTTCAGTGCTAATGCTCTTGCAATCCCAACCCGCTGCTGCTGTCCACCTGATAGTTGGTGAGGATAAAAATCCATTTTTTCTTTTAAGCCGACCTTTTCTAATAATTCTACTGCTTCATTTCTTGCTTCGGTTTTATTTCGTTTTTGAACAATCACTGGCCCCTCCATTACATTTTGAAGAGCTGTTTTATGTGGAAAAAGGTTATAGGATTGAAAAACCATCCCTGATTTTCTACTTAACCGAATGATGTCCTGTTTCCTTATTTTTTCGGCAAAATTAAGCGAGAACCCATCTTCGAACTGAAACAGCCCTTTATCCGGTTGCTCCAGTCCATTAAAACAGCGGAGCATCGTTGTTTTTCCAGAACCGGAAGGGCCAATAATAGACACGACTTCCCCTTTTCCAACATCGATATCGATATTTTTTAACACTTCATTTTCACCAAAAGATTTCGCCAAGCTTTTGACTGATAAAAACATACCCTCACCTCTTTACCTTGCCACATAACGGCTAAGTCTCCGTTCTAGCCCTGCTTGAAGAAGCGATAAAATAAAACAGATTACCCAATAGATTAACGCAGCTTCTATATATAATAGAAGGAAATCGTACGTCCTTGCTGCAATCTCCTGTGCCTTACGAAATAATTCAGCGACCAATACCAGTGAAGCTAGGGATGTATCTTTTACAAGACTGATAAAGGAATTGGACAACGGAGGTACGGAGACCCTTGCTGCTTGTGGAAGTATGATCCGCCGTAGCGCTGTCCATCTTGTCATACCAATGGTAAAGGCGGCTTCCCATTGTCCCTTTGGAATCGATAAAATGGCTGCACGAATGATTTCAGATGCATACGCGCCAACATTTAAAATGAACGCAATCGCTGCACTTGGGAAAGGGTCAATATTCACCCCGATATTGGGTAATCCATAGAATATAATAAATAATTGCACAAGCAATGGCGTTCCACGAATTGCTGAAACATAGATAATAGCAGGAGCCTGAATGAGTCTTGATTTTGATAATCGCATCATCGCTGTGAGCAACGCAAGGATAAGCCCGCCGATGAATGAAATAAGAGTAAGTGGAATCGTATATTGAATTGCCCCTGAAACCATGGAAGGAAGGGAATTCATAAATAACTCCCATCCCTCCATATTTGCAGTAATTGTTAAAAGTAGGCTATTTTGTAGAAACATCTTCACCAAACCATTCTTGAGAGATTTTTGCTAAAGTTCCATCATCCCTCATTGCAGCCAATTGTTCATTAACAGCCTTGACCAAATCTTCATTCCCTTTATTAAAAGTAAAGGCCATCTCTGAAACGTCATCTGACTCGGTTGCAATTTTGATACTCTCATCGCCCTGTGATTTGATATAATCTAGCACTGCGAGCTTATCGTTAACGGTAGCTTCGGCACGTCCTTGCTTGATCAATGCAATCGACTGTGCAAGCCCTTCTACACCTACTATTTCAGCGCCATTTTCTTGGGCGATCGCGCCGTAATTACTCGTCAAGGATTGCGCAGCTTTTCTTCCTTTTAGGTCCCCAAATGACTTAATATCACTATTATCCTTTGGTACAACAAGGACAGCTGAAGAAAATGTATACGGTTCTGAGAAATCATAATTGGCTAGACGATCCTCATTAATCCCCACTTGGTTTGCAATTAAATCAAAACGCTTTGAATTGAGACCAGCAAACATCGAGTCCCATTGAGTTTCCATAAATTCAACCTCAAGATCCATCCGTTTAGCAACTTCTCTTATCACTTCCACGTCATAGCCTGTTAATTTATCCTCCTCATTGTGGAAGGTATAAGGTGCATACGTACCTTCTGTTCCTACAGTTAAAACACCCTTGTCCTTGATTGCATCATATAAAGAGCCTGTTTGTTCAGTATCTTTGTTTCCTTCATTACCTGCATTGTTATCTTCATCAGTGCCACCGCATCCAACAAGGACAAACGCAAGTGCACATATAAATGAAAAAAGAAAAAATAATTTCCTCATTCTAAATACCCCCAGTAAAATAAATTTGTGTTTCATCTTAGTAGTAGATTTTACAAGTTCACCTATTCTCATTCACTGGGTTAATGTCATAAAAAAGAGCCGTCACATCGGACAGCCCCTATAAACGTCTTTTATTTATTGTTTTATATTTCTACCGTATAATTCGATTTCCGTTATTGCTGACTCCAATCTCATTTATGTTTGCACAAGTTTCTCGACTTGTTTAACTACATTTTCAACTGTAAAACCATACTCTTCGATAAGTGTATCTCCATTACCCGATGCACCAAATGTGTCAACTGAAATTACTATACCTTTATCCCCTACATATTTATGCCATCCCATTGATGACGCCATTTCAATTGCAACCCTTGCCTTCACATTTTCAGGTAATACACTTGCTCTATATGCTTCATCTTGTTTTTCAAAGCGATCCCATGAAGGCATGCTGATCACATTAACGTCAATGCCTTTTACTTTTAATGCTGATTGGGCACGAATAGCAAGCTGTACCTCAGAACCAGTTACAAGAAGTAACGCATCAGGTACTTCCTGTTCACCTTTGCTAACCACATATGCACCAGCTTTTACACCATCATAAGCATGTTCATTAGTACCTTCCAGTGTTGGTAGGTCTTGTCTTGTTAATACGAGGGCTGTTGGCTGATCTTTACTTTCAACAGCTAGACGCCATGCAGCTTGTACCTCATTACCATCAGCAGGTCGAATGACGGAAAGATTTGGAATCGAACGTAAACCTGCAAGCTGTTCTACTGGTTCGTGTGTCGGGCCATCTTCTCCAACAGCAATGGAATCATGTGTAAATACATATGTGACAGGTGTATTCATTAGAGCAGATAATCGAATAGCAGGTTTTAAATAGTCGCTGAATACGAAAAAGGTTCCTCCGTAGACTTTAACCCCACCATGTAGCGCCATTCCATTTAACGCTGCACCCATTGCAAATTCACGGACACCAAACCAAATATTTCGTCCTGCAAAGTTATTTGGTGAGAAATCCTCTTCGCTAGTAATGGTTGTTTTGTTAGAACCAGCTAAGTCTGCACTTCCTCCGATAAAATATGGTACTGCTTTTGCAATTCCATTTAGTACTTTTCCTGAGGATGCACGGGTTGCTAGAGTATCGATTCCTGGTGTAAATTCAGGAAGACTTTGCTCCCAGCCTTCAGGCAGTTCACCATTGATTGCTGCTTCTAACTCGACTGCAACTTCAGTATTTTCACTTTTATAGGCTGCAAATAGTTTATTCCATTTATCTTCTGCAGCCTTACCAGGCTCCACAACCTTCTCCTTAAAATCGTTATACACTTCTGTTGGAACTTCGAAATCCTCAAAATCCCAATTATAAGCATTTTTTACCAACTCAATCTCTTGCTTACCTAGTGGTGCACCATGTGCATCAGATGAACCAGCTTTATTTGGTGAACCATAACCAATTACTGTTTTGATCTCAATCAAAGTTGGTTGGCTCGTATTTTCTCTCGCTTCTTGAATTGCATTGCGAATGGCCTCTAAGTCATTTCCATCTTCAACTCCCAAAACCTGCCAGCCATAGGCTTTGAATCGCTCTACTGTATTGTCAGAGAAGGAACGGTCTAGATCCCCATCTAAAGAAATATCATTTGAATCATATAAAACGACTAACTTACCGAGTTTTAAATGACCCGCTAATGATGCAGCTTCATGGGAGATTCCCTCCATTAAGTCGCCATCGCCAACAAGCGCATATGTATAATGATCAATAATAGAAAGGTTTTCTTTATTATATTTTGTTGCTAAAAAACGTTCTGCCATCGCCATTCCGACAGACATAGCAATCCCTTGTCCAAGTGGTCCAGTCGTTGCCTCAACACCATCCGTATGATGAACCTCTGGATGTCCTGGGGTTTTTGAACCAAATTGACGGAAATTTTTCAGATCATCAATGGATAGTTTATAGCCAGAAAGATGTAGAAGACTATATAAAAGAGCAGAACCATGACCTACTGATAATATAAAACGGTCACGATCAAACCATTTTGAATTTCTAGGGTTATGCTTTAAAAAATCTGTCCAAAGTACATACGCCATTGGTGCTGCACCCATTGGTAGACCTGGATGCCCAGAGTTTGCTTTTTCAATCATATCTATGGATAATGTACGAATTGCATTTATGGATAATTGGTCTAGTGATACTGCATTTACCATTTTGTCTCCTCCTTTTATGAATGAAAAGAGCAATTGAATCCCATCAATTGCCCTTCTTAGTGAAGAAGATCTCTTCCTCACTTATCGTGTGTACCGTTTCAGTACAACGTAAATTTTGATCATTTCCATTAATCATTATCGAGTGTGTAATGAACTTGTTTTGTTCACGTTTAATTCCATTTAGTAGCATATTACTCGTGATACCTGTTGCAACAAAGACGCAATCATTGGTCGCTACTAATTGATCATGTGTTAAAACTTTATCAATATCTTCAATTCCCATATTTCTACATCTCTCAATCTCTTCAGCTGTTCTGGGAAGAAGTCTAGCCTGAATTTCTCCGCCTAGGCTTTTTATTCCGACAGCCGCTAAAACGCCTTCAGGAGCGCCTCCAATTCCAATAAACAAATCAGCGTACAATGATTCAATACAAGTAGAAATCGCTGGAATAACATCACCATCTTGAAATAAATACGTTTTGGCACCTAAACCACGAACAATATCTATCCAATTTTGATGCCTCTCTCGATCTTGAATCATCACAGTGAGCTCATGGATTTCTTTTCCACAAGCCATTGCAACCGCATACAAATTTTCTTCAAGAGGTGCATTAATATCAATTTTCCCTGCAGCCTTTGGTCCAGTAGCGATTTTTTCCATGTACATATCTGGTGCATGCAGTAAAGTACCCTGTGGAGCTGCAGCAATAACAGCAATCGCATCATTTTGGCCTTTCGATGTAGACGTTGTCCCATCTATCGGGTCTACCGCTATATCGATTTGTTTTCCCTTACCTGTTCCAACCTTCTCACCAATATATAGCATTGGCGCCTCGTCAATTTCACCTTCACCAATAACAATGGTGCCATCCATCTCGACTTGACTCAACATTGTTCTCATTGAATTCGTTGCGGCACGATCGGCTTCTATTTTGTTTCCACTTCCAACCCAAGGTAGTGAAGCAATAGCAGCAGATTCTGTTACACGTAAAAAATCATAGATTAATTGATTAATTGGAGATCACTCCTTATCAAATGCATGTCGCTCAAAAATTAGCTACAAGAATTTGAAGAGATTTCTTTACTAATTTCAGTAAAAAATTCTTTTTCTTTTTCAACGATTTTATCGACTTTCGCCTGCGAGCCACCTGCCCAATGGGAATTCAAATAAGCCGCAACAACCTTTTTCGTAGCTTCTGGTCCAAGAATTTGAGAGCCAATCGTTATAATTTGTGCATCATTACTTAATTGAGCTCTTTCAGCAGAATAAACATCATGAGTTAGTGCAGCACGAATTCCCGGATATTTATTAGCAGCAATACACATTCCAATTCCAGTACCACAAAGTAAAATTCCTCGTGCTACCTCGCCATTACTGACACCTGCTGCTACCTTAAATGCTACATCAGGATAATCAACCGCATCCTTTGAAAAGCAACCATAGTCCTCAACCTCATGACCAAGTTCTTCAACAAAGCTTTTTACGATTTCTTTTAAATCGAAAGCATTGTTATCGCACCCAATACCAATTTTCATTTTCGAATCCCCTTTCGTTTATTCACACGAAGTTATTATTCATTATTACTATACTATTATTCTATATTAATTATTTTCTTTTATCAACATTTATTTTCGTTTACTTTTGTTTTTGTGGTAAATAAAATATCCTGTATTAATCAAATAAACCCTTGCCTTCTATATAAATTAGGATTAAACTTTAATTAGTGATTAATACTTAGGAAACCTTAATAATTTTTATTTTAATTATTTTTTATTTTTATTTCGATTCAAATGAGGGGTAATCATGAATAAATTATTCGCTACTGAAAGAAGACAATTAATATTAAATATACTCGAGGAAAAAAAACGAGTAACAGTTAAGGATTTAGCAAGAGATGTAAACGTTTCCGAAGCGACGTTAAGAACCGATCTAAATGTCTTGGAAGAAGAAGGTTTGTTGACCCGAACTCATGGTGGAGCAGTTTTAAATGAAGATTTAACATCTGAGAAGGTAAGCTTTTCTGAGCGTGAAAAGAAGAATCCTGATTCTAAAAACATTATTGCCCAAAAAGCAATAAATTTGATCAACCAAAAAGACTGTATCTTGCTAGATGCTAGTACGACAGCCCTTGCTTTAGCTAGATTAATAAGACAGTCTACTTTAAATATAACGGTTGTAACAAATGGGATTTCTGCAGCGATTGAATTGAAGGAGAATCCTGGAGTAAATGTTATCTTAGTTGGTGGAATGGCGAGAATGGGGTCAATGGCGCTGGAAGGTTTGCTAGGAACGAATGTTTTAAATAAAATCAATATTGATACCATGTTTACATCTGCTAGAGGTTTTTCAATTGAGGAAGGGTTAACCGATTTTAATGTTTATGAGGTAGAATTAAAGAAGGTTATGGCGAGTAAGGCGGATAAGATTGTAGCATTATTAGACCATTCAAAGATTGGCACAAGCTCAATTGCCACCTTTGCAACCTTCGACCAGATTGATACGATTATTTGTGAAAAGGATTTGGATACCAGCCTCCTAAAAGAATTAACAAAACAAAACATTAAAGTTTTATAGAACGCAGAAAGGATACTCAATCAGAGTATCCTTTTCTTATTTCTGCTGATTAAAATTATATAAATGTTTTTCAAGCTCGTGAAGTAGGATTGTAAATGTCTCCATATTCCACGCAGTTCTTCCTACAAACAGGCCATTAACATCCTTGTGATCTATGTATTTTAGGAAATTTTCGAGGTTGACACTTCCGCCAAACAATATTGGAATATCACGGCCGATATCTGGAAACATGTCAATTAATGTCTCACGTAAGAATGAATGAATTTCCCCGACATATTCGGAATCCGCTGGAATTCCATTTTCACCGATTGCCCAAACTGGCTCATAGGCTATAAGAACCTGCTTTGCCTGTTCTTCTGAGAGTCCTTTTAGACATATCTTTAACTGTGAAGAAAGTACCTCTCGTGAAATTGAGTTATTCTTTTGCTCTATATTTTCACCAATACAAACTAAAGGCTTCATCCCATATTTCAACGCAGCGAACACCTTTTTATTAATATCTATATCATTTTCATTATAGTATTGTCTTCGCTCTGAATGGCCAAGCTCAACTAAGTCAAGACCAATCTCATCCAACATTTTTGGAGAGATTTCACCAGTATACGCTCCGGTATCTTCCCAGTGCATATTTTGTGCCCCAAGCTTTATTCTAGAGCCAGCGACTTCCTCTTTAATATCAACCAATGCTGTGTGGGAAGGAATGATAAACAACTCAATATTGGTAGTTAGCTCTCTTGCAAGTTGCTTAAGTTCCTTTGTATAGGTAATTCCTTCAGCAATCGTTTTCGTCATTTTCCAATTAGTGCCGACCCAAATTTTACTCATTTCCCCCGCCTTCTACCCATTCCTTCATTGATTTGAAGATGATTGAAACGGTTGTAGCACCTGCATCCTGATGACCAATTGCTCTTTCGCCTAAAGACTTTGCACGACCAAATTTCGCAATATAATCCTTTGTCGCTTCAACCCCTTCAACCGCAGCAGTTTCTGCTTTACAAAGCCCATCTACAAAGCTATCATTTGATGCTGCACTTGCTTTTAAAGCTTCAACCGCAGGCTGAAATGCATCAATCATCGTTTTATCTCCAAGTTCCGCCTTACCCCGTTGTTTGATTGCTTCTAGTGCCTTTTCATAAATCTCTGCTAATGAAGCCAGATCAAGTTTTTCTTTAGGCTCTAGCCCTTTGATTCCGCCAACAAACATTGTCCCGAATATAACGCCTGATGCTCCCCCCATTGAGGAAATCATCGACATACCAATCGTTTTAAACACGTCATTTACTGTTGAAAATTCAGTAGCTCTTAAATTTTCATCAGCTTTTGTAAACCCAACTGACATTCCGATTCCATGGTCACCGTCACCGATAGCGCTATCAATCTTTGTTAATAAAGGCTTGCTTTCTACTACCTTTTCACCTACATATAAAAACATTTCCTTCACTTGGTTTGGATTAAGGGTGTTTAGTGTTTGTGTCGCCATTATTTCACTCCTCCTTTAACTTTTTCAGCTTTGTTGTAATATGGTGAATGTGCAGGAGCATTATATAACTCTTTTAATTCATCATCTAATTTCAAGAATGTAATAGAGAAGCCACCCATCTCTTGAGTTGTACAGTAGCTATTTACATCCATATCATAAATAGTGATGCCTTTTTCCTCTAATATTTGAGCAACTCTTCGATTTACAATCAATAATTCTAATAATGTAGTAGAGCCTAAACCGTTTACATAAACAGCCGCTTCATCCCCAGCTTGAATCTTACTTTCTGCTAATAATGTCTCAAGTAATTCATCGGTTAACTGATCTGCAGGCATTAGTTTGGTACGTCTTATTCCTTGTTCACCATGAATTCCCATTCCAAGTTCAATTTCATCATCTCCTAAAACAAATGGAGGCTCTGTTTCCCCAGGAATAGATCCTGGTGATGTTGCTACACCGATGGAGAATGTTTGGTCTGCTGCCTTTTGCGTTACACGTGTTACTTCTTCTAAATTCCAGCCTTTTTCGGAAGCAGCTCCTGCAATTTTTATTACAAACACATCTCCAGCAATTCCTCTGCGGTCAGCTTTTCGTTCTTCTGGGGCTGATGCAACGTCATCAGCTACTAAAACAGTTCTAGTTTGTATATCTTCGAAGTCTAATAGTTCTGCTGCCATATCAAAGTTAAGTACGTCACCAGCGTAATTTCCATATACAAATAAGACACCTTTACCTTGATCAACTGCTTTCGCAACGTCTTGAACAGTATTTGGTGTCGGTGCTGCAAATACATTTCCAATTGCTACCCCATCAGCAAGACCCTCCCCGACGAAACCGAGGAAAAGGGGTTCGTGTCCACTACCTCCACCTGTTACGATCGCAACCTTGTCCTTCATATCTTTACGAATGATTCCGTTTACATTTTCCACTTTCGTTAACGAGTCTTTAAATGCATACATATAACCTTCGAGTGCTTCTTGTACAACATGACTAGGATTGTTGATTATCTTTTTCACTTGCTGTCCCCCCTGATAAGTAATATATTAAAAAATAAAACTATTTTAATTATTTTTGTTTGCTTTCATTTATTATTTTAATCTTTTATTTAAGCACTGTCAATTTACAAATTGAAATTCATTCAAAAATAGATTAGTAGAAAAGGAGTACCTCGGAGCCAAGTTATTGGCTGAATTAGGTACTCCTCCCTATATATTATTTGTATCCGTTGTTAATTAGTTTAATGCCGAGTTTTAGGGCTTCTTCAAATGCACTTGGATCTACGATACCTTTGCCTGCAATATCAAATGCTGTACCATGTGCAGGTGTTGTGATCACGATTGGCAAACCACCACTAATAGTTACACCTTTATTAAAGCCCATTGTTTTCATTCCAATTTGCGCTTGGTCATGGTACATACCCAGTAAGCAGTTAAAGTTTTCCTTTTTCAAACGAAGGAAGATGGTGTCTGCTGAGAATGGTCCATGCGCATCTACGCCTTGACTTTTCGCTTCTTCAACTGCAGGAGAGATGATTTCATTTTCTTCATCTCCTAATAGCCCATTATCACCAGCATGTGGATTTAAGCCAGCAACAGCAATTTTCGGTTCAATTCCTGCTTTTGAAACGATTTTATCTGCAAAAAGAATACTGTTTAGAACATTTTCTTTCGTGATATTTTCTGCAACTTCCTTTAAAGGAATATGAGATGTAACACGAGTAAACCAAACGCCATCCATTACGTTTACTTCCATGAAGCCTGACTCAAGACCAAAAACAGAAGCTACTAAATGGATATCATCTTTATATGTATATCCTCCTTGATACAGAGCACTTTTGTTCATTGGTCCATAGGAAAGACCGTCTAACTTTTCTTGTTTTGCAAGCTCTAATGCAAATACTAGATTGTCACCAGCTGCCTTACCCGACCTCTCATTAAGTACACCCATTTCGATGTCAGCAGGATCTGTATTTTTTGTATCGATTAGCCAAACTGATGCAACCTCTGGTTGGACATCATCAATGTTTTCGACTTTTTGATAATTTAACTCTAGCCCAGCTGTGCTCGCGCCACGATTAAAAATTCGCTCGTCACCAATTAAAATCCAAGTAGCCGATTCTAAAATTTCTTTGTTTGCAAATGATTTTGCGACTACCTCAGGCCCAACACCTGCAGCATCTCCATATAATAATCCAATAGTTGGTTTACTCATGCTAACTCCCCCTTTAGATATGTAAATTCTTTTAGCTTAAAATATTTAATAAAATAGTAACAGTGATAATACTTAGGAATGTGTTAAATATAGTTGCGACTGAAACAAATTTTGGTTGAATATTAAATTCCAATGAATACAATGTTACGTTTACCGCGGTTGGCATTGCTGCTAGAGTAATAATGACATTCCGATAGATAGGTTCTACTGGTAATAACAATGTAATAGCCACTGCAACCAATGGTGAAATAATTAACCTCATTGTTGTGACAAAGGATATTTGTCTCCAGTCCAAGACTTCCATTTTTAAGTTTGCTAGCTGCATTCCCAATAGAAGCATAATAATCGGGATTGCACCATTAGCTAATAAATTTATAATAGAATAAATATTTTCTGGTAACATCGGGAATTGCCTAAATAAAAAGGCAAAAAAGACAGCATATATAGCAGGTAACTTAAAGATATTTTTCAGGCCTTTAACGAAATTTTCTTTACTTCTTGATGCGTAATAAATTCCAACCGTATTAAATAAAATGAGCTGGATCACGTAAAAGGAGATCGCAATATGAAAGGCCTCTTCTCCAAATACAAATAACACGATTGGCGTACCATAGTTCCCTGCATTCATAAAGACCGTAGAAAGGATAAAAGCACTTTCTGTATCGGCATCTAATTTTCGAAACCGCACAACTACCTTATCAATAGTAATTGTAATAATCATTAGCAATAGTACAATGATTACCATCATCAGGTACTGTTGCTCTATCTTCGTTTCTAGTAGGGACCGAAAGACAAGGCATGGAATTAAAACATAAACCGTAACTGTGGACAATGCTTTGACATCCAAGCCTTTCACTTTTTGTAGAATAAAGCCAATAAAAAACACTGTAAATACTGGTAATATGGCCCCAACAATTATACTCATTTTTTAATTAACCCATTTTTACGCTGTTGGATTGATATTAGTGTTGTTAGTTTTCTTCCGTTTTTTAATGTAATCACTCACAAGTGGGAAGAACAGCATAAGAATTGAAACAACAATTAGTGTCACACTAATTGGTCTTGTAAGGAATATTGTAAAATCACCATCAGACATTTGAACTGAACGTCTGAATTGGCTTTCTGCAATCGGGCCTAATACAACACCTAAAATAATCGTTGCTAATGGGAATTTAAATCTTTCTAGTAAATATCCAATTACTCCAAAGATCACCATAACAATGATGTCAAAGAAGCTGTTTCTAACTGTATACGTTCCGATCGCACATAGTACTACAATTAATGGACCTAAAATGGAATATGGAATTTTTACTATTTTCTCGAATAGCTTAATAAATGGTGTTGAAACAAATAACATTAGGATGTTTGAAATTAATAATCCTGCAAAAATGGTATACATTAAAACTGGGTCTGTTTTAAATAACATTGGTCCTGGTTGCATTCCGTGTAGTATGAATGCTCCGATCAGTATTGCTGTTGTAGCACCACCAGGAATTCCTAGCGCAAGGAGTGGAACTAAACTTCCCATTGCTGCAACATTATTCGCTGTTTCTGATGCAGCTATTCCTTTTGGATTACCTTTTCCAAACGTTTCTTTTTCCTCATCTTTTGACCATCTAACCGTTTCACTATAACTTAACATTGATGCAGTAGTTGCACCTACGCCTGGAAGGATACCAATAATTATCCCAATTACGGAAGAACCAACTATAGTACCGCTAATTTTTTTAAAGATTTCCTTTTCAAAAATTTTCGTCTTAACTACCTTCATAGCTTTTTCTAAGGTATGAGATTCAGTGCTTTTCTTAATAAATTCAGATATTGCAAAAAGACCGGTTATAACTGGAATTAGGTGAATACCAGATGTTAACACAGGCGTATCAAATGTATATCGTAAAGTACCTGTCAGAGCATCCATACCAATCGTAGCAATCATTAATCCAAATAGGACCCCAATTAAGCCTTTTAAAACATCTTTTCCGCTTAAGGAGGCTACAACTGTAAGTCCCATGAAGGCCAAAGCAAAATACTCAGGTGATGAAAAGGACAGGGCAACTTCCGCAAGAAATGGAGTTAAGGTGATTAAGAAAAATACTCCAACCAATCCACCAATAACGGATGTTAAAATCGTAATCCCTAACGCTCGTCCGGCATATCCCTGTTGCGCCATGGGGTAACCATCATAGGTTGTAAATATTGCTTCCGGTGTACCCGGTGTCCGAAGCAATATCGCACCGAAGGCACCAGATAAGCTACAAATCGAATAAATACCAGTAAGTAATATGAATGCAGCAGCCGGCTCAAACGAATACGTGACAGGTAACAGGATAACAACTAGCATCGTTCCACTGATTCCAGGAATAGCCCCACCTATATAGCCGATCACAATTGCAAGCAATAACATTAATATATTCATTGGGTCAGTAACAACATTTAATAACCCTAACCATAAGTACTCTAACATATTCTCCCCCCTGACTTGACTGTTTCATCCAGATGTTAGAAAGCTTTTAAACACCTTGTTTTATATAAAATGATATAATCTATAAAACTAAAAATAGTAGCCTTTAGTAAAATAGAAGACTAAATTCTCTAAATATGCCTATTCCACGCGGCAAAGGTACCTTGAGAACAATGGAAAATAACCAAACAAAGAATACTGTAAGGATGACTGATACCAGTATTATTACGAGTTGTTTCTTTGCACCCAGAACTTGAGTTAAGAGATATAAAAATAAGATTGATGATATGATAAAGCCAAAAACGTATAAACCTACCGAATAAAGAATGATTGATAAAATCGATATTATGCTCATTGGTATATTAAAAATTCTTTTTTCGGGTTCCTCTGTTTCTTTTGACTTTTCTAATTGCGCAGCAGCTGCTTTTTTAGATGTAATAAATGTTTTAATAATTCCCATAATCGCTAAAACCAACATTAAGATTAATATAATGGAAGGCCAAGCCTTAGGACCTAAAATAGTTGTTTTATTTGCAGAATGAATTTGTGTAGTTGACATTAGAAAGAATCCAGCAAATGCAATTACGATGCTATAAAATAGATAATCCTTTTTAGAAGCGGTCACAATGTCTCCCTCCCTATAATCAAGAAAATTCAGTAGGAGGAGTCCCCCTCCTACCGATTAAAATCATTGTTGTAACTCATCCATAATTACTTTGTATTTTTCGATTAATTCTTCTGTTCTCTTAGTGAAGTCAGCAGAATTTAACCAGCCTTCTCTTAAATGTAAATAGTTATCTTCCTCATATTTTTGATAGCTTTCCGTTTCATATGCTTTTTTCATTGCTTCTTCTAAAATTTTAATGATTTCTGGATCAGTATCTGCTTTAATATAAAAACCGCGTTCATTTCCATCAGTTAAATCCCAACCTAATTCAACGGTTGTTGGAACATCTGGGAAAGCTTCTAATCTTTCTTCAGCAAACACTACTAGAGGAATAATGGACCCGTCATCAGCTAGTGACTTGGTTGGACCAAATTCATCAACCATTGCTTCTAAGTGACCACCTAGTACTCCAGCATGCATCTCACCTGATCCTTCCATCGGAACAAAGTTCAAATCCACTTTAGCTGCTTCACCAAACATAAATACAGTCATTTCGTCCATACCTAAAGAACCAGTACCGCCAACCGTGATCTTTCCTGGTTTTTCTTCAGCAGCTTTCAAAAAGTCTTCAACAGATTTATATTTATCTTTCTTTACCCACAATGCATAAGTATCAGCTTGAAAACGAGCAATCGGTGTAAAATCATCTAGACCATGTGTATTTGTACCAGCTGCCGTTGTAATAGAAAATGCAGCATCTCCAATCAATGTATAACCGTCAGAAGGTGCATTAAACGCATTTTGTGCGGCAACAACCCCAGCTCCACCTTCTTGGTTGACAACGTTAATGTTAACACCCAAGATTTCTTCTAATTCTTTTGTAACAGCCCTTGTGAACATATCGGTACCTCCGCCAGCACCGTGTCCGACAAGAACTTCAATATTTCTTTCTGGATATCCACTAGCCTTTTTACCATCTCCATCATCAGATGAACCACCAGATTCTTTTGATCCACCACCGCTACATGCAGCTAAAAGCATTGTAAGACCTATTAATAAGATCCCAATAAAATTAAATTTTCTCTTCATTTTCAATGTCCCCCATTTTTTCATATAAACTTTCACAAGGCCTTCGCTTCAAATACAAGTAACCGGTATTTTTAGAAGCTTTCACCCCCTCAATTAGAATAAAATAGATTCATAGTTTTATTTATAAAAAAACTTATTTTGCACTCGTTTTTATCCCTCTCGTAATCGGTTCCAATTGGGCTTGTACATATTTCCCTACATCTAATATGACATTATGTGGATCTGTAGCTGCTTCTACCGTTTCTTCCTCAACCATGATCCATCCTTTATAGTTTGAGTTGAATAGAATTTCCGTAATTGCAGGGAAATCGATATCACCTGTACCCATTTTTCGCCACTTAAATGTGTTCGAGCAATCTTTTATATGCACATGTTTTATAATAGAAAGATTATCTCTAATAATTTCTACCGGATTCATTCCACCCGCTTTAATATGACCAGCGTCAGGTGTATAACTCAAGTATCTTCTATCTAATAGGTCGAACATGACAGCATAATCTTCTTTTGTTCTAAAATACGAGGTTTTTGGAGATGCAGGATGGAAAGAAGCAATTACGCCACTTTCATTTGCACGTTCACCAAGTGTGTTTACACAATTGATAATTTCCTTTTGTCTCTTTAATAAATGATCTCTATTGGGACCAACCCTTGCAGGAACATTCATAACAGCTCCTGGAAAATGTGTTAAATAATTTATGTAGTAATCGGCATGTGCTTTTTCCTCTACAGATTCATTCTCTCCTGCCCACGTAAACGGAACAGTTAATGCCGCTAATTCTATTTCTCGCTTTGCTAGCTCTTCTTTTAGTCGTTCTGGTTGATTTTTATATTTTCCTAAAAGTGCAACCTGCACATCAATCCCTTGAAATCCAGCTTCTTTTACGGTATCCATGATTTCATCCAGATAGTCACACTCTTTATCATAATCAAGCTCCCATGTTGATCCATGGCATCCAAACTTTATTGACACCCCAAATCCCCTCCTTATATACTAGTAATATCTGAAAGTTGGTAATAGTGTAACTGCAAACGTTTCCAAGTAGTATTTTTCTTAATTTTATCATTTATTTTCACATTGTCAATAATAAATAACAACAAACAAAAATAAAACAATAGTATTCATAGGATATCAATAATACGTTGGATGTAAATGAAAGTAAATTTAATAGTAATTTAATAGTATTGGTTAGCATTTCACCACGTTTTCGTAAACAAAATGTTCTTTATGAGGTAATTGATCATATTTTGTTTTTTTGCGAAATGAAAAAAATTCCGTAACAAGCACTAGTTATACGGAATTTTTTATTAGAAATTATTAATTTTTTGTCCAATAATCTTCTATAATCTACTTACGGTTATATAGGAATTTGCTAGTACTACTTTCGAGTCCCTATTCTTAACCAACTCCACACAAATACCCAAAAGAGCGCGGCTTAGTCTTTTTCCTATTTTCATTTTGTATTTCAAAAGCTATTCTTTCTATTCTTTGTCATTCTGAACGGAATTCTTATAATGACTGTGTTCATTAATAGTAAGCTGTTCAAGCATATTCAATTGTAGTTGGTTCAACATTTGCTCTAATTCTCCGAGTGTTACCGGCTTAGCAGTTTTCATTAACTCATACCCAAGTTCCCCAGTAATCTCAATCGAAGCAGTTTCAACATCTGTAATTGAAGAGATTCCGTTTTCTCGTAATCTTGCTTCTAACTGTTCAACAGTCATGCGTAACTTTTTTAGATTGTCTGCTCTAATTATTCCATTCTGGATAACCTGTGTTGGCTTCCCTATAAATAACCTTTCCATACCACTAAATTTAATTGTTAAAAACTGAATAAGTAAAAGAAGTGCTACAAGGGAACATAAGGCAAATATTGTTTTTATTAAATTATGTTCTGAAATAGCGTGACCAGTTGTTGATGCAATTGCCAATATTGTTATAGTCTCTATTCCTGTCATTTGTGACACAGTTTTTTTACCTGCAATCCGAAATAAGCAAAAACCAATAAATAATATTGCTACCGATTCCCAGATATAACTCATTTCATCCCTCATTTTTAACTTTACGTTTTTTGATCAGTTTTGAGATGGGGGTTTTACTGCCCGTTAATACGGGATAAATATATATCCATTCAGTAACCCCCAATGTTCAAGTAGACAATTGTTAAAATTAGGATATTGACACTGTTAGAGTCTCCAATCATGCAAAATTTATGATGGGAAGTTTATTGAACAACCTATTAATTTGAAAGTATAAAAAATTGGGTTAAACGTCTAGGCATGGGACAATCGTGGAGCATAAGATGAAATTGTGATTAACAAGTGGGTAGAATCACTAAGAATTGTGAAATCTATAAAAGGCTATGTTGTTATTTTGTAAAAAAGAATAATAAGTTGGGAGATGAAAAGGTGTGAAAGAAATTGAAGAAAAGCAATATCGTGAAGAGTTATTAGAATGGTGTAATAACATCCATTATCACTGGGAAAGAATGAAACCGAGATTTTCAAAACTATTTGATTTAAAAAGTGTAGAGGAATGGGAAGAAACCTGCCTTGGATTGAAACAAAAATTAGAGTCAGATATTATAGTGGACGATGATGAATATCGTACAGCTGAAAACTTATATGAGCAGTGGGAGCTTTTGTATAATGAATCAATAAATGACCGTGAAGAAACTACATCTGATGAGAAGGAGATGGTAGAGTTATCTTCTGATTCCGATATTGAAATAGAATTGGCAGATCGGGAAAGCGAAACAATAGAAGATGACCTGATCCAGCTAACATTCAATTTGGAAATACCAAGACAGGAATTCAGAAGAATTTTATCAGACTACAAAACGATGATTAGTCAGCCAAAATAGATTTTTTTCGCAACCATCATCCTTGAAAAACGCCAAACCCTACATCAATGGAATTGGCGTTTATTTATTTGAAACACCCACAAATACGCTTATTGTTTTACTTCTATAGAATGAGGTCCGACTTATTCTAACATGCCTAATAATATATACTCCCTTTTTGTTACTACACCCGTGATTGGTATATTATTTTCTTTTTGAAATAGTTTAACGGCTCTTTCAGTTTCCTTATTGTAAATTCCATGTACCTTCCCATTATATAAACTCATTAGCTTTAGTCTTTCTTGTACAATTTGGACCAAAGTTCCTTTTGATCCATAAGCTAGAGATTTTAATTCTCCTCTTCCAAACCCGGTAATTGGTCCCTCAATATGTACAACAGTTCCTTCAGAAACTATTTCAAATAGCTCTTCTACATCGCTGTTATGCATTCTAATACATCCACCACTAATGTTTTTTCCCATTAACCACGGTTTGTTTGTTCCGTGTATACCGTAATTTCCCCATGGTACATCTAACCCTAACCAACGTGTGCCAAACCCACCTCCCCAATCCTTATCTTTAGTAATGATCATAAATGTTCCTATTGGCGTGGGGGTTTGATCGGTTCCAGGTGCAATTTTATATTTCTTTATTACAGTTTCCCCTTCAATTAAATAAAGCTCCTTCGCCCACAGATCAATTTTAATATACATCCTTTGCAAGTTCTCACCGTGTACTTGACTGTTTGATGGTATTGTTAAGGATATAATGATTAAGATAAAAAAATATATATAAGTTACCCGCATTTTGTTTTTCATCTTAGAATAACCCCTTCAATCTGCATCCTTAGTTACTTAAAAACGGAGTCACTTTATCTAGTGCATCCTGGAGTTTTTCACTATTTTTTTGATACATTTCTTTTGCGGATTGGTTATTTGTTTGTAAGGCAAATAATTCTAAATCCGCCTGACATTTTTTTATCGTGGCAAGCAGTAATGGTTTCTCCTGTGGAGATGGGACCTTGATCTTATCATCAAATAGATCGACTGTCAGTTGTCCATATGTATCTACTTGCCCTAAGAACACATTTTCAATGCTGACGCCAATTTTATCAAGTTCCGTTTCTAGCCAATTCTGACTGTGTCCAGATGAAGATAATGGTTCATGCATGATTTCTCCATCCATAATAACCGTTTGAGGTTCTTTTATTGGAGCAACAGCGAGATTTAGGACTTTGGCGGTTATTGGTTGATTTTCCTTTTTTAATAAGACACTTAAGCTTCCATCCGTTTCTAATACAGCGAATTCAACATCTGCTACCTGAAAGACATCCTTATTTCGTAGTTTTGCTAGTAATTCATCAATTGTATATTTTTCTTTTTTTAAATTGTCTTCCATTACTTTTCCATCTTGAATAAAAACGGTTCCTTTTCCTTCAGCAAAGTCCCTTACTATTTTACTATTTAATGAAATGAAACCCATGATAAACGGAACAGCAAACCAGACACCCATACCTATTAATCCATGACTGAAATGTCGATCCAGTCCTGTGGAGACCTCTGCAGCAATACTGCCTATTGTAATTCCATTAATATATTCGAAAAAGGAGAGCTGTGAAATTTGCTTTTTACCTAACCATTTCGTTAAAAAAAATAATACGATAAGTAAGACTAGTGATCGTACGGCAATACTTATCCAATCTGGCATGATCGTAACTCCTTACAATTGATTTAAAACCCTTTATATTGATCTTCCTCCCGCTCAATTTCGCTAACTCGTATTTTTAGATCATTCTTTATTTCATCCATGATCATCATGGTTTCATGAAAAGTTCGTTTCGCCTCTCTGTCTTGTGTGCGTAATGCTAAGCTTGAAAACAGAGCTTCAATACTTTTTATACTTGAAAGACATTGTTTAACCTGAGAGCCAACTGTCACCTTACATTCTCCTTTATCCTTTTGGTTTAAAAAATATTGCGCCAATCATCCCGAAAATGATAGCGGCCGATATACCAGCACTTGTAACTTCAAACATCCCGGTTACCACTCCGACGAGCCCATGCTTTTCCGCTTCGGCCATTGCACCATGTACAAGGGAATTGCCGAAACTAGTAATCGGAACAGTTGCTCCAGCACCTGCAAAGTCGATGAACGGTTCGTATAAACCAAATGCGTCCAAAAGTGCCCCAAGTACGACAAATGTAGATAATGTATGTGCAGGAGTGAGTTTAAAAACATCAAACATGATCTGCCCAATCACACAAATGAGTCCACCTATGACAAAAGCCCAAAAGAAAATCATGACTGCTCCCCACCTTCATTTTCAATTGATACCGCATGCGCAATACAGGGAATTGATTCTTTTTGCTGAAACGTTAGAGGAGAAAGTAGGGCACCCGTTGCAACAACTAGGACCCGATTTAACTCCCCTTTTTTCATTCGATTTAAAATATGTCCATAAACGACTGTTGCGGAACAACCTGCCCCACTAGCACCTGAAAGTACGGGCTGCCCTTCCCGGTATATGATTAGACCACAATCCTGAAAATTTTCTTCCTTAATTGGAGTGCCGTGTTTTTTAAATAAATCAAGTGACACCTCTCGACCGATATGACCAAGATCTCCCGTCACGATTAAATCGTAATATGATGGATCAACGTTTCGTTCTTTTAAATGAGCCTCGATTGTATCAACAGCAGCAGGTGCCATTGCACCTCCCATATTAAATGGGTCAGTCAATCCCATATCTACAATTTTACCGATGGTTGCTGATGTTACCCGTGGACCTGACCCCGTAGAACTAACTAATGCCACACCCGCACCTGTAACAGTCCATTGCGCAGTTGGAGGTTTTTGCCCACCATACTCGGTTGGATAACGAAATTGCTTTTCAACCGCTGCATTATGACTAGAAGCACCCGTTAATATGTATTTTGCTCCGTTATAATTCACAATAAATGCTGATAGCGCTAATCCTTCCATTGAGGTAGAGCAAGCCCCGAACAATCCTAGATAAGGACTACCTAGTGTTCTAGTCGCAAAGCTTGTTGGAGTGATTTGATTGATTAGATCGCCACCGAGGAAAAACTGAATCTGCGCCTTTTGCAAATTGGCTTTTTCGATCGCCTTTTGACAAGCTTCCTCTAACATGACTTGATGTGCCTTTTCAAACGAATCTTGATTGAGCCAAATTTCACCATGAATTAAGTCAAAATCTTGCGGAATTTTCCCTTTTGCCTCAAATGGTCCGACAACTGTTCCAGTCGAAATAATGACAGGCTTTTGATCGAAAATCCAAGTTCGATGACCAGTCAGCATTACAGTCCCCCCCACGTGATCAGAATGGTCTTAATGGTCGCGATAATAAAGGCCGAAAAAACGCCAAATAAGATAACTGAACCTGCCAATTTAAACATATTACCACCAACACCCAGAACAAAACCCTCTGTACGATGTTCAATCGCTGCGGAGATAACAGCATTTCCGAACCCTGTCACTGGCACGGCGGAACCAGCACCTCCAAATTGTGCAATTCTATCATAAACCCCAAATCCCGTTAAAAACATGGAAATGAAAATTAAGGTAGCAACTGTTGGATTTCCGGCTGTTTGATCTGTAAAATCAAAAAAATATATGTAAAATGTCTGAATCGCCTGTCCTATTAGGCAGATGATGCCACCAATTAGAAACGCTTTGATACAGTTTTTAAATAAGGGTCGTTTTGTTTCTCGTTCATTTTGAAAGGCTTGATATTCTTGTTGAACTGGGGTTAATTTTTTCTTTTTTTTATTTGACATAGGCTACCCTCACTAAGTATCATGCTTCCTCTTTCATCAAGGTTTTGATATTCCCTAATTCTTTTTTGAGTTCTTTTTCACCGGTTTTCCCTTTCTCAAGCTTTCTCTCTAATATATCCAATTCTAAAAAAATCTTTTGATCGGTTGACACTTGAATTTTGTAATCTGGATATTTCTTTTTTAACCCTTCTTTCACATTCTTTTCAATGGATTTCAGTTGAAATCTATCCATCTGTGGAACCGTTATGGCAATAAGGAGATCTTGATCCGTATTGACTCCTCGAACCCCGGTGACATCATCCCTTTTGATTATTAGTTCTTTTGCTTGATTTGCCGTGTATTGATTCGTAGTTTTTTTCGCGTTTATTTGGGTAATAGCTGTACTACGATTTTTAACAGAATCCAAGTTCTCCTTACACCCCGTTAATAATCCAAAAATCAAAAAGATAAAAACGCTACATCGAAAGATATACCTCTGCATATATACCAATCCCATCCAAGTAACATTCCAATTCAAGAAAAGGCTGGTTTCAATAACCAACCTTGATGTTAGATTTATTCCTGTTGATATTGTGGTTCCTCCGAATCTAATTCTTGCAAACGTGGGTTAAGACTATCCACAATCATTTGAGTTTGTTGAGCGGCAGTTTGATACATTTGTTTTGCTTGTTGATTTTGAGTTTGAAGTGAAAATTGTTCAAGGCTAGCCTGTGCACTCTTCAAACCTGCGATTGTTTGTTTGACCTGACTCTTAACTGTCATAATTTTCCCTCACTTCTTCTGATTTTACCTAAACATTTATAGAATTAGTTAAAGGGATTCATTTTATAAAACCCAATTTCTTACAAATCAAAGAAAGAGAAAAGGTGCCTATCCCCAACGCGTTAGGAAGTTGGGATTAGGCACCTCTATTAGTTTTTCGGTTTGGTTATTTATTTGTAAGTGGAATATTTAAAACATTCTCTTTCGAACCATCTTTTGCAGATAAATTGAATAGCTCAAATCTAATTTCATTTTTAGGCTGAGCTATTAATGCTTTATCAATCGGGATTTCGAAGTCACCCCACGAAGGAGCACCCACTGTTTGATAATGGTCTTCAAGCAGTTTTTCTTCACCATCATAAAGAGCATAATCAAAAACACCCTCAAAAACTTGAGCTTTACCAGTAATGATTATTTGATTATTCGACTCAGAAACTTTTACATCTTTGAAAATTTTATTTTGATAAACCTTTTCTTCATTTGTTGGTGCTACATCATTTTCCGTATTTTGTTCAGTTTCTTCCGCTTGGTTATTTTCTTCTTCCTGAGTTGTTTCGTCTTGATTGTTTTCAACTTGTTCCTCAATTTCATTCACTTGCTCATTCTCATCAGGTTGATTGGATTGATCGTTTTTGTTGCAAGAGGCTAAGACAGTCGTAATCATAAAAACGATAATAAAGAGTATGATTTTTTTCATTAGGAATTCTCTCCTTTACTGAATTATATCTCTTTAACTTGCGTAGTTTTAAGGAAATTATACTTAGGAGCAGGTTTAGGTGTAGCATCCCCTTTAAAATTTGTTTTATCTCGAAGTAAAAGTTGTCCATAATGATACGTTATTCGCATATACATAGGAACATGTCCATTATGATAGGAGAATTCTTTGTATATGCCATATTTTATGAAAGCAGTTGCTATCCTTGTTGGAAGCATATCAATCGCACTTGGGATAAATATTTTTTTGATACCTAACATGGTTTTAGATGGTGGAATTATTGGCTTAGGATTGATTATTAGTTATCTATTTCATACAAATGCTGGGTTATCGATTATGGTATTGAGTATTCCTATATTTGCTCTCGCTTGGTTTAAATATCGCTCCTATTTTTTTAATAGCTTGCACGGTATGCTTCTATCCTCTTTTTTTATTGACCTTTTTCATAACTTAAGTCAAGTTCGCATTCATATTTCACCAGTTCTTAGCTCCTTTACTGGTGGAATTTTGATTGGTTTTGGAATTGGTTATATGCTTCGCTTTAAAACAAGCACGGGTGGTACAGATTTATTAGCCCAGTTCCTTTCTGACATTGTGAAAATGAATGTAGGGATCATCATTCTTATAATTGATGTTTTTGTGATTTGTCTAGGAGGTTTATTTGTTTCTGCAGATACTTTCTTTCTATCGGCTATAACCATTTTAGCTGGTGGAGTTACTACTAGCCTTTGCACATGGAATTTGGCAAGTAATGATATTAGAACGAAATAATATTCCACTCTTCACTAATTTATATTTACAATAAATTCAATCATATAAAAAGCGGATTTACGTAAAATATAAGCGTTGTCCTTACAACAAGAAAAAAGCAGGAGGCAGTAAAATGACAAATCAAATTGACACAAATAAATTGAAACAAGCAGAAGCTCAAGCTTCCATTGCAAAAGATATGATTACATCGGCAATCGAACAGTCAGCAGCAAATGAAATTTTAGCTAAAGAAGCTTTAAAACAAGCTTCACAAGAGATTGCTCAAATTCAAACAACAATAAGTCAGGCCCAATCTACACTTCAAACACAAACTACGGAGGAATCGTAAATTAACAAAAACCCCTTTTAATATAGAAAGGGGTGTTCTTATAACGCAAAAATCGGCTAATTCCTAAATAGAATCAGCCGATTTTGTAATCAATATTAATTTACCCTTTTGAAGATTATTTACCGTTTAACTATTGGAGTTTCGGTTTTTCAGAAGGTACTTAGCAACTTTTATTCCAGTCGTAATCCCGCTTTCAATCGCGCCATCGATGAATCCTGCCCATCCATTTGCATAGTCTGAACCTGCAATAAACAACCCAGATTCTTCCTTTTGAAGTTCAAGCAGATACTCTGTTAACTGCTTCTTTTTTAACATTGCCCAGGTTCCTAAAGAAAATCGATCTGCCATCCAGTCATGTCCTGTGCACTCCAACACTTCGATATCCGGAATGAATTTCCGGAGCTCTTTCGCTACCTCAACCTGATTCTCCAAATCTAATTTTGTTGAGTCGCAGCCAAAACCAACTATCAAGCCGCCCCTATCATGTAATTCCTCGACTTGAGCATAATTAATCTTATGATCTGCTGGCGCCATCAGGATGAACGGAGTCGTAATTCCACGTACTCTTGCCCAGAACTTGAATCCTTTACTTGCTTGCTTTTCTGCTGCTGCATGCCGTTTTTTTTCTGATAATTCCGGCTTAAATTCAATGTTGTTCAAGGTATTCAATGGAAGTGCGACGATCACGGATGCACTTGTAAATTCATTGCCCTCTACGGTGCCCACTTTATATCCAGTACTCGTTTTCTCTACTTTTGATACGATTGTAGACAAGCGAAGTTTGGCTCCTTTGGCATCCTTTAAAATGCTTTCGATAAGCGTTTTTGTTCCGTCAGATAATTTATAAACAGAAGCCGTTTCCAGAATCAATTTCCAATTATGACCCGCCATGGCAGCTAATCGATAGGCCTGGGTCAAACCGGCTTCTTCCAATGTACTGTTAAAATGTAATGCCCACAGACTGTAAACCAGATCGAACGCTTCTTTTTGCAACCCTAATTCTTTTAATTTCTCCTCTACCGACATGTGATCGATTTCCTTTAATTGCTTAAATTCACGTAAAGGATTATACGGATAGGGGAAGTACTTCCTAGTATCATTCAATAGTCGCTTCATCCCTTCATCCATCTTTTCATACCATTCATCAAATGTGCCTTCATACTTTATTCCAGCTGTCATCCAATACACCTTTTCTGCTTTTGGAGAAGCTGTTACCTTTAGCCCGTAACGGGAAATTTCCGACCACACATGAGGCTGAAACCAATGAACCCAGCTACCTCCTAGTTCAAGTTCGCTGCCTAAACGATGAGCCACCCAAGTTCTTCCCCCGATACGGTCTCTCCCCTCAAGTATCAAGGGTCTAAATCCTTGCTGGCTAACCTCTCTTGCCACTGTAACACCTGCGAACCCCGCGCCAATAATAATGACATCGTAGTGGTCATTCGACATATTGCGTTCCCGCCTTTATAAATTTCTTTAGAGAAAGAGAAGTGAATAATTGAAGGATGCACTTTATGGCTGCAATTCATTCATCTAGTGGCTGTTCTCCAGTAAAAATATAAAAAGCTCCAGACCTTACTTATTTGCTGAAAAAATAGCTAATTAAATCTTCAATTAGCTCTTTACAGCTTTTGTATGTTTCGAAGGAATTCGATTTAGTTGGTCTTGGTATTACAGAACTTTCTACTTTATACTTTATTGCACTTTGCAATTTATTAAGCTCCCTTCCTTTATTAAAAAATAAGGAATCAAAAAAGACGACCCAAAATTCATCTTTTGAATTAAAAGTCGTCTTTTTTATCTTTCAACCCTGGTTTTAAAATAAAAAGGAACCAGCTGTTAGAGCTGGCGCCTTTCTAATATAACTTGTGTTCCGTAGAAAAAAATTATTATGAAATTTCTTTTTCCTTATCTTTTTCCGTAGACTTTCGGTATCCATCTTTCCAGAAGTCCGCATTCTTAATTCCATATTTGGATGAATTGAATTCTGGATCTTTCCCTAGTTTAAGTTGTTCTTCGTAGTCTTTTAATGCAATATTGGCTGGTTTAAATAGCAGTAAAATCGCAATTAAGTTCAGCCAAACCATTATTCCAAGTCCAATATCTCCCATTGCCCATGCTGTTTTTGCAGTCTTTATAGATCCATAGAAAATGGCACCAAGAAGAATGAGTTTTAACAATAGAAAAGCTGGAGCTTTAAATTTTCCGCCACGTACTAGGTATGCTAGATTGGTCTCCGCAATATAGTAGTAGGCATATATAGTTGTAAATGCAAATAAGAACAATGCAATCGCAACAAATCCTGAGCCGAACCCAGGGAGAAGGGTATCTACTGCTGCTTGAGTATAACCAGCACCAGGTTCTACCCCTGGAAGACTTTCTTTTATAAATTCCTCAGTTTTTTCATTGATTACATTATATTGATTTGTAAATAAAATCATCATTGCAGTTGATGTTACCACTAAGAATACGTCTAAATAAATCGAAAATGCCTGTACGAGACCTTGCTTAGCTGGGTGAGAAACTTCAGCTGCAGCTGCTGGGTGAGCTCCAGTACCCTGACCAGCTTCGTTCGCATAGAGTCCACGTTTTACTCCCCACATAACGGCTGAACCAAGAATTCCACCAAATAATTCTTCAGCCCCGAAAGCGCTTGTAAAAATGAGTGTAAATACTTCTGGAATTTTCCCGAAATTCACTGCTATTATTGCGATTGCAATTAATAGATATCCAGCCGCCATAAAAGGAACAACTAGCTCTGCAACTCTAGCAATACGCTTAACTCCACCAAAGATTGTAAATCCAACAAGTGCGACAACAATTAAACCTGTAATTGATTTATCAATCCCGAACGCATTATGCATTCCATCAGCAATCGCATTTGCCTGTATGCCTGGCATCAAAAATGACATGGCAAGTAGTGTTGCAACTGCGAAAATGACGGCAAACCATTTCCAGCCAAGTCCCTTTTCTATGTAGTATGCTGGTCCGCCTCGATACTCACCATCTTGCTTTTCCTTATAGATTTGAGCAAGCGTGGACTCAACGAAAGCTGAGGTTGCACCAATGAAAGTAATAACCCACATCCAAAATACGGCACCTGGTCCTCCAAACGCAATACCTGTTGCTGTACCTGCAATATTTCCTACACCGATACGGCCAGATAATGACATTGCTAACGCTTGGAATGAAGAAACCCCTGCATCTGATCCCTTTCCTGAAATAATAAGTTTTGCCATTTCTTTAATGTGCCGAATCTGTAAAAATCTTGTACGAAAACTAAAATAAATACCACAAAAAACAATAAATCCAACAAGTACCGGACTCCATAGCCAATCGACGACAGTGTTAACGATTTGATCAAGCATGATGAACCCCCCATATTAAATATATTAAATAAATTAATGATGTCACTACATGAATGGAACAATAATTGCTACTGTATTTTCTATTCTTTTTGTATCCTAAAAATGAAAGAAGCTAATAAAACTACAATTAGAATTCCTGTAATGCTTACTTTGACATCGGAGATTCAATGATTCGAGACATTGTAATAGAAAGGTTATCACCGCCCCAATTAATAGTATTTCATTTCCGAAATACTGAGTGTTGGCTCCTTCATAAAGATAATGATATCAATTGTAGATTTATCACTGTTTGAAGTAATCAAATCTGAATGTAAATCCTATTATACTTTTTGAATTTGGACAATTCAATATATTTTTAATTTTTGATTCATTCGTACCTCTCCGCCAGTAATTTCAACAAATTATAAAATAGTGCCTTAGCCCCAAACGCATTAACACGTAACTACCGGGGGAAAGGCACCATTTTTTACCTTTACTCTTTTGAAAGTACTCCATCCATGTTGTTCTGTGCTTTCATATTGTAGATTGGCAGTATAACTAGCAGACCGATAATAAATAGAACTGCGGCGATCTCAAAAATCGTAATAATTGAAAACATTTCTTTCAAGACTCCGGCAATACTCATGGTCAATACCATCGCACCCGTAAACATCGGACTTAACGTTCCATTCACTCTTCCAATAAATTCTGATTTTGTGTTTTGTAAAATCATTGTATTAATACCAATTTGAATACATGGTAAGAATAATCCATTAACAAATTCCGCTGCAAGGGTGATTGGCAGGCTCGTTGAAATGCCAATTACACTCATCCCGATTGCATTTGCCAACATTCCAACCATTAGCAGTTTTTGTGGTGGAACTGACTTCGAGAACATAACAGAAACTGCACCACCAATAATCATTCCGACCCCGTTAACCATTAACAACCACTGCAGATTTTCCTTAGCTAATGCTAACCGTTCCGTTACTAAAAAAATGGATAAGGGTTGAATCAAACCAATCGCAAGGCCGGCAGCTAAAAAACAAAGACCTAGAAGCTTTAATTCTTTCTTAGCTAATACATAGCGAACTCCACTTTTCATTTCTTCAAAAATAGATGTTTTCTTCTCCTTTTCTGATTTAACATTCTGGTCGGCAGGGATGAATGTAAGCATCACAGCTGAAAGGATAAAGGCAACTCCTGTAATTCCAATCGACACAATGATGCCAAATTGCTGGAATACAAATGTTCCAAGTACCGGTCCTAGAACCATAAAGATCGCAAAGATTGTTTGATACACGGACATAGCCGATTGTATTAATTCTTCACTTAAGTGCATTTTAAATAACTTCATTCCAGATGGTTGTGAAAACTGTGATAAAATGGCAGAAATTAATGTAACAAAGAAGATAATCTGCCAAGAGCCAACCGCTAGAGCAATTAATACAGCAAACACAGAGATCGCACTCAAAATATCACACCAGACCATCGTCTTTTTCGGTTTCCACCTGTCAGCGAAGGTACCTCCTATGAACGAAAAAATAAAGATGGGTGCGAATTCAGCAACAGAAATCATCGAAACGGCAAAAGCATTCCCATTTGTTTGTTCCATTACAAATAAGAGAACTGCAAAATTCCGGACCCAAATTCCTACCTGAAGGAACAACGCCGAAAGAAATATAGCCTGAACAAATCGGTTTTTAAATAATTGTGTCATAAATTTTCCTCTTTCCTAAATCAGAAATTATAGATGGAAGCATAAAAAACTCCCATCCGCCATTTAGGATAGGAGTTCGCCAAGACCATAGAAAAAGACATAGTACATCCGCACGTACTACAGCATTGATCATCTTTTCCTAAAAAAGTATAGACTAATCCCATTCAAAAATGACATCGCAATCCTACGAATGTGCTTATGAAAACGGGATTAGTAGATCATCGCCCTATGGTCACCCTTTCGTGTATTAGTATTTTGAATTTTACTTTATATTTCCTTTTTTTACAAGATATTTTTGAATTTATGGAGGTAAATGTAAATATCAAGTATTATTAAGTAAAAAAGCTAATTCCCCCATTATAGGAATTAGCTTATCATTTTTTTCTCTTACTCAACATCTTTCAGTGCACTTGCAAATCTTCTTATCCCTTCCCAAACGGTGGGTCTTAACACTATGATATGCTATTTCTTCACGAAATGCAGGATATGATATGTTAGACAGACTCACGTAGCGCTCTTTGAGCTTCCGACATCGCGTAAATGACGTTTGAGGATTTTGCCGCTAGCGTTTCGCGGCAATTCGTCCACGATCTCGACATTCTTTGGCACCTTGAAACTGGCTAAATTGTTCCTGACATGCTGGAGAATCTCTTCCTCAGACACTGGAGCTTTGATGACAACGAAGGCAGTGACTGCCTCGATCCACTTTTCATCCGGTACACCCACGACAGCGACCTCAGCGACCTGGGGTATCTCGTAGATGCAGTCCTCTATCTGGCGTGAAGCCACCAACACTCCGCCGGTGTTGATAACATCCTTCACCCGATCGATTACCTCGATGTATCCGTCCTCGTCCTGCTTCACAAGATCTCCGGAATGGAACCAACCGCCGGCGAACGCCTTGGCTGTGGCTTCCCCTTTGTTCCAGTAGCCCAGACACAGCTGCGGCGAACGGTACACAATTTCGCCGAGTTCGCCGGGAGGCACACTATTACCTTCAGCATCCACGACCCGCGCCTCAACGAAGAGCAGTGGCCTTCCTGCGGAACCAGGGTGGTCAGCATGCTCCTCAGGACGCAAGACCGTACAGGCAGGGCCCATTTCGGACTGTCCGAACACATTGTAGAAACCGAGCTTTGGTAGACACTTTTGCAGTCGCTCGAGTACTGGCCCAGGCATAATCGAAGCTCCGTAGTAGGCCTTCCGAAGTTTCCCGAGGTCTCGAGATGTCAGGTCAGGGTGATTCGCGATTGAAACCCAAACAGTTGGAGCGGCGAAGAACGATGTGATTGCGTCCTGTTCCATGGTTTCAAGCACAGCACCGGCCTCGGGAGCGGGAAGCACCTTGTTCCAGCCACCCACCATCAGTGCCGGTAGCATGAACACATGCATCTGCGCGGAGTGGTAGAGGGGCAGGCTGTGGAGCGCTCGGTCTGACCCTTTGATGTCCAGATCGTGGATGCAGCTCATGTAGTGGTGTAACAGAGCACGATGCGTCATGATTGCACCCTTTGGATCCGACGTGGTGCCCGAGGTGTAGAGTAACTGAGCGATATCCGTGTCCTCTACATCGAACTCATCATCTTTCACAGGACGGTTGTCGTTACTGAAAGCCCACTCTAGGAGTTCGTCTTCGAATCTTAATACCTGCCGATCGCTGTTTGACTTAGTCTGGGAGATTGCGTTGGCGAGGTCTCGGTCAGCGATTACAAGCGTTGGATCGGAATCTCCAAGAATGTAGTCGAGTTCTCCTGCCCGGAGTTGGAAGTTCACCGGAACGTGAATGGCTCCTATACGTGCTGTGGCCAGAAACAGCAGAACGTACAGATCAGAGTTTTTACCGAAGGAGGCGACACGTTCTCCCTTTTCCACCCCCTGTTCACGTAGTTTACGCGCGATACGCGTGGCCGCCATGTCGAGTTCACGGTAGCTCCACTCTCTGTCTTCGAACACAACGGCAGTATTATGTGGGACCCGTGCGGCCGTACGACGGACGGCCTCAGCTACGGTGTTTGTTCTCAAATTGATCTCAGTCCTCTCTCGTCTATTCTTATACAACTTAAAAGTAATTAATATTCTAAAAACAAAGAATATTTATCCTGAATATAAGCCTACTCCTACTAAGCTGTCAATCTATTTATAGAACGCTTTCATTTAGTAACAACAAGAAGGGAGGTATATTCCCTTTCATTGCAATTATTTATGTCCTTAAGATGATTGATTGTTTCAGCATCAAGGTTGTACAAAAATTAGGGTAACTAGCAACTGGTCATGTTTAAAGTTAGATATTTTGGATATAACTGACACTGCTTATGGGCAGATTAAGCTTAATCTGTTTTGTAAACCTTCTAATATTTCTTCTGGAATTTCCTTAACCTTGATATCTTCGCCCAGGAAAAGTAACCAATTTGTTATTTCAGTCACTTCTTCCGGATTATTAACATTGATAAAAGTCTTTAGAATGGCTGTGGCTTGGTATGGATTCGTATAGGAAATTGAAACTTTTAAAGGGTGGTATTTTCTGAACTGAGCAATCGCTTTTGGACCAAGTTCTAGTACAAGGTTGATTCCTTCTACCTGCTTACTTAGCTTTTCTAATATCTTTTTCTTACTTAATCTTTTTTTCGTTGGGTAGGGATTGACTTTGATGAGATTATCGACATGAAAAATCTTCATCTTTTCTTCCTTTAAGTCAAAGCCTTCAATCAGCCACAGGCTTTTTTCACGATAAAGGTGCAAGAGATAAATTGGATAAGACTTTTTTACCTTCTCTTCATTAATAGTAATCAATAAATATCTATCCAAAAGAAGGATTTGGATGAGTTGTTCTAACATAGGATGCGGGAGGTCTGACAGATCAAGTAGGTCAGGATTATTCGGGTTGGTCCCTTCAAATAGCAGGATTTGGTTTAAAAGAACAAGGTCATCTTGCTGGTTTTCTGAGATGAGGCCAAGTAACTTTTCAGCTAATGACTGACGACTCTTTAGATAAGGGAGTTGTTGATTTCTTGTGGCCATAAAGGCAATAAAAAGGGCTTTGACCTCATTATCAGTAAAGCGAACATCGGCCAGGACAGAGTTGTGCATGACAAAGTAACCCCCGTCCCTTCCAACTTCAGCAACAAGTGGCATGCCCATTGACTCAATTTCTCTGATATCTCTAATAGCTGTCGAACGAGAGATATTAAATTCTTGCATGATTTCTGAAATAGTAAAGTGGGAGCGGTTGTTGATATACCGCATGATGATATTAATCCGTTCAATTTTTTTCATCAGGACTCCTAAACAGTATCATTTTTTGACATGATTAAAGATTATTATAAAACCATCAAGTGAAGAAGAAAAGTCATTTGAAAAATTAAAAAAAGAGGAAGGTTTTGAATATGACAAAGTATACCCTAGAAGAAAAAGACAGCTTTACCGTTTTAGGTATTGGAACTGAGATTAAGAGCGATTATACAGACTTTGCTGGCATAACCAAGGAAAAAGTAGATTTTTGGCAAACCGTCAGTCAAGATGGAACGCTTGACACTTTAAAAGACCTAGCAACTAATGACTATATTTTTGCCGTGAACGAAGCAGTGAATAACAAGATGATGCATTATGCTGGCGTCATGACAGAAGAATCGGTACCAGAGGCAACCAGGGTTATCCAATTTCCTAAGGGGGAATACCTAGTTGTAAAAGGGGAAGGTAAGACGGCTAATGAATTGAGTAATATGCTTACTGGCATAGCTTTTGGTCAAGTCTTGCCAGAAGCAAAGAATTTTGCCTATGTTGGTGGGCCAAATGCAACGGTTGAGATGGGGCAGCGAAACGGCTTAGTTTTTGGTGAAATGTGGATTCCTGTTGTTAGAAAATAAAAGATAAAAGGAGTAATAGAAATGTCCTATATTGTTGATTTTAAAAATGTGTCTACGGTTGGTTTAAATTCTTCACCTGTTGCAGAAGCGCTTGCTGGTTTGCGTGCTAATGAAGCCCGTTATTTCATGAACAAATACAAGCATGAATTTTCGGTTGTTCCAGTTAGCGAAAGTCAGGAGACTCTTGATTATGTGAACCGAATTTTGAAAGAAGAACGTGATATTGAGTTTGCTGCTAAACCGTTAGAAACGTCGAGTTTTCAAGTCGAAAATATCAAATGGTCTTATGTCTTCTATGAGGATGGTCTAGAGGTCAACGTATTGTATACGGTTGATGGCCCTAAGCCGAAGCGAGCGGTTGGTTTTAAGCTTTCTGAGGGGATGGAGGTACCTAAGGAGTTAGAAGGGAAATTTAAGTTTGCTAGGCAGAAGTCTAAACTAGCCGGAACAATTCGGGGTTCGTTTTTTGTGATTAAAAGAGAGTATTAAAGTAGGCAAAAGCCCAAGTGGAAGGGTTTAGCATTTTTTGTATTAGGGTATCCTTTTTCATTATTGAAATTAGTGAAAGCTATTTTCACACCAGGAAAAATATAGCTTTCACTAGCTTGCAAACCCAATGGATGGGAGATTCCCCTTGGTACTTCTACTTTGCTATTAGGGGGGTATCCCCTTTCAAATATCAAAGTGTGAAAAAAAAACGGCAGGATACCTCATGGTGTCATTTTGAATCATAGTTTTGTATGTCCACATCCGAGAAATTGCAAGTTAGCCCTCTCCAGGTAGAAGTCCCCCTAAAACTTGGTCTTTTACAGGTTGATAGGCTACTCTTGCGTTTTTTCCACTTTTCTTTTGTTATCTAAGCCCCCAATTTTATACTTCACGAAAAAAGGGTACTGCTCTTGCAGTGCCCAATTAATCTTCCACTATTTTCTCGATGTTCGCATTCCTTTCAAAACTTTTATATCCTCCGTCTTACTCAATCGCTCATAATCTAAACTGGACACATCATATAATGCGATCTTTCCCTCTTCATCATAATGAATTCCCCAGCCATATTTTTTGACTAAAGGAGATACACGAAAGCATGCTTTTGGTTTTGAAAAGAATTCCTCTCTCAACTCTTCGGTCTCACGGTCAATTTGATTTTTCATTAGATATGTTTTTAATTGAACATCTTCTTGAGTATATTCATATGGGTGATTACTAATTAGATCATATTCAATTGAAGCGATTGTTATTTTCCCCTTTTTCGGAGCCGGGACAATAGCGGAAGAAACCGAAGAATCTTCAGAAATGACGATAAATGTATTTTTATAACTCATTGCAAATTCCTCCTTACTCCTCTTTGTGAAATAGTTTCCAGTTTTCTAATTCAAATAGGTAACGAGGTGCATACTATTCGAATTCCAAGGTTCTTCCTGTTTCAATCAGTGTTTTGGTATTGCTTAAGATCATCCACCATGCCCCTTCCGTGTTCGGATAGGTAGGATCCCCTTTCTTCCATTGATCTTGTATGAGTGTCAGCTTTGTACATTTCCCCACAGGTTCAAGTAAGTAAGAGATTCTGGACTCATATTCGTGATCGCTTTCAACATACGATTTCCCTGCAATATATGTAAAACGGAATACTTGATTCGGTACAAATTCCAGCACTTTTCCATAAACGTGGACAGTTTCCTCACCGTCAACGCCAGGACCTGGTTAATTTCAAATTCATCCTTAATATCTGAAGAGCATAATATCAATAAATCGTATACCGTTACTTTTTATCTTTTATCCAATTCGGAAGCTCCTTTCTGACTTTTCAAATATATATTTTCGTCAGATTTCACCATTTTCCTCTTCACAAAATAATAAAAGTCCATTCACCAATGTAGGCAGTTTATTATTTTTTTATACGTTTATGGGTCAAATCTTTTCTATTGAGTTTATAAAATCTATAAGTTCTCTTAGTTACCGTTTTTTTCAATATAATTACAATATAAAATAAACATTAAAATTTTTTAACAAAATGGAAAGTTACATTTATGCTTGGTTAAAGGGATATTATATAATAAATATAGGAATGTTTGTTCTCTCTAATGGGAGGTGGGGTTAATAATTGGAAAAGTGGGAAGCTTCTTATATTGCAGGAATTATTGATGGAGAAGGAAGTATTTCATTAACTAGGATGCATGAAAAGGAACACCGTAGACCTTGTATTTCTATCGCATCAACGGATATGGAACTCCTTATTTATATTCAAAAATTAACTGGGGGAGTAATTACTAGTAAAAGAAATTACAAGCCTAATTGACACAAGGACTCCTATACGTTAACAATAAAGAAAAAAGAAGATGTTTTTCATACATTGGAACGTATTGCACCCTTTTTAAGAGTAAATAAGAAAAGAAACCGTTCCGTTTGGATTCTTGAAAACTATGATAAGGTTACTCCTCGGAATGGAAAGTACAGTCCAGATTTATTACAAAAGAAAATGACATTTGAGGATTACTTTTTCAAAATGTAAAACGGAAACGGACTCACCAAAATCGGTGAGTCCGTGTCTATTTGTTACGTAAAGCATAAACCTTCGCCCCAATAAGCATAAGCTTTCCATCCTTAAAACCACTTGCATTTATAGACAGTTTATTTTTTTCCTTCACCTATACCTATTAATTTAAGATTGTTTTAAGGGGGTAAATGGAATGAGAAAATTGTGTAATCTCATCTCTGTATTATTCCGTTGCAAGTACTTCTTCAATAACTTTCTGATTGGCATCATTAATAGAGTACTGGATCTCAATTCTTACTCCTTCTTTGAAGTCATAACCCTCGTCAATGAAGCGTTGGGATAATCGGAATACTTCTGATTCTCCTTCATCATTTGTTGCCTCTAAAGAAGTATTATCACTATAACCTACAATGGTGATGAATTGTGCAGGTAAATCTAACTGTCCTGTTGCTCCAGTGTAAACATACTCAAAAGTAGTTTTCTGATCTGCTACCTGATCAGCCACAGACCAAATTTCTACGTCATAAGTCCCTGCTTCAAGGTTAATTAAGCCTTCAGAGATGTCAATATCATCAAAAACCTTTTCTTCTCCTGGCTTAAGAATGTCCTCTCTATACTCCATAGTGAACCCCTTATCCATTGAATAAGTGTATAACACTTCACCTTGCTTATCCTTGATTTGGTACTCGTACTGTTGTCCGCCATAAGTTAAAGGTAATTCATTTTCTGAGTCATTCCGTACCTTTAATTTAAATATACGGTCAGATGGGTTTTCAACTAACGTGATAAAGCCTCCCTCGACTATACCTGTTTTGGCTTCATCAGTCTGTCCCGCGACTCCACCGTTTGTTTCCCCTGCTACTTCTTTCTCAGCTGCTGTTGTTCCACAACCTACTAATGCGACCATTAAAAATGATGTTGCTAATACCCTCACTACTCTGGAATTGAATTTCATCTTAGAAAGCCCCCGTTTTAAATATTTTACATATATATAGACGCGTCATATTTCAGTAACGTTACAAATGTTACGCGTAAAAATATGTTAGGTTGCCCTACCATTAAGTTTACTCAAGCTTAATAGATGAATTTCAGTAAAGACCTGAAAAAATCAATAAATCAATTAATTCTAGTTGTACACCCGTCTCACTCTTTGATATGTGTTAGTGTTTTTAAACACCTTCAACAAATCAAATAAAAAAATTAGTAAAGTGATTATAATACTGTTGAGACTAAGTGAAAACTTTTGACTATAAAATGGCGTGCTAATGTTAGTTTTGAACCTTAACATTGTAAATTTGTGTTCTGTAGATAGTACCAATAAAGCATAAAATTTCCTAAAATAAAATAAAGCATAAGCTTTCCAAACGGAAATCTTATGCTTTACGTCACAATTTAGTATATAACCACCAAGTATATGTATTTGGTGGAGACGGTGGGACGTGCTTTTCCATGCTTTCGTCATGGCACTGACTATATCTTGAACCTGCTGGTTACAGGTCCTCCGGCGTATTATGCGAAACATAATTTGTACCTGGTTAGGTAGGATTTCGCATCCTAGTACTACCATGATGTAATGGTAGCCTATAAGTCGATACACGGCTGTTAGATTACTCTACATACCGCTCGGCATTGCCTTATCGCATCGAGTACGACTTAGGTTTCACCGATAAAGCCGGATTATCACTTATGTGTTACCACATAAGGCGACTAATTACTAATCGAACCCACGTCCAAAGATATTGGCACTTAAGCATCTACGAGTGTAGTCGATATATTAGCATTTCGCTAACTTTTCAGCCTATCGACAGGCTTCCAAGCAGCTAGTCTGGTTGTTCTCTTCCTTTGTCCTCAGACGGCGAACTCCGGCGTAGCCCACTTAGAGTGAGTCCCTGATCCTACCACATGGGCGATGGAGGGAGGAACCGCTATAGTCTGTTATTAAGCAGCTAAAGCGAAGTTGTTGTTTTCTTTGCCAGTTATAGGCGTTGACGTTTTAACGAGGCCGATCCCCTCGACTCGCAACTTAAGCTCAAACTACCCCTGTCGAATCCGTAGCGTCCCCATTATAAAATGATATTGATGAACTTAATCACCAGATATCTGGGTGTTTCGGATGAAGTATTCTTGCTTACGTTGACTATTCAATTGTCAACCACATGTCTTATTATAGCACATGTACTTACATTTTCAATTGTAAGTTATTGTAAATCATATTTTTTGTCTTTCGCGGAAAGCACGTTCGATATCACGTTTTGCTTCTTTTTTCTTTAGGTCTTCACGTTTATCGTACTTTTTCTTACCTCTACCAAGCCCTAACAGTAGCTTTGCATAGCCATTTTTTAAGTAGATTTTAATCGGCACAAGTGCATAACCTTCTTCTTTTGTAAGACCGATTAGCTTACTAATCTGTTTTTTGTGAAGAAGTAGCTTTCTTGTACGAAGTGGATCATGATTATATCGGTTACCTTGCTCATAAGGGCTAATATGCAAGTTGTACAAGAATACTTCACCATTATGGACACGCGCATAAGAATCTTTCAAGTTTGCACGGCCATTACGAAGAGATTTGATTTCTGTACCTTGAAGCACAATTCCTGTTTCATAGGTTTCTTCGATAAAATAATCATGATTGGCTTTTTTGTTTTGAGCAATTACCTTGCCTATACCTTTTGGCATATTGATTTCCCCCTTAAGACGGTACCTTATATTTTAGCAAATATTGGACAACATCACAAGGAAAGGCTCATTGATTGCAAGGCAAACTTGCATCTAGATTACTATTAACGTACCAGGAAATAATTGTGGTGCTGTCCCTTACGTTTAGCGATTGAATTTTCCTAAGCAAAGATTCAAGGGCTCTATCATTTGAGTTGTGTAAAAATTCGTTTTGAATTTTTTCTGGATGATCATAGGGTAAACCAGGACATTCTATTAAACCATCCGTTGTTAAAAATATATGGTTCATTCCTTTTCTTAGTTCCTTACGTCCCGTACTATAGCATGGGACAGGCAGTTCGAAAGTATTTACTTGGCCAATCCATTCGAAAAAATGCCGCTGGTTTACTTGATATTGCCCGAGGTTTGCTAGTTCTGGATGAAATAAATAAAATATACAGTCGCCAACTGAAAACCACCAAATGTATTTACCTTTTCTAAGTACTATTAGACAAGAGGTTGATCCTTTAACTTTCTTGCACGAATCTAAGAATTCAGGGGTCTGAAAAATTTGTAGGATCGTTTCTTCAATCCTTCTAAATGTTTCGTTAAGTGACCTTGATAACAAAGATTTAATTGAACCTTTCCGTTTCGTAAATTCCTGTAAAATCAATTCTGCACTTTCAGTGGTGTGGTGGGCATCAAGAAGAATAACGAATTCCCAATCTTCCTTTTGGTTGTGCCAGACAAGACAACCGTCCTCATTTTTCGTTTGACCCGCTGAAAAGTTTCCGCCGAATCGACCTATGATTATTTTTTCTTGTTTCAGAATAGATAATGTATCAACAAAACTTTCCTGTGAACCAACCCAATGATAATCATTCATGCTCATTTTTCCCCTCATTGTAATTCACACAAGTATAATTCATTTTGATTAATATTGGGAGAATTTTCAACAAAAAATCCAGAGGATCAACCCCTGGATCTTTAGTTTCACTCAATATTCGCTTTATTCGCATAGAAATACATCCATGCCATAAACCCACCACCACCAATTAAATTTCCAATCGTGACTGGGATTAAATTGTGGATAACACCATTTACTGTTACAGAATCCGGATGATTCATGATAAAAGAAATGGCAAATGTACACATATTAGCAATACTGTGTTCATAGCCAGAGATAAAGAAGCAAAATACCAATAACATCATGATAAAAATTTTTGGTCCGTCTCCTCTCATTCCCAAAGGTAGAAAGAATGCGAGGCATACAAGCCAGTTGCAGAGAATACCTCGAAAAAACAGTTGAGAAGTGGAGAATTGAGTTTTGTTATACGCAACAGTTAATAGAAATTCATTAACAGCTTCACCTTGAAATAAACCCGTCATGAAAATTAGAAATGCAAAGAAAAGAGCACCCATTATATTACCAATATAGCTATAAAGCCACATTTGGCCGACCACTTTCCATTTCATCTTTTTACGCAGTGCCGCATATGTGTAATAAAAAGTATCTCCTGTAAATAAATCGCCTCCACCATATGCAATGAGGATAATGGCTGCACCGAATGTTATGGCAGCAATAGGAAAAGCAACTGGTGATTGTAATTCAAAAAAGAAATTTCCTGTTCGAAAGGCAACGATTACTCCAAACCCAATAAACATACTGGCTAATACTGCTCGCAAAAAATAGATGAACCTGCTTTTTTGGAACGTATCTCGGCGAGAAAGTGCTAGTTTTTCAATACTTGATAGTAGTTTTGATTCCATACATTTTCACCACGTTAACTTTTTGGTTTCACCTCATCAAAATATGGTGCGAGAATTTGTTTCAACACATTAGCACTATTCTCAAACTTTTGTTGTTCCTCTGCATTTAACTCCAGTTCCATTATTTCACGGATTCCATTTCGGTTTATCACGCAAGGCACACCAATATATACATTTTCTTGACCATAATCTCCGTCCATATGTGCGGAAACAGTTAACACTGCATTTTCATTTGAGAATATGGCTTTAGTAATTCTCGCTAGTCCCATTGCAATTCCGTAATAGGTTGCACCCTTGCTTTTAATAATCTCGTAAGCAGCGTCACGTACCCGAATAAAAATTTCATCTAAATCTTCTTTTTTATACTTCTCATTGCGCTCGACTACCTTTTTTATCGGAAGTGTACCAATATACGCAGAGCTATACACTGGTAATTCACTATCACCGTGTTCTCCAATAATATAGGCATGTATATTTTTCGGGGCAATATTAAAATAATCCCCTAATAAGTACCGAAACCGTGCGGTGTCTAAAATAGTCCCAGAACCTATAACACGTTCTTTCGGTAGTCCACTATATTTCCATGTTGCATATGTTAAAATATCAACCGGATTCGTGGCGACTAGAAAGATTCCGTTAAATCCACTTGCCATCACGTTATCCACGATTTCTTTGAATATTTTAAGGTTTTTTTCTACCAAGTCTAGTCTAGTTTCTCCCGGTTTTTGATTAGCGCCCGCACAAATGACAACTAGATCAACATTTTTACAATCACTGTAACTTCCGAACTTAATAAGTGTCGGATTTCCTGTAAAAGCTTTTCCATGATTGAGATCAAGTACATCCCCTTTGGCTTTCTCCTCGTTTACGTCAATCATGATTAATTCATTGACGATCCCCTGATTCATTAAGGCAAAAGCATAGCTAGAGCCCACAAAACCAGTTCCTATTAAGGCAACACGACTTACACGATCCCCTATATTCAAACTCATTTTTCAACCTCCATAAATCCATTAATGAAGGATTAGTATTTGTAACAGTAACTAAACTATTCGAGAAAAAGCGGACTTTCCACTATCTCTTCAAAAAAAGCACCCCACACAAGTGGAGCACTCTCGATTTATCTTCTCTTTTTCCGTTTCTTACTTTTCTGTGGTGGCACATTATCATAGTTTTTCTTTTTCTTACGAGGCTTACGTGTTGACCATTCACCATCGTTTTTACTGTCGCCCTTCTTGTCATCGTCATTGGATTTACGGCGACTTCTTCCTTTTTCGGACTTGATGATGGTAGGCTGCTCCTTGGAAAACTTGCGACGGCTTCCTTTCATGCCAACCACTTCAAAGTCAACTGAGCGCTCATCCTTATTGACATTGATGACGCGTACCGTAATTTCGTCTCCGATTCGGAATACATTCCCGGTCCGTTCCCCAATCATCGCATAGCTTCTCTCATCGTAACGGTAGAAATCATCGGTGAGATAGCTAACGTGAACAAGCCCTTCAATTGTGTTCGGAAGCTCAACAAACATTCCGAAGTTGGTAACAGAGCTAATGATACCATCGTATTCCTCACCGATTTTATCCATCATATACTCCGCTTTTTTCATACTATCTGTTTCACGCTCAGCTTCTACCGCGCGACGTTCCATATTTGAGGAATGCTCTGCAATTTCCGGTAATCTTTCCTTCCATTTATCCTGGGTCGCATTATCCAGCTTCCCTTGGATTAAATAGGTTCGGATTAATCGATGGACAATTAGGTCTGGATAACGTCGAATTGGTGACGTGAAGTGCGTGTAAAAGTCAGTTGATAAACCAAAGTGTCCAACACTTTCCGGATCGTATTTTGCTTGTTTCATCGAACGAAGCATAACGGTTGAAACAACCATTTCCTCAGGCTTACCTTGAACCGCCTCGATTACTTCCTGCAATGCACGTGGATGAATCGAATTTCCAGAGCCTCTTACAAGATAACCAAAGTTCGTAATGAATTCTAAGAAACGTCTTAGCTTTTCTTCATTCGGATCCTCATGTATCCGATAAATAAACGGAACGTTCATCCAATGAAAATGCTCAGCAACCGTTTCGTTTGCAAGTAGCATGAATTCTTCGATTAGACGTTCACCAACTGAGCGCTCCCGTATGACGACATCATAAGGTTTACCTTCATCATCGACAAGTACCTTTGCTTCTTTAAAGTCAAAGTCAATAGCACCACGCTTCATTCGTTTTTCACGAAGGGTAGCAGCAAGTTTTTCCATATCTTCAAACATTGGAACAAGAGGCTCGTAACGTGAACGCAGCTCCTCGTCCTTGTCAGCAAGGATACTGTTCACATCAGAATATGTCATTCGTTCTGTTGTTTTTATCACACTTTGAAAAATGTCATGCTTAACAACAACACCGTTCCCGTCAACCTCCATCTCACATGACAATGTTAATCGATCAACCTTTGGATTTAATGAACAAATCCCATTTGATAAGCGATGTGGAATCATCGGAATCACGCGATCAACTAGGTAAATACTTGTTCCACGGTCGCTTGCTTCCTTATCAATAGGCGAGCCTTCTGTAACATAATGAGTAACATCCGCAATATGTACTCCAAGTTTGTAATTGCCATTTTCAAGCTTCGTAACCGTAACTGCGTCATCCAAGTCCTTTGCATCAGCACCATCAATCGTCACGATGACCTCATTTCTTAAGTCACGTCGATTTTCGAGCTCATTTGGATCGATGGAATCCGGTGTATTATTCGCTTGTTCTAATACGTCTCTTGGAAACTCCTGTGGAAGGCTGTGCTTATGAATGACAGAAAGAATATCGATTCCAGGGTCATTTTTATGACCTAAAATCTCTACTACTTCCCCTTCTGCACTCATCCGACCTTCAGGATACGTTACAAGCTTAACGACAACCTTATGTCCCTCAATCGCACCATTTGAAGCCTGCTTTGGAATAAAAATATCATTGGCGATCTTTTTATCATCAGGAATGACGAATCCAAAGTTTTTACTTTCGGTGTATGTACCAACAATTGTTTTTATGCCATGTTCAATAATCCGGACAACTGTGCCTTCCTTACGTTGACCGGCAGATTCCGAGCTAATCCGAACAAGCACGGTATCTCCATGCATTGCATTTTTTAACTCCGTTGGCGGAATAAAAACATCGTCCATTGTTTTATCTTCCGGTACGACAAATGCAAATCCCTTTGCATGCCCAGTTACCGTTCCACGGACGAGATTCATTTTTTCAGGAAGACCATAGCGATTACTACGTGTTCTAACGACTAAACCCTGTTCTTCCATCACTACAAGTGCTTTTACAAAATCCTTAAAATCCTCCGAACCTGAGATTCCGAAAGCCGCCTCAAGTTCTTGTATGGTTAGGGGTTTGTATGCTTCTTCCTTCATAAAGTCTAATAATTTATTAATGTGATTTTGGATTTCCTGTTCCATTTTTTCAGTCCCTCCCGTTACCAATCTAACTGCTCTAGAAATGCATACACATCCTCATGCAGCTGGTCACGTTCTTTGTCTAGGGTAATGACATGTCCTGATTCCTCGTACCATTTGATCTTTTTGAAATCATTTTCAATTGCTTCATATATAATATTCGCACTGTCTGGATTTATCATTTTGTCATGTCGAGCCTGTGCGACAAAAGTCGGGGAATAAATCATATCGACATTGTCACGTACTTCCGCAATCAGGTTCTGTAGTGCTTTTAATGTATTCATTGGTGTTTTCTTGAATTCATCGATTTCCTGTTCGATTTGCTCAGGTGATTTCCCCTCAAATCGCTTGTACTCCCGTGCAAATTCAACAACACCCTCATACATGACTTCCTCGCTTTTTAGATACATTGGCGCACACATTGTCACAATCCCTTTTATAGGTACAGTGTAACCCAATTTAAGGGAAAATACCCCACCGAGAGACAATCCAGCAACTGCAATTTTTTCGTATCCTTTGTCTTTTAAAAACTGATAGGCGTTCATGACGTCTTCCCACCAATCCTCAGGACCAGTATGGACCAATTCTTCCGGTGGGACACCATGACCTTTATAAACCGGTGCATGGCAGGTGTAGCCTCTGTTCTCAAGGAATCGCCCGAGCATTCGAACATCAGCTGAATTTCCGGTGAAACCATGTAGTAATAAAACAGCTTTTTCTCCACCTTCAAAAAAGAAAGGTTGAGGTAATTTAATTTTCATTATATAAAACTCCTTTTTGATGACTTCTGTTATGTTTATTTTGTGCGTTTTTCGGTATTCTACTATCGTACCGGAAATACCGATTTGAGCGCAACAAAAAAGGCTAGACATCAACCTGTCTAACCCATTTTCGAAAAATTTTATAGTTCAAAGTATGATACAGCAATTGTAAGAACAAAGAATAATACCGCTAGGACTATTGTGATACGCTGTAAAACCGCATCAAGGCCACGAGCCTTTTGCTTTCCGAATAACTGCTCGGCACCACCAGAAATAGCCCCAGATAAACCAGCGCTTTTACCGGATTGTAATAAAACAACTACAATCAACCCAATACATACGATAACTAGTAATGTAACAAGAATTCCATGCAACATATAAAACGACACCTCCTGAACAAGAACGCATATGACGTTAAAATAAATGTACCATAAAAATACCATGTGGACAATACTGCATTTTCTGACATAATCGATTACATTAAATATAATTGAAATAGGAATTATTGTTGGAATCTTCAACTTGCTTAATGAAAGACTTTTTACTGATTGTCGCTCTCGGTTCGGGTCTTCATCTCGCTTATGAAAGACTTTTCTCAGCTCAAAGCTCACTGTTCGGGTCTTCATCTCACTTATGAAGGACGTTCCTCAGCCCAAAGCTCTTCGTTTGGGTCTTCATCTCACTTATGAAGGACTCTTCTCGGCTCAAAGCTCTTCGTTTGGGTCTTCATCTCACTTATGATGGACTTTTCTCAGCTCAAAGATCATCGTTCGGGTCTTCATCTCACTTATGAAGGACTTTTCTCAGCCCAAAGCTCACTGTTCGGGACTTCATCCATTTGAGTGTTCTCAACATCCAATTTCCAACGATTCACTTCATGATTTCGGCTGTAAACGTCAATATTAAACTTGACTACCTTGAAAGGAATGATGCTAAGTGGTCAATTTGGATTTTGATGCGTTTGTAAAAGAGCAGAAAAAGCACAAAACGAATTATTTAGGCGATAATACGCAGCAAGGTAAGCAAAAGAAGCAGCAGTCGAAAAAAGATAAGTAATTTTAGTAGGGATTTGCGTCTGTACTCGGATTATTTGTGAGCTAATGCTGGGATTTTTGCATGTGCATCAAAACTTTTTGCGTCTATTCCGAGAGATTTGCGTCTACACCGAATTATTTGCGTCTGCATACACGGATTTGCGTCTGCACACTCGGTTTTGCGTCTGCAGCCTGATATTTGCGTCGCCATAGAGTTATTTGCGTCTCAGACCACGGATTTGCGTGGGCACTCGAATTTACGTCCTCCACAAAAAAACGACAAGCACTCACGCTTGTCGTTTTCCTTTTATCAAATTAACCTTTTAGGTTATAGAAAGATTGTAAGCCGTTGTATTGAGCTGTTTCACCAAGGTTGTCCTCGATACGTAGTAATTGGTTGTATTTTGCAACACGGTCAGTACGTGATGGAGCACCAGTCTTGATTTGGCCAGCGTTTGTTGCAACTGCGATATCAGCAATTGTGCTGTCTTCTGTTTCACCAGAACGGTGAGAGATTACTGCAGTGTAACCAGCGCGTTTTGCCATTTCGATTGCATCAAATGTTTCAGTTAATGTACCGATTTGGTTTACTTTGATAAGGATTGAGTTACCTACGCCTCTTTCAATACCTTCTGAAAGCTTCTTCGTGTTTGTTACGAATAAGTCGTCACCAACTAATTGAACTTTTTCACCAAGACGCTCAGTTAGAAGCTTGTGGCCTTCCCAGTCGTTTTCGTCTAAACCATCTTCAATAGAGATGATTGGGTATTTTGATACAAGGTCTGCGTAGAATGCAACCATTTCTTCAGAAGAAAGAACTTTACCTTCTCCTTTTAGATGGTATTTACCGTCTTCTTTGTTGTAGAACTCAGAAGATGCAGCATCCATTGCAAGACGTACTTGCTCGCCTGGCTTGTAACCAGCTTTTTCGATTGCTTCTACAATTGTTTGTAGTGCTTCTTCATTTGAACCAAGGTTTGGAGCGAATCCACCTTCGTCACCTACAGCTGTGTTTAAGCCTTTTGCTTGTAATACTGCTTTTAGAGCGTGGAAAATTTCAGTTCCCATGCGAAGTGCTTCTTTAAAGCTTTCAGCGCCTACAGGCATAACCATGAATTCTTGGATGTCAACGTTGTTATCAGCATGCTCTCCACCGTTGATGATGTTCATCATTGGTACTGGAAGAGTTTTTGAGTTGAATCCACCAAGGTATTGATATAAAGGAATTTCAAGGAAGTCAGCTGCTGCACGAGCTGCTGCCATAGATACACCAAGGATTGCATTAGCACCTAATTTTCCTTTGTTTTCAGTACCATCAAGCTCGATTAATGCTTGGTCGATTGAAACTTGGTCAGTTACATCGAATCCAATGATTTCTCCTGCAATGATTTCATTAACATTGTTTACTGCTGTTTGAACACCTTTACCAAGGTAACGGCTCTTGTCGCCATCACGAAGCTCAACTGCTTCGTATTCACCAGTTGAAGCACCACTTGGTACTAATGCGCGGCCAAATGCACCTGACTCAGTATAAATTTCAACCTCAACTGTAGGATTTCCACGAGAATCTAATACTTCACGAGCGTATACATCTACGATAATTGACATTAAAAATCTCTCCTTTTTCACGTAAAATTATTTTATTAAGCTGTTTCCAGTCATTTCTGCGGATTTTTGAACATCTAGTAGGTCAAGCATAGTTGGTGCTAGGTCTCCTAGTTTTCCGTCTTCACGTAAGGTTAATCCTTCTTTTGTGATGATGACTGGTACTGGGTTTGTTGTATGTGCCGTCATCGGCTGTCCTTCAATCGTAACAACTTCGTCTGAGTTACCATGGTCAGCTGTAATGATTGCTGCTCCGCCTTTTGCAATAATTGCATCTACGATTTCACCTAAGCACTCGTCAACTACTTCAATTGCTTTGATCGTTGGCTCAAGCATGCCTGAGTGACCGACCATATCAGGGTTTGCAAAGTTTAATAAAATTGCATCATGATTATCTTCAGCTATTTCTTTCAAAAGTGCATCCTTAACCTCGTAAGCACTCATTTCAGGCTTAAGATCATAGGTAGCAACTTTTGGTGAATTGATTAAAATTCGTGTTTCACCAGGGAATTCCTGTTCACGGCCACCACTCATAAAGAAGGTAACATGAGGATATTTTTCAGTTTCCGCAATGCGGAGCTGTTTTAATCCGTTTTGTGAAAGTACTTCTCCTAATGTGTTATCTAGATTTGTTGGCTTAAACGCCACATATCCATCGACACTTTCACTGAAGTGTGTTAAGCATACAAAGAATAAATCTTTCGGATGCTTAGGTCCACGGTCAAATGAACGGAAATCGTCATTTGTGAATGTGTTCGAAATTTGGATTGCACGGTCCGGTCTAAAATTATAAAAAATCACAGCATCATTGTCTTGGATGGTTGCTACAGGCGAACCGTCTTCTTTTACCATGACAGATGGTAATACGAATTCATCGTAAATGCCGTTTGCATAGGAGTCCTCGACAAGGTCGAATCCATTTTTATATGTAGGACCTTCTCCGTAAACCATTGAACGGTATGATTTTTCAACGCGCTCCCAACGCTTGTCACGGTCCATTGAATAATAACGGCCAGACAAGGTTGCAATTTCACCAACACCGTATTCCTTGATCTTTTCATCAAGCTGTTCTAGATAGACTTTCGCAGTTTGAGGACCAACGTCTCTTCCATCTAAAAAACCATGGATATACACTTTTCCAATGCCTTCTGATGCAGCAAGTCGTAGCAATGCAAAAAGGTGATCAATGTGGCTGTGAACACCACCATCAGATAATAGCCCAAATAAGTGTAGAGCCGTACCATTCTCCTTCGCATGCTTCATAGCAGCAAGGAAGGTTTCATTTTTTTCAAATTCATGCTCGCGGATTGCAACATTTACACGGGTTAAGCTTTGGTAGACGACACGGCCGGCACCGATATTTAAGTGTCCTACCTCTGAATTCCCCATTTGGCCTTCTGGTAAACCAACAGCCTCACCACTTGCCTGTAAAGTAGCATGTGGGTATTTATTCCAAAAGCGATCGAAATTTGGTTTATTGGCTTGCGCAACTGCATTTCCTTTCACTTCATCGCGAAATGCAAATCCATCTAAGATGATTATTGCAACTGGAGATTTACTCATTACTACCTGCCTCCAAAAGCTTTACGAAAGAAGTAGCATCAAGACTTGCTCCACCAACTAGTGCACCATCGATATCTGGTTGTGCCATATATTCTTTAATGTTTTCTGGTTTTACACTACCGCCGTATTGGATGCGAACAGCATCTGCCACGTCCCCGGAAAATTGCTCTGCAACGACTTTACGGATGTGTGTACAAACCTCGTTTGCATCTTGAGCAGAAGAAGATTTTCCAGTTCCAATCGCCCAGATTGGTTCATAGGCAATGACAACTTCCTTCGCTTGTTCAGCAGTAAGACCTGCTAATGCTTTTTCGATTTGTGTTCCAACAAGGTCATTTGTTTGACCTGCTTCACGCTGCTCTAATGTCTCACCACAGCATACGATTGGAACTAAACCATGAGCGAATGCTGCAAGTGTTTTTTGGTTAACTGTTTCGTCAGTTTCAGCAAACATTTCGCGGCGCTCAGAGTGTCCAAGGATGACATAGTCAACACCTAGGTCTTTTAATGCTACAGGGCTAATTTCACCTGTAAATGCTCCACTCTCTTCAAAATGCATATTTTGTGCACCGATTTTGAGGGTCTTGTTTCCTTCTTTTACGTTTGCAACAAGACGCTCTAAGAATAGTGCTGGCGCACAAACAACAGAATCAACCTTTTCCGGTGATGGAATTAGACCTTTGATTTCTTCAACAAATTGTACTGATTCAGATAGAACCTTATTCATTTTCCAGTTTCCTGCAATGATTGGCTTTCTCATGTTTCACCATCCCTTTCGATGTTGCTCTTTATGGAAAGGTGCTAAGATAGCACCACTGTTTTATTTATCGTTAAGTAGTTCGACTCCTGGAAGCTCTTTACCTTCCATGAATTCTAATGATGCTCCACCACCAGTTGAGATGTGGCTCATTTTATCAGCAAGACCGAATTTTTCAGCCGCTGCAGCAGAGTCGCCACCACCAATGATAGAATATGTGTCAGTTGCATCAGCAAGTGCTTGTGCAACAGCTTTTGTTCCGTTTGCAAATGCATCTAATTCGAATACTCCCATTGGGCCATTCCAAATCACAAGCTTAGATTTTTGGATTACATCTTTGTAAATTTCAGCTGTCTTTGGACCGATATCGAGTGCTTCCCAATCACTTGGAATTTCGTTAATTGGAACGATTTTAATATTAGCATCATTTGAGAAATCGTCTGCAACTCGTACATCAACAGGCATATAGAAGTTTACGCCTTTTTCTTTTGCCTTGTTCATGAATTCGTTGGCAAGATCAATTTTATCTTTCTCTAAAAGAGATTTACCGATTTCATGACCTTGTGCTTTTACGAAAGTATAAGCAAGACCCCCACCTATGATTAAGTTATCTACTTTATCTAAGAGGTTCTCAATGACACCGATTTTGTCCTTAACCTTTGCTCCACCAATAATAGCAGTGAAAGGACGTTCTGGTTTTGATAGTGCTTTGCCTAGTACTTCGATTTCTTTTTCCATTAAGAAACCTGCAACGGCTGGTAGGTGTTCAGCAATCCCGGCTGTAGAAGCATGAGCACGGTGAGCAGCACCAAATGCATCGTTTACGTATACATCAGCTAGTGCAGCAAATTGTTTTGCAAGCTCTGAATCATTCTTCTCTTCACCAGGATAGAAACGGACGTTTTCTAGTAAAAGAACATCGCCTTCGTTCATTTCTGAGATGGTTTGTTCAACCTCTGGACCGTATGCTTCATTTGTTTTGCGAACCTCGATACCTAAATGCTCGCTTAATCGTTTAGCAACTGGGTCTAAGCGTAGCTCGTCAACCGCTTTTCCTTTTGGACGACCAAGATGGCTTGCTAAAATGACCTTTGCTCCTTCATTACGAAGGAACTCGATTGTTGGTAATGCTGCACGAATACGAGTTTCGTCTGTAACCTGACCATCTTGCATTGGAACGTTAAAATCAACTCGACAGAAAACTCGCTTGCCTTTCACATCAATATCTCTTACTGATTTCTTATTCATTTCAAAAGGCCTCCGTTCTATGTAATTTTGTTTAAAAACTTGTCTAATTGAATTGCTTTGAGCGGTGACAGGCACCTCAAATACACATCAAAAAGGGAAGGGAACATTCCCTTCCCTTCACAAGTTCTATTATAGTAGCTGTTTCTTAGGATTCCAAGAACAGTATGATCTACTATTTAATGTAATGTGACATTCTATTTGAATAAATAAATTATAGACCTTTTGATGCAATGTAATCTACAAGGTCAACTACACGGTGAGAGTATCCACTTTCGTTGTCATACCAAGAGATAACTTTAACCATGTTGCCTTCCATAACCATTGTAGAAAGAGCATCAATAGTTGAAGAATTTGCATTACCATTGTAATCAGAAGATACAAGTGGTTCTTCACTATAACCCATGATTCCTTTTAATTCTTCTTCAGAAGCTTTACGTAGTGCTGCGTTAATTTCTTCAACAGTTACTTCTTTATCTAACTCGGCAACTAAGTCAACAAGTGACACGTTTGGAGTTGGAACACGCATAGCGCCACCATTTAATTTACCTTTTAATTCAGGTAATACTAGAGAAACAGCTTTTGCTGCACCAGTAGTAGTTGGAATGATGTTTTCAGCTGCTGCACGAGCACGACGATAATCTTTATGTGGTAAATCAAGAATTTGTTGGTCATTTGTGTATGAGTGAATAGTTGTCATCATACCACGCTTAATTCCAAAGTTTTCATGTAAAACTTTTGCATATGGTGCTAAGCAGTTTGTTGTACAAGAAGCATTTGAAATAACGTCATGGCTTGCTGCATCATACTTGTCATGGTTAACACCCATAACGATTGTGATGTCCTCGTCAGTTGCAGGAGCAGAAATGATTACTTTTTTCGCACCAGCTTCGATGTGTTTCGCAGCGTCAGAGCGCTTAGTGAAACGACCAGTTGATTCAATAACAACTTCAACACCTAGGTCTCCCCAAGCAAGTTGAGCCGGGTCGCGTTCAGCTTTTACAAGGATTTCTTTTCCATTAACAACAAGGCTATTTCCATTAACAGATACTTCTGCATCAAGAACACCGTGAACAGTGTCATACTTTAATAGATGTGCTAACATATTTGCATCTGTTAAATCATTTACTGCTACTACTTCAACATTTGGATTGTTTAATGCCGCACGTAAAACGTTACGACCAATACGTCCAAAACCATTAATACCAACTTTAACTGCCATTTTTGATTTCCTCCTTTTGTATGTGAAACCTAAAAAAGAATTTTTATATAAGGGTTACCCCTTTATTAACTCTTTTGCAGCACCTTCATCTGTAATTAATAGAGTTCCCGGCGCTTGCTTTAAATAAGCTTGGATGGCGATTGCCTTCGAAGCTCCACCAGCTACTGCAATCACATCATGGATTGCGGGAAGATCCTTAAGCTGGATTCCAATTGTTTGAACCCGATGGACGACTTCCCCATCTTCGTCAAAATAATAGCCAAAAGCTTCTGCGACCGCATGAGATTCTATGATTTTTTTCATATCCTCTTCATCTGTCTTGCGACGCTCTGCCATTGTAATAGCGTCTCCTATTCCGTGAACAACCATACTTGATGACTTAATCAAATTCAAGACATCACGAATCGATGGTTCCGCCACAAATGATTGGTACGCTTCATTACTTACAACATCAGGTACATGAAGAAGTCGGTAATCCCCCGAGGCTTTTTCAGCCATCTTCGCGCAAATCGTATTTGCTTGATTTTCCACACGTTCTCCTAACCCACCTCTTGCCGGAACGAATAAAATGCTTCGCCCTTTCGAATCTGGGGTCATCATTTCTGCCACTTCAACAAGAGTTGTACCACCTGTAACTGCGACGATATTTTCTCCAAAAAGGCTTTGTTTTATTCTTGAAACGCAAGCTCTTCCCATTTCTTTTTTCACCCAAGGAGCAGTGTCACTGTCGCCTGGAACGACAATCACTTCTTTTATATTTAACTTCTCCTTAAGTTTCGATTCTAAAACCCTTAAACCTAAAACTTCCTTAATAACATCCTCTAGGTCTTTTAAAAGCTCCGCGCCCTCTTTCGTCAAGCTCATACCAGCAATGCTAAAGTCCACAAGGTTTTGTTTCTTTAAAAACTCAACCTCCCCGCGGAGGACACGCTCGCTATGACCAAGACTAGTTGAAAGATTCCTTCTTCCTATTGGTTGCATAAGTCGTATGTATTTGAGGATCTCATGGCGCTTTTGCATAACCTCGAGTAAATCGGGTAATAATTTCTGTTGTACCTCAATGATTGAACTCATTTTTTCATTTCCCCTTTTTACCATAAGGGACTTCTTTTGTCCCGCTGTGACATATTATGTCCCGCTTACAGTAAAAAAAAACAACAAATTTAAAAATCGTATATCGTCGTGTTACATGTATATAGTAACAATACTTTTAAAAGAATGCAATAAATAAACTGCCTATTTTTTAGGCAGTCGGGGTAAAACCTTATCTTTTTACAAAATTATTCAAGTAATCGCGGATTGTTTCTTTATGGATAATCCCATACTCCACTTCGTTTCCATCGATTTCGATTACTGGAATCATGATCTGATATTTTTCCAAAAGTTCATCATCTTTATAAATATCGATTTCGTGAAGCTCTAATGGATAATCCTCACTAAGTTCCTCAATCACTTTTTTAGCTTTCGTACAAAGAGAGCAATTTTCCTTTGAATACATCGTTACTTGAATACGTTTCAACTTGTTACACTTCCAATCTACTTGCTATACCGTTTTCGTTTCGTTGAAGAAGGTATATTTAATTGGTCACGGTATTTTGCGATTGTTCGTCTCGATACAAGAATACCATGCTTCTCCTCAAGTATACTGACAATTTCTTGGTCTGACAAAGGCTTTTGCTTGTTTTCCTCTACAATCATCTGTTTCATTACACTTTTCACTTGTGTCGAAGACGTATCGGCTTCCCCCGTTGTTTGGATATTCCGACTGAAGAAATACTTCATTTCAAAAATTCCAAATGGCGTTTGTACAAATTTATCCTTAACTGCACGGCTAACTGTCGATTCATGAATCTCAAGTGCATCAGCAACATCGCTCATAATCAGCGGTTTTAAATGTGTCGGGCCCTTAATGAAAAAATCCAATTGTTGGTTGATAATTTCACCCATTACATTTTGCAAGGTCATTTTTCGTTGCTCCAAACTTCTCATGATCCACTGGCATTGATCCACTTTTTCCTGAAGGTAGGATTTTGTTCTGGAATCCTTCTCCTGTAAAAAGTGCTGATAATATTGCAGATTCAACGATACCTTTGGTAGGTACGAGTCTTGCATGCTCATTGTGACCATATTATCTTCAACTTGAATATCAATATCAGGAACAATGTAATGTGCTTCCCCACCCTGAAAGGCAGCGCCTGGTCTTGGCTGAAGCGTTTGGATAAAATCAAATACCTGTTGAATATCAAAAAGCATTACATTTAGATCCTTAGCGATTTCCTTCCATGACTTTTCAGCGAATCGTTCAAAATGATCTTGAATGATGGTTTCCGCTAAATGGTTTCGATTCGGGAGTGCCCTCAATTGCAATAGAAGACATTCCTGTAAAGACCTCGATCCTACCCCAATCGGATCGAGGCTTTGTATAAAGTAAATCGCATTTTCAATGGTCTCTGTGTCGGTATTGAGTTCCCTTGCAATTTCTTCTTCTTGAAAATACAAGTAACCATTACTGTCGAGTAGCTGGATGATATATTCAATCGTCCGTTTTTTCGTGTTGTTTAGTTTCATATATGAAAGCTGTGTTAGCAAATGCTCATACAGGGTTACTTCTTTTTTACCGATATAGTCGATTGGATTTGTATACGTATCTTTTGTGACCTTCGTTTTTTTAGTTCGTCCAAAATCCGTTGGTTTAACATCAATTAGGGGATTTTCTAGTGTTTGCTCTTCTAGAAATTTAGTCAAATCCAAAGTAGAGTATTGTAAAAGAGTAATAGCCTGTGTTAATTCCTTTGTCATGACTAGCTTTAAAGATTGCTGTTGAAAAAGTCCAGTTTGCATATTCACTCAAGGTTTCCCCCTTCTTTTGAATTGACCTCAAAACTTGGAAGCGTTTTCTTTTTTCTTGAAAGCTACATGGTTTATTTTATCTTATTTCTATCGTATCGAAAAAGTTAAATTTTAGCACGCATTTTTATACATTTTTTGAAAGATTCTACCTTAAAGAGGTGATTAATATTGAAAAAGAATGAAATCATATACACAGGCCCAGTCACTGGGACATTAGACGAAGCGAAAAAAAGTAAACACAAAGAAGAATTTGCATCAGATTTTGATCCCATCCAAACAATGTGGGCTGTGAATCCAGTTGATGAGGATGTGTATGAAGGGACATTGGGGTATAAGGATAACTAGGTTGAACGGGAGTAAAGGGAGTTGTGTGATTGCGAAGTTTATGGCGTTATTCGTGCCATCTTTGTTAGATTTAAGATTAATGAGGGTACGTTTATGCCGTTTATGTACCCTTTTTGTTCGATTTTGAATCCGTGGAGGTACGATTACCCTATTTG